>JBILXT010000065.1:0-24479 GCA_044378235.1 Planctomycetaceae bacterium
CCATCACGGAGCTACATCAGGCTCCAGATGAAGGCACAGCATAACGAAGCCACCCTCGTTGGGTGTTGGTCCGTTGTGGGACCAAAAACGCTCGAAGGCCGTCTGGAGTAATCCAGGCGGCTTTTGTTTTTGGTGGAAGTCATCCTGTCGGCCGATCACTTCCAGATTGACGTGGAAGTCAATTATTCACTTCCAGCATGTGGCCAGTGGTTGCGTGGATGCGGTGGCCAGTGATGGTGTCGACAACTCCAAATGCCTTTAAACTTAGGGACAATGATCCATCTCGGCAAGAATCTCTTTTGCCACCGCGGCAGATTGAGTGTTTGGAAAACGCTCAATCAGGTCTTTGAGGATCAAGGTCGCCATCATCGGGTTATCGTGCAAGCAAGCTTGGGCCGCGCTCAGTAAGTGAGCACTTTTCTTTTCATCTTCATCGCCACCAGAATTTTGCGATCCTTCAGGTCTTGGATTGCGAAACACAATTCTGACAAGGAGTATCACGCAAAAAGTTGCGACGCAAATCGCTAAGAGAGATTCGCCATCTCGGTATGTAGCATAATGTGCGATTAGTCTGACATATCCAGTAAGTAGTATCACAAACCCAACAGCTAAAATACCCAAGACGCCAGCGATAACTACATAAGCACAACCTGACCCAAAATCCGTTGTCTTGTGTTTTGCGGTACCAGTATGATTTGCATTACCAGACAGTCGAATTTGGTTGAGCAGAATATAAAAGAGAAGAAGCACTCCAAGTGAAACTCCCAACCCCGATGGCTTTTCGAATATGTTTTCTGCCAGAAGAGGAAGGCCTGTCGGGCACGTTAACCGAAATATGTCCTCGAAATGCATGGGGATCTAACTCTGGAAGATGTGCTTGCGAGAGGGTTGAAAGAGGCGTTTTCGAGAAGATGTTTGGCTGTCAGATCAAGGCCAATTCATCCCGAAAGGAACGTAACCACGCTTCAATGGGGCCGTCGTCTTTCAACGACGGAAATCGCAGCTCTCGCAACTCCAATGGGAACCGTGGTATACGACTGGATTTGCGAGCGGTACGTTCTCACCATCATGGGCGTCTGTCAATTATGGAGCCGGGAATTAAAAAAAACACTTCCAGCGGGCAACCAGTGGTCGATTGTTATGCGTGGCCGGTGATGGCAGCGACGTAGAGTTGATCATATCAACTCCAAAACGCAGTCATTCAGCGGGTGTGGCCACACCAGCAACCATGTGTTTTCGTTCTTTCTCTGAACTATTTGAGAGCACGAAAACCGCATAAAACATTGGAAACGCTGAAAAATCGTTTGCCCCGTGACGTACGATGTGACCGAAGCGTCGAAAGGAACGGTCCAGATTACGCCAGCTTGCAGACTGAATCGTGATCGGAACGAACAGTTCGAGTTCCCCGTCATCAAGCAGGAATCACTTGAACTGGCGATTTATCATAGCGTTCCGGCCATCACTTCTTTTCCGCAGCAAGAACTTTGTCGATCTCGCGGCTGATCATCGCGCGAAGAATCCTGTTCATGGAAAAGACTGCCTCATCGCTGTCGTCCTCCGGCAACGGCCATGGGATCTGTAGCGATTCTGCCAGTTGCTGCATTTCTTTCATGAACCCTTCCGTATCTTCAGGGTGGTAGCTGGCGGAGCGACTGGTCTATGGTTACGTACGCCGCACGGTCAATCCCGCACTTGTGTCAATATCCAGACAGGCGACGGAGGATCCATTCGACGGCGAGCAGAGTAACAATGAGGAACGCGAGCCATGGGCTGTCCCAAAGTGGCTGGCGGCTGATGACAGAGTCGCCTGGCGTGGCTGGCATATTCTGAAGAAGTGACGCAAGTTCAGCGGGGCCATGGAGAGTTGTTCCGCCAGTTGCGGATGCAAGTTGTTCCAGCATATCGGACTGGGCACGGGGCTGAACCAGTTCATGCAGGTCCGGCAGTACCATCACGCGGACTGATGATCGTGCGACTTCCGAGCCCTTGTGTGTCGCAATGACTTCAATCTCATGGGAAGAAATCACCGCGGATGCATCACCTTCAGATGCTGACATCAAACTCAGCGTGTCCATCTCCCCGGTATAGGTAGATCCTGGAGGTGTTGGTACCAGAGGAGTTGAGCCTGCGATGGAGGCTGGCGTTCCAGTGTCCTTCGTTTTCACCTGCGCTGACACCTGGTACTCGATAGTTTCGCGCAGCTCGTCATCGAAGGCGCGGGCCGTGATCTGAATCGGCTGGCCGGCCCGATAAATCACGCGGTCTGTGTCGACCTGAAGCCGCCTGTTGCCAGACACCGAATTTTCCGTAAGCCACCGAACGGCATTTCGCCAAAAGCGGCGAAAGTAACGATTATCTCCGCCTTCACCCCAGTGCCGCTCAAAGTCGCGGCCCCAGTCGGCCGTCGTGTCCGGTGCAAATGCAAACGTGCGTCCGCGGCCGTAGGACTGGCAGGCAAAGATCGGCATAATGTCCGCGCCAGGAATGGGCGAGACTGACTCGGCAAGGAGCGTAGCAGCAGGCTTGAGTCGCTGCATGTAGTTGGTTCCATGAAACGGAGGCATCCGCTCAATCGCGCGACGGTTCTGCACAGGGTCATCGATAATTTTCCAGATAGGATGCGCCAATGCTTCTTCAGGGATCCTCACCTGAAAGGTATGGTAGACTGAGCCTCGGCCAATCGAGCCACCGCTCATATCCGCAGGAATCAGCTTGTCCCAGACCGTCTGGTCCCAGCCTCCGGATCCAAAGCTGGTGATCCCTCCCACCATCATAAAACCGCCACCCTGTTTGTCGACAAGGTCAACAGTCCAGTCGAGCTGTTCGCGAGTAAATGCGCCAACGGCGATATCGCTGCAGATGACGCAGTCAAACTCCAACAGTTCTTCGCGGGTTGCTGGGAAGCCACGGTAGGGGTCGTCGACTCGCTGCATTCGAGGACGCTGCACATATTGCTGATCTGCCACCAGCGCAACGCACTCAATGTCCTTGTCTTCGATCAGAGCGTCACGGACCCAGTGAAATTCGTTTGCCCCGGTTCCCTCCATATAGAGCACTTTGAGTTTGCGAGTGGCCTTCGAAAGCTGGAACGGGATACGATTATTTTCGTTCGAGACTTCATCTTTCAGCGGCGGCACTTCCAGAACCAGTTCCCCATATTCAGGGTTCGCTTCGACAATCAGTTCAAACGGTTGAGGAGTTTCGCTGAGAGTCACGGGCAGCGTCGCGAGTGGCGGCAGTTCGGGGCGAGCCGAGGCGCGAACCTGCAGCACAACTCGTTCGCCCGCGTAACCGGTTCCTCGAACGACACCGCGAATCGGAGCTTTCACTCCGACATCGACTCGCGGCGGAACCACAAGTTCGTCGATCGCCACATCTCCTCGGAGTTCGGAGTCGCCGACAGGGAAGACATGGATGGGTACCTTGATATCACGGAACGCGGTGGCAACTTCTTCAAGCCGCTCCGGATCGTCAATCACCCCATCAGAGAAAACGACAACACCTCGCGGCAGTTCTCGCGAAAATCGTGACGGCAATTGCTCCAGTGCTTCAGCCAGCCGCGTCACATTGTCAATCGGCTGAAGCTGTGATAAATCCGCCGCGGACGATAATTGCTGTCCGAATCGGAACAGCTGCACCTGTGGAGAATTGGCCTGTTGCTGCAGCTGCGAATCCAGTGTCTGGATCATTTGCTGAACCTGCAGCGACCGACTTTGAGGTTGCTCCAGCGCCATGCTGCGCGAAGAATCGATCAGGAACTGCACTTGTGCCGGCTGATCCGGCAGACGATGCTCGCGCCGCCGCACAGGATTCAGCAGCACGCCCAGCAGCAGGGCCAGCACCATCATCCTTGGCAAAAAAAACGTCCAGCGACGCAGGCGATCGGAAATCGCCGTCCAGCGCGCGATAGCGATCAGCACAACACAGGCGACTGCCAGGCTCAGATAGACCCAGGCAGGATATGGGCTCGACCAGTCTAACATCGAACCACCTATCTCAGATCATCAGAAAGGGCGCGGTAATACTTTTCGACCAGTTCTTTGTAAGCGGGCGGTACCGGCTGGTCGGCATCCATGAGCGAGCCTGCCAGGATGGCCTCCTGAATCTTTGTCTGCAGAGCTTTGGACACTTCGCGCATCCCTGAAAAGTCCCCCAATTGAAGCCGGAGAAAAAATTCTTCCGGCGTCGGCTGCCCGGCGGATTCTGCAATCGTTTCTGGCTTCTGAGGAGAACCTTGGCGCAGCTGACGCATGGCTTCTGCGAGACGCTGGTCAACAGTGGCGAGTTTGTCGAGTCGGGCTTCCAACTGCTGCCATTTCTGACCAGCCGCAGCCGCCGAGTCGTCTCCTTTATTCTGAGCTCGCTTCAGCTGTTCCTGAAACTGAGCCAGTTGTTCTTCGAGTGCCAGCAGTTCCTTCAATTGCGGCTGAGCGAATTCTCCCCGAGCCGCGCTGAGCGACTGACTCAATTCCTGAAGTCGCTGCAGAGCCTCCGCGGCACCGCGACCAGCGGCTGTGGTCCGCTGTGCCTTCAGATCTTCGGCCGTCTGGTTCATTCCTGCAGCTATGTCACGTGCAGGGTTTTCGGCCTGAGCCTGCTGCAGTCTCTGCTGCACGCCACCGGCTTCCTTTGCTGCATCGCGTTCCAGGCCATCGAGCACCTCCGCCAGCATCTTCGTTTGCGTGGCCACGGCCTGCTGATCGCGAGCCAGCGCCTTGCCCGAGGCCGCTTTCTGAGACCCGTCTCCGTCGCCTGGTCCTTTGCTGCCAGCAGGCTTTTCCGTCGGGCCGGAAGCGAACTCGTTCCGCAATTGTTGCTCGAGCTGCTGCTGCTGACTGGCGAGCTGTTGGGCGACTTTCTGAGCATCGTCCAGTCGTTGTCCAAAGTCCTGAGCATTCTTTGCTGTCAGATGGTCCGACAACTGCTCCAGTTGATCGGCCGACCGCTGCCCTTCTGCACCGGCTGCGTCTCCGTCATTCTGTTTCAATTCGGCAAGTCCCTGCTTCATCGATTCGGCTGCCTGTTGGGCCTGATCCCGAGCCGCCTGGCCGGCGGCGTTCAGCTGTTCGAGTTGCTTCTGGACCTCTGCAAGCTCTGCCTGCAGTTTTTCCTGTGCCTCAGCGACTTCGGCTGGGGTTGGCGATGCCCCGTCCTGATCCGAAGACGATTCCGATTTTTGTTGTTCCGAGTCCTTTTGTTCCGAGGCCTTTTGTTCCGAGGCCTTTTGCCCGGAGTCCTGAGGTGACTGGGCCTGCTGAGACGATTGAGACTGGGACGATTGAGACTGGGACGGCTTACCCGAGGAACTGGCTGAACTGTTGCAGCACTGCTGAGCCTGTTTGGACCATTCGCGTTCACGCTTGGCAAGGTCTTCCAGTTTCTTTCGTATCTGAGCTACCTGCTCCTGCTGGTCTGATGGATCCTTCTTTGGCATGCGCAGCTTCTGTCGCATCTGGCGGTCAAACTTCCGTTGAGCACTGGCCGACGGACTATTGCATTGCTTCAGCATCGTCCGAAGATTCTCCCTCGCACGAATTAATTCCGTCACTGCCAGTTGCTCGGCAGCGGCAGTGCTCGTCAGGTCCTGATCGTTGAGCGAGTCGAGGGCAGTGTCCATATGCTGGATGGCTTCATCGAGCGATGGCAGTTCAGCACCTCGCTCGGCCATGCCTGCGGAAAACTCAAGCGTTGCGTCCTTAATGCCTGTCTGTTCTTCCGTCAGTTGTGAGATCGTTTCTCCTGCCACTGGATGCTGGCTGGACTTCTGAACGGACTGAAACGACCGTGACAGTGCCTGACGCTGCCGTGAAATGAGTTCTTCCAGTGTGACCGAACTGCCATCGCTGGACTCACCGCCTCCACCTCCCTTCGACTCGACGACCTGAAAGTCCATCTTGTAGGGCCGGATGTCTATGAATCGCAGCGGAGTCACTGTACGGCGTGGCTGGCCGAAGTAGTTGTCTTCTGCATAAGCATAATAGGTCACCGCGTCCTGAATCGTCAGCTGATGCTCTTCCAGCATCATCAACGAGGTCAGACGAAAGACGTCTGTTGATCCGCCTGCATCCTCTTCATGCAGAGTCTGGAACGGGCCACTGCCGATCTGAAACATGATACCCACTTTGTGCAGTCCGAGTTCATCGCCAGCCTCAACGATCATCGGCACTTCCGTAGTTGCCGTGACGATTAGTTCTTCGGGCGGCGCAATAAACTGCACCCTCGCCATCAGATCCGGCTGGACGCGAATGTTGATCTGCTGGGGATCCAGAGACATCCCGTCTTCCGTTTTCGCCGAAAGGGTCAACGAAACATTTTGGCGAAGATCAGCAAGCGTTCCCATCGCGGCGTTTTCATGAAAAACCAGCGGAATCCCGGCGGAATCCGAGTCAATCCCGGCTTTTACAGAGCCGTTCGCCGCCGCATCGCTGTCGGTCGGCTGCGAATCAGGCACACGTTCCTGCCGTTTCAGATTCACTTCCACAGCAGGACGGTTAAATTCCAGTTTCAGGTCCACCCGGGCTCCTTCCAGGACCTTCAGATCGAGAGTCGTCAGGCTTTCTTCCGAGCGACCTGTATAGGCTGGCGGAGCAATTCGGGCCTCGAACTTCTCCAGGGTCAATGGCTGCAAGACACGGACGGATCCTTCCGGTAAGGAACGCGGGCCGGCGAGCACTTCAAATTCGATGTCCTGCGTGAGATCACTCAGCACGGCCGAAAGTTCGCCGTGAAGCTGAGGAGCCTCTGAAGATTCTTCAACACCGTTGCTCTTTGGGACATCTGCCGGAACAAGATCAAGGATGATCCAGTCGGCCTCTGCACCAACCGGTCGATACTGCAATTGAGCCGACGAGACGGACCGTCCGGCGACTGTTGCAACGACCGTCACTGATTCACCATGGCGAACGGTGGAGTTCGCCGGCGAAAAACTGACCGTGGTGTATTCGAAAGGCAACAGCAATGCTCGAGCGGCTGAAATCCGGAACTCGGGCAGCAGGGCGAGTGCGGCGAGCCAGGAAGATGCCATGATGACCACCAGCAGCAGAGTTTTGAGCAGTGGCCGCGCGTCAACGGCATCTCCCCATTCCGTCTGTTCGGACAGCTTCAATGTCTCATGGTGCAGCGAGCTCAGAAGCGAGGCTGAAGCAGCTGCGGGTTGCGGGGACCGCTGTTCGTAGTCGAGCGTCGTTCGCAGTCGCTGCCCAAACTGAGACAGGCGGCTTTCAGCGTCCACGGCAGTATCGGAAAGCGTATAAGCTATGATCCATCGCTTCGATCCGAGAGCAATGAAAGCGACAACCATCACGACATTGCCTGTGATCCAGACGGCTCGCCAGACCGTCGCCAACTCAAAGAACCAGTCAACCGTTGCGATCACGGCCAGAGAAAAAGCGCCGAGGACAACGATCAGCAAAAAGCCCATGGCGACTCGTTGAAGGATGAGTCGCTGTTGAGTCTGGCGAAGCCGATCCTGCACGGCGTGAACGGCGGCTCCACCGGTTACGGAAGAGGATGCGGAATGGATTGTCGGAGGCGTCATTTTGGACATGGACTTTTCCTCTTAATCAGACCTACGAATGAACTCGTCCGGCAAGCAGCATTTCCACAGACAGGACTGCGAACAGCAGCCATGTCACAAGAGTCCAGATTTCATCCGGGCGTAACGAGTCAGCGGGCAGTTTCAATCCAGCCGCAACGGTGTTTTCATCAGGGGGCTGCGTTGGCACCGCACCGGCCACTGCCAGCAAAGCTTCAGGAGTGATTCGCTCCAGAGCCGATTCACGAGGATCCATATTTGTGACCAGCCACTGTCCTTCCTCATCTGCGGCAGGAACAATGCCGACCTTTTCCAGAGGCTTGCTGAGAACTTGAATCGTTACGGCGGATCGCTCCGCCAGCTGGTCGGCGAGATAGGCCACGATCTGTCGCACTAAAGGAACGTACATCGGGGTTCGAGGCAGCTCGGTCCAGTCGCGATCGGCGGAACTGCCAAAGTAGATACATCGTCCTTTGCCGACCTGCCGTTCTGCTGCAACAATCTGATTCCCCGACGCCAGGAGCTCCCGGGAATCCGCTTCAAGCTGTTTCAGGGGCAGCAACTTCTGGAACTCCACCCGCCTCAGGTCTCCCTGTTGAGGATCGCTGAAGCAGGACAAGGCCGGATGTTTTGAATCCCACTGATCCACTCGCAGGCGACCTTCCACGGGGGCATCCGCGACGGGTCCAGGCAGCAATCCGTGTTCCTGAAACGAGGCGAGCGACGCAGGGCGGACCTGATCTCCGGCGAAAACCAGCAGACTGCCGCCGTTGCGAAGCCAAGCCTCCATTCTTTGACCATCCTCGCTGGAAAGTTGCCGCACGTTCGCGAGGATGACAGCTCGAAAACCATCCAGCCGCGGAAATCCCTTGCCGGCTTCCCAGATGATTCTGTCTGTTTCAAACGACCGCGTCTGTCCTCGTGTTTCTTCCGCCTGCAGTCCCAGCGCGGTTTCCAGAAAATACGTTTCGTTGCCGAAGACAGAACGACCTTCATGACCATCAACCAGCAGCACGCGTTCCGGGTGGCGTGCTTCGAAGGCAAGCCATCGCGTATTATCCAGCGCCAGTGCATCTTCTATGCTGAGGGTGACACGTCCTGTGTACAATCCGTCCTCCTGAATCGCCAGCGGAAATTCCAGCACCACATTGCCATGGCCCGGGATGTCCGTCTGAAGATCCACACTCAAGCGAGCTGCCTGCGCGTTCTCCACTTCGCAGGTCGCTTTCAGATCTCGCACGGGAAGCGGACCGTGGTTTTTCAGAACGACTCGCACGGCGACCTTATTGTCCGGACGAATTTCCGTACGAGTCGCCTCGGCCAGCTCAATGGCCACATTGCGTGGCAGAGAATCGCCTGCGTCGCGGATGAGCAGTTCAATGCCGTCCGGAAGCTGGCTCAGAGGAGTTCGCGGCAGACCTGTTTGCTGCAGGTCCGTCACCAGCACAATTTTCCGAGTCGGCCGGTTCGCAGCCGCAAGGATATCGCGAGCCCAGGACAACGCCAGACCGAAGTCGGTCGCTGCTTCCGTCGGAGCCGACTGCGTCAGCTGTTCCACTGGCACTTCAAGCACGCCAGTCGAATCGAAAAGAGCAACATGCACAATGACGTTTTCGTCAAGCTGCGATAACTCGACCTTCGCGACTTCCATCGCCCGATCAAAGGACGACTGCCCTCCGGAATCCACAGCCTGCATACTGGCGGAGCGATCGACCAGCAATACGATTTCCTGCTCCAGACCGCGAAGATGAGACTGATCAAAATAGGGTCGGCAAAACAGCAGGACGAGCAACAGCACAGCCAGCATCCGCAGTGACAGCAGCAGCAACTGCCGCAATCGTCGCCGACGGCGGTGTTCCCGCACCACCTGATGCAAGAACCTCACGGAGCCAATTGTCACGGAACGCGTGCGCTGGCGGAACAGCAGATGAATGACGATGGGCAATGCCACCGCCAGCCCCGCTGCGAGGAATCCGGCATGAATAAAATTCAGCCCCTGCATTGGCCCGCCTTAACGTTAATGAACCGCTGTTGCTCTGAACCTGACTTAGAACGGCTGACAAAACCGGGACTGGCTCCCGCTGTGGTTCGATGATCCTTTGAATTGAACATCGAGAAGGGTGCCTGTCCCCGTTTTGTTAGAGCCTCTTAATGCAACTGAGCACGTCTGACAAAGTAATCCATCAGCGCCGCTTCCAGTGGTCGATCGGTCGTCAAACACGCATGATCAATATCGCGTGCCAGACATCCGTTGTGAATTTCGTCGATCCAGCTGCCCACTGCAGCCGTAAAACTGTCTCGAATTTCATGCGCCATCGTCGCCAGCGACTCGCCGGTTTCAGCATCGACCAGTTTGACGGCCCCGTCAATGGGCATCTGCCGCTCCAGCGGAGCGAGCACCTGGAAGACCAGAACGTCATGTCCGAAGTGGCGAAAATGATCGAGGGCTGAGAGGAGTTCTGATGGTTCGTAATAAAGATCGCTGATCAGCACCACTAGCCCTCGTCGTGGCATCAGTTCGGCCACCTCATGCAGAACCATCGGTGACTTCGCTGAGGGGCAGTCCCTTGGCTGCGCCAGCGCTGTCATCAGCTGGAGCAAATGATCGGACTTGCTTCGCGACTGAAAATGTTCGACGACGCCGTCCGCAAACAGAGTCAATCCGACCGCGTCCCGTTGGCGAGCTGCGAGGTGAGCCAGACTTGCACACAGCAGCGAGGCGTATCGCATCTTTTGCTGTTCTTCCTCACCGACCGTCATCGAACCGCTGACATCCAGAACCAGATGCAGATCGACATTCGTTTCCGCATCGTACTGTTTGATGTACAGCCGATCGTGGCGTCCGTACAGCTTCCAGTTCAGATGCCGCAGATCATCACCCGGCATATAGTCACGATGAGATGCGAAGTCGACGGAGAATCCGACATACGGGCTACGATGCAGCCCGTTGACGAACCCTTCAACCACCCAGCGAGCCACAACTTCCAGGTCCTGGACCGACGCCATCAGCTTTGGATCGGCCAGTTCACGGATCGGAATCGGAGGCACTGTTGTCATTTCGTGCGCACCTGACTCAGGATACGACGGATAATCTCGTCTGTATCAATTCCCTCAGCCCGCGCATGGAAATTCAGGATCAGACGATGCCTGAGCACGGACGTGGCCATCGCCTTCACATCGTCGAAATCCACATGAAATCGACCGTGCAGAACCGCACGAGCCTTGGCTCCCAGAATCAGATATTGAGATGCTCGCGGGCTTGCTCCATAGCGAATGAACCGATGCACCTCTGCTGCTTTCTTGTCAGGGGGGGCGGTTTTTCCAGGCGGTGTTTTTCCCACGGCCGACTTTTCGTCGGCAGCTTTTCCGACGCCTGTTTCAGGGCGTGAAAAGCTGGAAATCGCAACCGCATAATTAACGACGTCGTTGGCCACAGGAACGCCCCGCACCAGTTCCTGTAATCGTATCACCTCTGCGGCCGACAGGATTGGCTGCAGATCGACGACCACGTTGGACGTCGTGTTCCGGACAATCTCCGCTTCCTGCTGCGGCGTGGGATAAGTCACCGGGATATTCAGCATGAAGCGGTCCAGCTGCGCCTCGGGAAGCGGGTACGTCCCCTCCTGCTCAACGGGATTCTGTGTGGCCACAACGAAGAACGGTCGGGTGAGAGAATACGTCTTCCGGCCCACGGAAACTTCCTGCTCCTGCATGGCCTGCAACAACGCGGCCTGTGTTTTGGGAGGAGCTCGGTTGATCTCGTCGGCCAGCAAAAAGTTGGTGAACAACGGCCCCTGATGAAATTCCAGGCGGCGACGGTTGGTCTCCGGATCCTCCATAATAATGTCGGTCCCTGTGATGTCCGAAGGCATCAGGTCGGGCGTGAACTGAATGCGGCCATATTCCATGTCGAGTGCTCTGGCCAGCGTCCGTGCCATCAGTGTCTTTCCGAGCCCCGGGACGCCGATCATCAGAGCATGACCACGGCACAACAAAGCGATCAGCAGGCTGTCGATCACCGAATCCTGCCCCACCACCGTTTTGGCAATCTCGGCTTTCAGCTTTTGTGTGGCTTCTTTCAGGCGGGCTACCGCCTGGGCATCGCCCTCTGCTGCGGCCGGTGAGGATTCTTTGAACGGGTTCTGCGGTTCTGGCATGGCTTACTCGGTCCAGCGTGGCTTACTCAGGAGGTAACGGTTCAGATGTTACGCGTTGAACTTCCGGATTTGGGATAATTATCTTCCTCGCCAGGTCGCCGTCAACTTGCGGCGCCGGGAGTGACGGTTTTGCCGCTGCCGGATCGTCAGGGTTTTCGCCCGTCTTTTCGTCAGGGTTTGTCTGGCTGAGTACTTCTGTACCCACTCCGTCACCGTTGTCGTCCAACTGAGCGTGCTCAGTGGGAAGGCGATCGTCCTTCTTAAACCGCCGCGAGACTTCGGCGACGACGGCGTTGTACAGCTCAGCGACGGAAACGGCCTGGTCCTGATCGCTGTCGAGACTCGTCGCCGAGGATTTGACGACCGTGGCAAGTGCCTGAGGAAACTCCGTCTCATTCGATTCATCATCCGCGGCGGTCGCGGCAATCACGATCCGGCCGGGGCGGGAAAGCGGTTTTACGAACCAGCCGGAACTGGAATGAGTCAGCCAGATGACCTGTTCACGGCAAGGCACATCAGCCAGCCATTGGGCGAAATCTTCTCCGGAAGGATCCTTCCCGGACAAATGAAGCCAGCCACGCTGGCCGTCCGAGTTCCCATGCCCCAGTGTAAAGACCCAAAGAGCATCCTCTGCCCGCAATTTCTTGTTCAGATCGCCGAACATTGTCTGAATCGCCTCTACGGTCGGCGGAGCGGCAAAGGACTGGCCAGCAGTGACAATTGTCGGCAGACGCAGAATTTGTTCTTTCGGAATCTGCTGGGACTCGCAGAGCCATTCTTCAATCGTGTCGGCCATCCTGCGAAATGGAGCAGCATGCTCCGTATCGCCTGGCAGTCCCACCACGATCACAGCCCACCGTTGAGGAGCTTTGACATTTGCAGGCGGCTCATGAGCAAGGCCGCATGCAGACACGATCAGCAAGATGCAGCATCCGAGGATGAAGCGGCATGGACGACTAGAAGTCTTTATCAGGACTGAACATGGCTTGTTCATGAACCGACCTGCCTTTGTTCCGGATCGCCGTTATTGGATCAGTTCTGGAGAACGTCGCATGCGAGTCTAAACAGTTCACCTTCACCCCGCTATCAGGTTCACCCTGGTTGTGAACTGAATTCTATATCCTTCCTCCCCGAAAGGGACTCTCTGCGTAACCAGGCACGCCGATTCCGGGGAGGAGGAATTCACGCAACACGTCACTGATGAATGCTTTGGAGGATTTCGAGTCCCTTTCGGTGCTGGGCGACAGTTTTGAGATTCGTGAACTCGATTTGATTTGGTTAACTGCGTGACCAATGGTGTGGTCAAGTCAAAGCAGTTGCCCTCCAAACTGAGATGAGGCAACGGAGTTTGCCTGCCTACTCCGGTCCGACACACCGGTGTAATAAAAGACTCGTGCATTTCGCGTTGCTGAGACAGCTGGGAGTAAGTCAGCGCCAGCGACGTCAATCTGCAGTCACGAATGGTCGTCTGCAGCACGGGCATTCACCGTCGTGGCCTTTGACAAGTGCGAGAAATGCTGAGGGCTGCGGGATGGTCATGATGGCTCGAAACGCCAGTGGATCACGGTGTGCGTAATGACGGTACGTGATTCCGCCGACGGCATGGCCAAGTATCTCGATGGAAGACTCTGGAATATGTTCGTCATAGTACGTCGCGCACGTCTTGCGGAGATCCTTCAAGTGCCATGGGACCTGCTGGCCAGTTTCGATGTCCAGTTTCGGGCGAATGCCAGCGAGGTGACAAAGGTTTACAAACGTTGCATTGGGCCGACAACCTCCGCCGCGAAACACCGGATCATTGAGTTCTGGCGAATGCGGCATAATGTTCCGAATGTGTTCGTGGACGACTCGGTTCATCGGTCGGTAGAACGTCTTGCCAGTCTTGACTCTCCGAAAATAAATCCATCCCCATCGGCATGAGTCCTTCTGACGTCCATCAGGAGCGTACTTGTCCCAGGTGATGTGTCGCCAGAGAATCGGTTCATGAATCGGCGTCGACTTCCAGATCGTCCCAGTGTCCAGTCCGTAGTTGAAGAACAGAGCTAAAGCGCTTCGCCAGTAACGTCCAATCGGGAGAGCGTCAGACCAGCCTCTGGGACGTTTCAGTTGATAGGTCGCAAAGTAAAGAGCGTTGATCTCTGCTTTCGTTAGGTAGTGACGGCCGGCTACGTCGCGTTGTTCTCTCGGTGGAGGAAAACGCGGCAGCGTTTCAAGCAGATCCTGCTCCCATGCCCAGGATAGGACTGCTCGAAGGTTTTCCCGGGCTTTGTTTGACGTGCGGCCAGGATTCGTTCCCTCTTCTGCGATTGCTTGCTCGTGAACCCAGTCGAGGAATTCTCTGATATCCTTCCGCGAAAGCTGCTCTATGGGAATGGTATGGTTCCATGTGATCCATTTCTTTACTGTGGCCGCATACTCATTGCGAGTCCCGCGTGAGAGATTCCGGGCTCGTGCATACGACTCAACGGCGCTCTGCAGTGTTGTCGACATTGGACAAACTCCAATGTTGCCAGACCGCCCCCATGCTATTCCCAATCGCTGGCAACATGTGACTGCCTCCTGCTCAACATCCTGTCGGAAAAGACGGATGGACATTACGCTCTCAATATTCTTGTTGCAGCAGAAAACTGTTGTCGAGCAAAGAGTTCCAGAATTCTGGCTCCTCGGGCCGATGTGAATGGATTGAATTTCCAACCTCGAAGACGCTGGCCAAACTGGTCGCCTCACCGAACGTGGCCAATCTTACAGGGCTTCATCTATGGCATTGCGGCCTGGGATCAGACGCCGCCCGCTCGATTGCTGCGTCGCCCCATTTGGCCGGGCTCACTCGACTTGTGATGGGAGAAAATCGTGTCGCTGCCGAAGGTATCGCGGCACTGGCGGAATCTTCGCATTTGATGAGCCTTGTTCAACTCAACTTGCGGAGTAACCACTTTGGCCTCGACGGGGGAAACGCCATCGTGCCTGTCGAGGTTGTGAAGCAAGAAGCAAACGGGTGAAGTTGACGTGAGTGCGGCATCCTGGGGTTCCCAAACCTTCAAGAAAACCCAGTTGGCCGAGACCTGTTTGACCACGGCCGCGCCGCGAAGACCGTTGATGCTTGTTGAAAAAACATCGAGTCGCAACATAGTTGCCCGTGGCTGCAGAAGGAAACGATGGCAAAAGGCCGTAAGAAACGCATTCCGGCCGGCTGACATCTGCTGATCTCTATTCTTGAACACGAAAGATCCGGTCTTGCGTTTCCTCGCGTTTGCCAACGAGGAGCTGCCGATTGAGGTATTTCCTGAGGATTCCGTGTGGCTGATGGTTGGGAATCCGATTATGATTAAGCTCCAGCCAAACATCAAAGACGCCTGCGTAGGCTTCACCCTGCCTTTCAAATCCGATTCCATCCCATGCATGCCAGGCATCTCATCTTTACTGTTGTTGTTTGCTGCAGCCTGGCAAGTCGTTCCCTGTTGGCGGATGAGATTCAGTTTGAACGAGATGTTCTTCCGGTCCTGCAGGTTCATTGCATCCGCTGCCATGGACCCGAAGTTCAAGAAGCGAAAATTCGTCTCGACAATCTTTCAATTAATCTGATCGAAGATCGAGCGGCGACTGAAACGTGGCATGAAGTGCTGAATGTTCTTCAAGCCGGCGAAATGCCGCCCAAAGACGAGCCTCAGTTGTCTGCTCAGCAGCTATCAGCACTCACCAACTGGGTGTCAAAGTCCATCAAAGTCGCTTTGGCTGAACGTCAGAAGACCGATGGTCGCGTCGTTCTGCGCCGACTGAATCGCGTTGAGTATCAAAACACGATGCAGGATCTTCTCGGACTGGAAATGGACTATGCTCGCGACCTGCCGCCTGATGCCATGTCGGCCGACGGTTTCCGCAACAACGGCAACTCGCTGCAGATGTCCTCTTTGCAGCTTGAGTACTATCTGTCCACGGCGCGTCGAGCACTGGATCGAGTCATTGTTCAGGGCGATCAGCTCGCTGCGATCCATCATACGTTCACAGCCGTCAGTATCGACAATTGGCTGGGCGATGCAGAACGATCCAATCGCCTGGGACGACGTCAGGAATTCCTCGTCAAGATGGTTGATCAATATCCAGATGACGGGGACTTTCGAGTCCGAGTTCAGTTGACTGCGGATCTGAAACCCACAACCGGTTATCCATTGCTGGAGGTTTCGGTCGGCTATCAAATCGATACCGAGATCCTCATGCGTGAATTTTCTCTGGTGGAAGTCATTTCGCCGGAATCACAGACCTTCGAGTTTCGTGGGCGGTTGGAAAATTTCCCGCTTCCCGTGCGTGGACAAGGCAAGTTTCCGGGACTGGTGGTTCGAGTCCGAAATGTCTACAACGACGGATCGCCTCTGCCTGCCGGACAAAAAGGTGAAGGTGACAAGATGACCTTCCCGATCGAAGATCATCTGCCATCCTTAACCATTCAGTCCGTGGAGTTTCACGGGAACGACTATGAACAATGGCCACCGCAGTCGCATCGCCGACTTCTGTTTGAAGCCTCTGGCACGAATCGCGAGGACCCGGCTTACGTCAGCCAGGTGCTCAATCGGTTTCTGACTCGAGCGTTTCGTCGCAAGATCACCGAAGCAGAGGTCGCCCGTTTTACAGCGTTTTATCAGGAGATTCGGCCCGAGTTTCCTTCGTTCGAGGAAGCCGTCCGCGAGACGCTGGCGATGGTGCTAATTCAACCCGATTTCCTATACCTGCTGGAACCCGCCGGAGACGAAAAACGGTCGATCGATGAATTTGAACTGGCTTCGCGGCTGTCATACTTCCTCTGGAGCACAATGCCCGACGAACGGCTGATGGAATTGGCGACGGCCGGGACTCTGCGAACGAACCTGACCGGTGAAGTGGAACGAATGTTGGCGGACCGGCGGGCCGAACGGTTCGTTCAGCAGTTTACCGATCAATGGCTCAAACTGGACCAGGTCGACAATGTGGCGGTCAACAAGGATCGCTATCCGGGCTTTGACGATCGCCTGAAGCAGGACATGTGTGCCGAGACTCATGCCATGTTTGCAGAACTGTTGCGTGAGAACCTGAGTAGCACTCTGCTGCTATCGTCCGATTTCACGATGCTGAACGAGCCTCTGGCGAAGCATTATGGAATCCCGAGAGTGTTCGGTCGGTCGTTTCGACGTGTGCCGCTGTCGCCCGAATTGCATCGCGGCGGACTCTTAAGTCACGCCAGTATTCTACTCAGCAATTCCACAGGAGCCGATTCGCATCCTGTACGGCGCGCGGTTTGGATTCGTGATCGACTGCTGAACGATCCTCCGGCACCACCACCGCCGAATGTCCCATCGCTGGCGGAGGCCAACCCCGAGTTCCATAAGCTTTCCGTCCGCGAACAACTGGAAATTCACCGGACAGTCGAATCCTGCAATCAATGCCATCGAACGCTGGACCCGTGGGGTCTTGCGCTGGAGAATTTTGATGCGGTCGGAAAATGGCGGACCGATGTTTCAGGATCGGCGCCGGACGGTACAACGACGCAACCCGTTAATGCGACTGTCGTCCTGCCCGAAAGTCGCGAGGTGTCCGGTGTCGATGGAATGCGTGAGTACCTGGTCACTGATCGAAGACGGGAGTTCGCCAGATCAATGGTTTCGCGTTTGTTGACTTATGCACTGGGGCGATCTCTTGAGTTGACCGATCAGGCAGCGGTCGATCAAGTGCTCGATCAGTTTGCACAAGACGACTATAGGCTAAAAGAGTTGGTCCACAAAGTCGTGGCGAGCGAACCGTTTCAGACGAAGTGATCCTTAACACGGTGATCCTGACAAGAAAGAGACCCAATCATGGCAAGGAAATCCTGGCATCTGGATCGACGCACGTTTCTGATGGGCACGGGAGTTTCGCTGGGGCTGCCTTGGCTGGAATGCATGGCGAAAGCCGACGATTCGACCGTGCGTGTAGATCAGCCACCGCGACGAATCTGTGCGTTGTACTTTGGATTCGGCGTGGCCCTGCCGGCAGAGAATCACGAACATGCGCAGTGGCGATGGTTCCCGAAGGGCGAAGGCCGCGAATTCCAGTTCACCGAAACGTTGAAGCCGCTGGAAGGTCATCGCGAAAAGCTGACCATCCTCGGCGGTCTCTCTCATCCCAACGGACGTCGGATGGGAGCACACGACACGGCCGATACGTTTCTGACCGGCGCGTATTTGAACAACAAGAATCTGATCAACACGATTTCTGTTGATCAGCTGGCAGCTCAGTCGACAGGCGATCAGACGCGGTTTTCATCGCTCGTGATGTCGACCGATGGCGGCGTGGGCGAACCGACTCGTTCCAGCACACTTTCCTACAACGACAAAGGTCGTCCGCTGCCTGCACTTCATCAGCCGCAGCAGATTTTCGATCGGTTCTTCGGTGCCGGTGATCCCGACACGATCGCTGAGCGACGTCGACTCAAGAGTGCTTCCAGTATGCTGGACCGAGTGCTGGGGGATTCTCATTCGCTGCGAAACCGTTTGGGTCATCAGGATCGCGAGAAGCTGGACGAGTATCTTGCGGCCGTGCGACAGATCGAACAAGGTGTCGAGAGGTCTCAGCATTGGCTTGAAATCCCACGCCCGGAGCTGCGTGATGAGGATCGGACGTTGCTGCACCTTGAGTCTGACGATAAGGCCCCATTGCAGTTCATTCGCACGATGTACGACTTGATTTATCTGGCGTTTCGATCGGATTCGACACGAGTGGCCACGTATCAGATCACGAACATGGCCGACTGTTCGTCCAAAGCAGCCAAGTTTCCGCAATTGCAGGGCTTCAAAGACTCGCTGCATACTCTGGCGCACGATTGGGACAAACCAGGCGGCTCCGAGCGGTTAGGCCAATGGGACCGTTTCATGGCCGAGCAGTTTGCTTACTTCCTGAATCGCCTGGAGTCGGCTCAGGAGCAGAATGGAACGCTCCTCGACAACTCGTTGGTCCTCTATGGCAGCAGCAACAGTGTCACCCACGATAACAATAACTATCCGTTGATACTGGCGGGGGGATCCGAGATGGGATTGAAACACGGTCGCTATTTGAGGTTCAGCGATCAAGTGCCCATGTCGAATTTATTCGTCACCATGCTGAACCGAACGGGTGTCGAGTGCCCAGCCTTTGCAGACAGCACAGGGGAATTGAACGAACTTTTGAGTTAGGCGAGCGGCAAAAGAGAAACGACCGAACAGCTTCGCGCTGTTCCGCAAAATCAAGTAGCTGCGGATCGCGAGCCCCGACGTCGTCTGTGTGCCCCGGTCACTGGAATGTGCCCGTCGGTCTCCAAACGTGACTCGGGTCCCGTCCTGAGCAAATCGAGGTCTGGAAGGCTCTGGAGATCCGTCCTGCAGTTCTGACCCTGCGAGTGTTCGTTGTACGGCGTCGTGAGCGATCGAATCAGGCTCCAGTGCTGGCTGCAAGCCGCCAGCATCGGCAAGTGTTCGCAAATCGAGACCCCCGGAGTCTGCGTGGCGATCGGCGAGAACTCACCCCGAATATCCACCGGTGCATCGGGCTTTGGGTCAAAGCTGTCGTGCTGCGTTAATCCGCCGGAAAGAAACACGAAGATGACGGATTTCGCCTTGCCACCACTTTCAGATTGCGAAACCACGTCGGCAGCGTGGAGTGCAGCCACATGATTCATGCCGAATCCCAGTAGCCCCAACCGCTTGCACTATGGTCCGCCGACTCATCCGGGGATGGTAAGGACGCGATAAGGAAGTACCGTTCTCTTCAAAAGGCGAATCAGTAGTAACATTCTTTCGCACTACGGTGCATGTTGTTGTCGTTCATTGAGCTCTCCCGACTTCCAGTCAATTATCTCCTTATGTCAAAATGTCCTTCGCAACCATGCCATGCACATCGGTCAGACGGAAGTCGCGGCCAGCGTGGTGGTAGGTCAGGCGTTCGTGATCTAAGCCAAGCAAGTGCAGGATCGTGGCGTGCAGGTCGTGGACGTGGACTCGGTTTTCGATGGCGTCCCAGCCGAATTCGTCAGTGGCGCCGTAGGCTATGCCTCCTCGGACACCGCCGCCAGCCAGCCATATCGAGAATCCGAACGGATGATGATCGCGACCGTCCTTTCCCTCCGCGGTGGGCGTGCGACCGAATTCGCCTCCCCAGATCACCAGCGTCTCGTCGAGCAGGCCGCGAGATTTCAGATCTTGCAGCAAACCCGCGATCGGCTGATCGGTGGCGAGGGCGTTGTTCTCGTGTCCGGCCTTGAGACCGCTGTGTTGGTCCCAGGGCTGGAAGCCTCCCGTTGTGTGATAGAGTTGCACAAAGCGCACGCCCCGCTCGACGAGGCGTCGAGCCAGGAGACATTGGCGGCCGAACACTTCCGTCGTCGGCTGGTCGAGCCCATACATCTGGCCAGTCGCCGAGGTTTCACCCGTGAGATCGAAAGCTTCGGGGGCCTCGGTCTGCATCCGAAAGGCGAGTTCAAAAGATTCGATGCGGGCGCTCAGTCGGTCGTCGTCTTCTCGCGGCTCGCGGTGTAATGCATTCAAGCGAGCGAGTGCATCGAGTTCGCGTCGCTGCCGTTCACGAGGAACTTGCAGACTGCTAAGATTGCGCAGCGGCTGTGCGAGGTTCGAGACGAACGTCCCTTGATAGGCCGCGGGCAGAAAGCTGGCACCATACTGCCGCGCCCCTTCGATGATCGGGCCCGGTCCGATGGCGACGAAGCCGGGCAGGTTTTGATTTTCGGTCCCCAGTCCGTACGTCACCCACGCACCAATACTGGGCCGAGAGAAGACGCGTTCGCCGGTATTCATCAGCAGGCAGCCGCCGGGATGGTTCGGGTCGTCAGTGACCATCGAGCGAATGACGCACATGTCGTCGATGCAGGTCGCCGTTCGCGGAAACAGTTCGCTGACCTCCAGTCCCGACTGTCCGTGCTTCTGAAAATCCCACGGCGAGGCGAGCAGTTTGCGCTGCTGGCCGAGATACAGCTTCGGCGATGGCTGGCCATCGTCTCTGGAGAGACGCGGTTTTGGATCAAATGTGTCAACTTGCGAGGGTCCACCGGGCATGAAAAGGAAAATGACACGTTTGGCTCTTGCGGCGAAATGAGGTCGCCGCGCGGTCAATGGGGACTCAGCGGCCGAGGTTTCCTCAGCAAGCAACGCGGACAAAGCGAGCGCTCCGAAACCGGCGCCGGTGCGGCTCAGCATTTCGCGTCGGTTCAGGTTAATCGACATAGACAAACTCATTCGTGCAAAGGATGACGCGACAGTATCGAGCCCACGCCGTTTCGACCGCGGAGTCAGCGACGAGTTGCTGGCCGATGTCGATCTCTGTGCGTGTCGGCTCGCGTCCAAGGGCTAGTTCGTACAATCGGGCGATGCGTTCTTCATCGCCACCGGAAGGAACTTCGCGAACGATTCGCGCCGCGAGTGCCGAAGAAACGTCGTCGAGTAACGGGTCGTTGAGCAGATAAAGCGCTTGCGGAGCGACAATTGACTGACTCCGCCGTTCCAGAATTCCGCCTCCGTCGGGGCCGTCGAACAGCGAATTGAAGTCGGCTGTTTTCGAACCGGTGCGCACCGACATCAGGTACAGCGTACGTCGCGGTACGGTGACTTCCAGAAAGCCCGGACCGCCGGGTGTCGCATCGAGTCGCCCCGACACGGCCAACAGAGAATCGCGAATCGCTTCGGCTTCCAGGCGGCGGCGAGGCATTCGAGCCAGCCAGCGGTTCTCCGGGTCAGCGGCGCGCGTCTCATCGTCCGTGAACGTGCTTTGCTGATAGACGCTCGACAACACGATCAGCCGGTGCATTGCCTTGATCGACCAGCCCGAGTCGATAAACCGGCGAGCCAAATAATCGAGCAGCTCGGGATGACTGGGCCGTTCACCTCGCACACCGAAATTCGTCGAGGTCGGGACCAAACCCACGCCGAAATGATGCTGCCAGATGCGATTGACCATGACGCGTGCCGTGAGCGGATGATCAGGGCGAGTCAGCCACTGAGCCAGCTCCCGGCGGCCGCTCCCTTCCGAGACTTTCGGAGGATTCAGTCCAGCCAGCACCACAGGAAAGCCGCGAGGAACTGTCTCGCCGGGAGTCGCCGGGTTGCCGCGGAGAAAAACGGGGGAATCGTGAAAGCCTTCATGTTTGGTACCCAACGGACCGCCATCCTGAACAACGACCGCCTGCGGAATCACAACGGCTGGTTTGTTCCGAAGCCATTCCAATTCCTGACGCTGGGCCTCCAGCCTTTCTCGCACGTCCTGCGGGAGCATGTTCATCCGGTCCGCCGCCGGAACCCAGTACGGACTGCGGGGCGACAGCAACTCGTCGTAGAGATCAGAGATGTGATCTTCGTTCGCGGCGTGCTCCTCGAGAGGCGCGAACCACCGAGTCCGCAGATCGGCTTCGACTCGCATGCGGGCTGCTTCGTCGAGTGAGCTGTTGTAAACTCGCAGCTCGCACAAGTCGCCGCGAAATCTTGCACCAGTTCCCGAGCCTGGTCCACCGATTCGCAGGGTCGTGATCGCCGGATCGGACGAGACCGAGTCAATCGACTTGTTCGTGCCGATCGATTCGCCATTGCGAAAAAGAGCGACTCCGCCGGAATCCCAGGTGAGGCTAATGAGTTGAAAATCCAGACTGGCCGGAGGCGGAGCGACGATGTCGCCGTTGGCTCCTGCTCGACGCACGATTGCATGAAGTCCGCCCGCCGCGGTCGGCATCAAACCAATCCCGTGCTGGCCCGCCGCCGAGTCTTCCCAGCCGATGAGGCGTGTTCCTGCACCGCCGCTGGCGTCTGGGCGGTAGACGGCGAACATCGCACCGGCCAGCGGAACCGTGCGATGCGACTCTAACATCGCCTCGCCATCAAAACGCATCACCGGACGCGAATGTCCGTGGATCATCTCCGTCGCCATCACCGGCCCGCGTGCGTCGGCGGCTGGCGTGGCATCCTCACCGATCGTGGCTCGATCGGGCCACCGTGTGACCTGTTGAGCGGCGTCGATCGCAATGTGCCGGTCAGCCGCACAGAATCGCAGGATCTCCGTCGTCGCGAGCGACCGGGAGACGGCATCGCGAGTCGTCCGCTCAAGGCGCTCCGCTGCGAAATTCGACAACTTTTTCGCTAGATCCTCTGTCAGCGGTGCGACGGACGCAACGTCGGTCTCTGCCAGTAATGGGGACAACGCCACGAGCGTCGGCTGCTGTTCGAGGAACTTCACCCAGCGTTCCAGCATGGCTGCGTCGAGCTTGCGAGCTGCTGCAAATTCCGCCAGCGTCGCAGGCTTCGCACGCAGGAACTCGACTGCCGCAGCCAGGTCGCGAGGGGTCTCGGTGATCACCTGCCGTTCCAGTTGCACCAGGTATTCCTGGTCGGCAGTGACTTGATCGAGTTGTGACAACTCGGCAATCCGCGCCTTGTCGCGCTGTGCCTGAGCGTTGATGGCGTCAATCTCGGCCTGAGGAAGCAGCGGCACACGGACCAACGGCGTGTTGCCCGGCACGGGGCTCGGAATGACCCGCGTGCTGAAAAAGATTCCAGCCATCGCATAGTAGTCTTCGGTCGAAATCGGATCAAATTTGTGATCGTGACAGCGAGCACAGGCCAGCGTGAGCCCCAGAAACGCTCGCCCGACGACGTCGATCTCGTCGTTGACGTAGTCGGCAATCATCTGCTGCTTATCGACGTCACCCGGAACGAAATCGGCAATCGCCAGCATCCCGGTGGCGACGAGCGCATCGGCATCGATCTTGTGCGGGTCGGAAGGCTGCAGCAGGTCGCCGGCAAGTTGCTGAGTGATGAATTCGTCGTACGGCAGATCCCGATTGAATGCGGCGACGACCCAATCGCGATAACGCCATGCCTCGCGGAAGTCGCTTTCGATCGGCAATTGAATCAGATCGCGAGCATCGGCATAGCGGACAACGTCCAGCCAATGCCGCCCCCACCGCTCGCCATAACGGGGCGACGCGAGCAGCCGATCGACAACTTTCGAATAGGCGTCGGGCGCGTTGTCGTCCAGGTATTCGCGCAGTTCTTCCGGAGTCGGCGGCAGTCCCGTCAGATCGAAACTGATCCGGCGAAGCAACGTGCGCTTGTCAGCGGCAGGCGCAGGATTTAATCCGGCTGCTTCCTGCCTGGCTCGAATAAACGCATCGACGTCGCTCGTCACCCATGCACTGTCCTGAACGCTCGGCGGCGCGACCGATTGAAGCGGCTCGAATGCCCAATGCTTCGCGGACTTAAACTTCGCTGTGTTCGTGGGCCAGACAGCTCCCGCCCTGATCCACGTCGCGAAGTCTGCCACTTGATCGGGAAGCAGAGCCTTCTCTTTTTCCGGAGGCATCGCGGAAACGTCATTCTGTCGCTGGATTGCGCGGATCAGCAAGCTCTCCTCCGGCTTCTCCGGAACAATCGCCGGCCCGGATTCTCCACCTCTGATCAACGACTCGCGGGAGTCAATTCGCAACCCGCCGGACTGCTTCAGCGAGCCATGACAATGCAGACAGGCTTCAACCAGGACCGGCCGAATTTTTTTCTCGAAGAATTCATCGTCATCCGCGCGCACCGTGGCGTTGCTCATCGCGAGCAGGCTCACGACGAAAATCACGCTGAGCATCACACGGATGCAGGTCGCTCGCTGCCTGGCGTTGATTCCAGAACTCGATCGACAGGCATAGCGGTCAAGGCAATTCACGTCCTCAAAACTCACGGGCTATCCCAATTCTCTGATCGGAGTACCGGTCGTGATGGCGACGGGGCGACCGCTGCCGTCGGGGAAATGCGTCGTCAAATCGA
>JBILXT010000388.1:0-6801 GCA_044378235.1 Planctomycetaceae bacterium
GCGGCGCCTCCTTCAGGGTTGCTGCTGCCGGAACAACCGAGAAGGAGGAAGAACGACAGCAAAAAGAAGGTCATTCTCACTTTGAGCTTTCTCCGATGCCAAGAACGGAAATACAGATCAACACCCCGGCAGGATAGGCAAATTCCTGCTATTCCAGCAAGCCACTGCAGGTTGCCGAGGCTCCGAACTCAAGGGGAATTTACGGCGGATCGGTAAGGGGGATTGGGTCCATCCAACCATTGACGGCAAGGGTAACAATTGCGGGACCATCCAAACACATAACGCCACTCACAATTCGCTAAAGCAGATTCCCCTGGCCCACCGCTGCCTCTATCGAGCCGCCAATGATTCTAGAGCAGGCGCCGCCGTTGCATTGAATCCGGAGGCCAGAATATTGCGACTGGCCGATCGCCGTTTGCCAAAGTGTCCGACGGCGTGCAGCCTGAGTTCTGCCGACAGATTCAGCTGATCCAGTATCGGTGAAGCATTCCTGGGGATCGCGCATGCATCCCGGTTTCAACTGGCGGCCGGAACAT
Organism: Planctomycetaceae bacterium; assembly: GCA_044378235.1. Lineage (GTDB taxonomy): Bacteria > Planctomycetota > Planctomycetia > Planctomycetales > Planctomycetaceae > SXXK01. Next base: position 537 of record JBILXT010000388.1, read on the forward strand.
CTCTCGCGAGACTGCCGTTGCACGTTCATTTGGACCCATCGTTCCATACCTTCGTGGACAAGCGTTCGAGTTTCGCCTCGAGATCTCGAATACGGTTGTCAGTAGTATAGACGTATAACGCATTCCCGATCACGGCGACAACGACTGACCCAATGGCCATGATCCACGCAAAGCCACGATCGTGTTGCCTTGTGGCCAGCCAGAAGACGGAGAATGAGAAGGTCGTAATCACCAGAAGCGGAAAGAATATGGGCTTCAGAGAAAATCGCATCAGAAGCAGGCCCCTGTGAAAATGCTGCACAAACGAAGATCACGGTTGCCAAATAACGTCGAAATCATCCGGCTGCGGCGAGTAAGTTGGTACGCCCACTTGTCACCAAACCATTTCCAGTCCGCACGTTCACGGCTGAGTTATGCCACGGTTGGCCAGACGAAAAAGACTATAGATCGTCCTTGTCGAGCAACGCCTTCAGCGGGTTTTCAGTGTTGGGATCGAGGACGTATTGACCGCTGTCAAGTTTATCACTGAAATCGCTTAGAAACAGTAGCAGTGAATCAGCAATGACGGTCTCGTCATCTGGCTGTTCGTGCCAGTACTCATACAACTTGTGATCAGGATTCGTCCGGTCAAACGATTTGACGTAATACGAATCGCCACCACCAGAAAGGAAGAGTGGAACTCGTCCTTCGTGCCCCGCCAGTTCAATCTCCTGCCGAATCTTTTCAAGCGAGAGCAGTTTCCAACCTCCGAACAGACCATCGGACTCTTCTGATTCTCCATTGTGGATCAAGTAGAGTTGTACTACTTCCGGCGGCAACAGCACATCGTGTCTTGATTCGAACGCTGCAAGATCGTCACGTGTAGCAGGTGGATTCAGCAGGCCGACCAAGTCAGGGGCGTTCGCTTGCAGCCAATTTTCGATGCGTTCAAGGTGTTCGTTCATTTTTGTCGCGGGACCGGAAGCTGCGGTCGGGGCCAGATTCTCTGGGACGTTTCGTTCTGGGCTGGCCGGTGATGGGGCGTCTGACTGACAACCCGCAGACAGCAGGGCAAAGAGCAAGATGACTGTTCTGTGGTCCATAATGGTTTCTGTGGCATAATGATACGGGTGACCGGGTGAGTCGGGATGAATGTGTGAGAACGCAGCGGGCTGGCTGCCGCACTCTGGTTCACCCGCTTGTTCGCATTGGCGTTTCTCTGCGATTCTATCACGCGTCTCGTTCAAGCACCTTTGTCTGACGCCTGTCTCACGCGCAACATTAGCCGAGTTCCACGTTTATGCGGTTGTCAGGTTACGATACCAGTCGCCCCATGGCAATAGCACTGAGCGTTCACAATCAAGTTGTCATGCACTGCGAATTCAAATCAAGCGGCGTTCAATAGCCGCCTGCGATTTGCGATTCATCCGTTTTTGTCATCCGTGGTCAATATTGCGATTCGGTTCAGCCGAGCAAGATATTCAACAACCAAACACAGCCACCGCGATCAATCGGCGATGCAAGGAATAAGACTCTTCAACGCGCCGGAATCTCGGGGTCAGGTGTTCGGCGACTATTGTGCGCCAGTGGCGGGCGAAGGTCTATTGTACCAAGGGCGCGTGTCACGGAATTGTGCTTCGTCAACATTGGCAGGAAGCTTTCCTTTTGATGAATACGTCATAACACGGAAATCATCACGTGGTAAGTGCTCGAAGTGCAACCGATCGTCAGCATCAACATCAAACACCAGCCAGCAATCGTGACCTGTTCCATTCACTTCCCAGCCGCGTGACAAGCCATACAGAATTGCGGCCCCAACATGCGTCGGCTTCATGATGGCGAAGGGAAAAACGAATAGGAACGAACCGAGTCCGTTTGCGTTTTGAATCACGACGCGTTCAGAACGTTCGAACGCGACCAAGTAATGGTAAATCATCGAATCAACAGTGATTGACCGTCGTCCTTTTCGCGGAATCGCCATGTTACGCTACACACAACGTTGTTAAGATGTCGGGACTGCTTGTTGCCGAACGAGCACTCAGCGGCTGCCGTGAGTCTACCCGTGGCACCGGAAGTTGTCACCCGCAATTCGGGAGCTGGCGGTTATTCGATCGTGACGATGGCTCCGGATATGGCCCAATATGAAACGATCCCCGATCGGAACTCAGCGGTGCTGATCAAGAAAACCACGGCCAGCCAATGTAGACATCTCGCTCCTCTCGAGATGAGCCTTGCACAATCCACGTTGTTGCGCCAAAACTGGCCGCGATTCTAACAACAGTACTCATGAAGTTGCGTTGGGAATCGGAACTGAGTGTGTTCAGTCGCGGGCCAGATGCAAGGCCTCGTCTCGACGGAGCGAGACGGCTACTTTGGAAAACCATTACGGGTACTACGATTGGGGCCATCCAAACGTATAACGCAACAGAGAACTCGGCCTCCCGCAACCACCGGGCTTCTTGAACAAAGGCTCTTCGAAAGAATGCGGATCCACTGACTCGCTCCGCCAGGAACTCTCTCCGCTCCAACTCGAGCCGCAAAACCACGCTCTCACTCCGAACGTCCCGAAGTCAAAGCCTGGTGGTCATGCGTGCCTTTCTACACGACCGATTTGCGGCATGCATCCCAGTACTCAATGGCTGCATTGTCGAAACGTTGTTCCAAGGCTTCAAGATCATTGTTCACTTTGAATTCTCGTTCCGCGGACGTAATCGGAAGCAGCCAGAGAACATGGACGTGGCCGCCATCGTAGTTGCAGACCTCAAGTTCCGGGCCAAATGGATAAGGGGTTGAGATCAATATGTGATCGCATAATGAACCTGGAAGCCACGGGTGACCAATTGGGACGGTATGTCCGGATCCAAGTGCCTTAGTCTTGTGATACCACGCGATCATGGTGACTAACTCAACGTGACGCAGATCTTCAGATGGTGCGACGACACAGAATTCCAGCAATCCAGAACTGTCGTGTGTGATCAAAGAAGCGCCGATCGACAAGTAGGTCCAACACCCGGTACGTGGCCCCGGTCCTGCACACAGAATCCGGAACTCAGGCATCGCATCCGGCACAGGTCCGAGCGTCCACTGATGTTCCGTGATTGCGTGCCCCGCGAAAAAGCGCCGAATGTGATCTTCCACTAATTTGATGGGGACTCGTGATGTCACATTCAATTTCCAGCTGTTAACGCATAACGAATTGCGATCTATGGGTCAGGCGATTAGCTAACGGACAGATCGTGCGTTGAACTTTTCCGCTTTGTGGATTGGGGGCGCGGGACGGAAACAGCCCTATGCGGATTCAATCACGTGCACTCAGCGGCTGCGGTGAGTCTACCCGTGGCACCGGAGGTTGTCACCCGCAATTCGGGAGCTGGCGCTGATTCGATCGTGACGATGGCTCCGGACAGGACGCGGAGCACACGAAGCCTCGGAACGCGACTCGGCGGTGTTGATCACGCAGAGGGCTCGCCGGAGTTTGTGATGATGATTCGCATAGCAGCCGAACCGATGACTTTTCGTAGAGATCGCGGTAAAGCTTGAACGCTGGATTTGAAGAGATCATGATCGCGATGAGTGTTGATGCGGACGAGGAAGTCAAGGGTACCAAAACACGATCGCAGGCTTCGACTTCATAGGGATTTCCATCCCGGGAGGTCATCTCGTCCTAATCCAATCGACTTCGCGGCCAAAGACCTTGCGGGCCCAACGAATTGCTATCCCGGTTGCCGCGAGCTCCCATTTCAAAAAACCGCCATCGGGTCTCCGGTTCAGCGTTTTTTTGTTCCTCGCGTCCTGCTGTTCTGTCAGTGCAGTTTCAATCAACCTGGAGATCCTCCACGGTTGCCGCTGCGATGAACTCAAGGATTGTGCAGTTTAATGGGCGCACCGCGCACTCGTCTGGCCGCAGCCTCCACATCGAGAACTTGTCACACGGGTCAGTGAACAAGATGTCGGCATTTTCTACTGCAATGGCGATACAGGCAGCAAGTCGTTCGAGGGAAAACCTGGTCTTCTTCGGGCCTTCAGCATCAGTGGCACCATGAGTTCTGTACATCTCGACGAACGCACGAAGTTGCGTTGCATTCGTAGCCTTGAACATATCGACTCGCGTTGGGGCCTGAAGTTCATCGAGAGTATAGAACTGCCACTGATTCTTTTTGAAAGCCACAATATGCACGAGCGGCAAGGCAGCAAGCCATGCTGCGTACTGCTCCGGTAAGGCTATAGCTGGTGTATTCATATTTAGGCTCGACGAACGACTACCTAACCCGGTTGCCGCGAGAAAGCTCCCATTTCAAAAACCCGTCATCGGCAACTTCGGGTTCAGTTTTTTGTTCGGCGATTCGTTGGTACCTGGAATTCGCGGAGGGTAGCATCGAGCGCGATTGGATCAAAGTTCAGGACGATGGTCCATGTGTAGGAGGGTTTTCCAAGCCGTGAAGGCCCTTCGTACGTAAAGTCAAATGCGATATCGAAGACGACTTCTACGCTTGAATCCGCAAAACGGCCAAACGCAATCCGGGTCACATCTGCGGGATTGTGAGCATGTCCAAGGTACATCGATCCGTCAACGTAACCTTCGGCTGGATTCACAGGGAAGGCAAATGACTTGTCGCTGAGTAGTCGCCAGTCAGTAACACCGAAGTCAATCAAGTCCAGACGAACCGAAGTCTCGACGCTCTGACCCTCAAAATCGAAGGGAGCGATTGGAATCAAAACATTGAAGAATACGGACCGTGCTATACCGGCGTGTACATTCTCGAAAACAGTTGATCTTAGCTCGCCCGACTTCGGAAGTAGTTGAATTTCCATGTTGCACTCAATTGATTGATGCCGAACGCCTGCGATCACCCTGTTGCGGCGAGTGACGCTGTAAAGTGTGAAAAGCATACCATCGCAACTCGGCTCGCATCGCTTTGCTCGCTACTCCCAATAGTCTTCCCACTTATCCGCAAACGCTTCCTTCAGTCGCTGCATATAGGCATTGGTCTTGATCTTTGCTATCCAGACTTTCCCGTCGGACTCACCCTTGCAAACCACGCCTTCAGCCACGCCAAATCGACCTTCTCGAACTTCGTCTGCGAATTTACCGGTTAGCTTACCGCGATAGACCGTCCGTGCAATCGGGAGATTGACCAGATCTTGTACGAATTTTGCTGGCGAAAGAAAGCCGTTCGCGGTTTGCACGTCAATGATGACCAGACGTTTCGTGTCAGTCGAAAGGTGCTTGCCTGCAAAAGAGTGGTCACCGAGGAACTCTGTGAAGACGATCAATTCGTTTGACCCGTAGTATTCAAGACCGGACAAAACTGAAGACAGTTGTTCCGCAAAGGCCCCGAGGAAGACCTTCGAGCATTCCTCAAGGCCGGGATGCGCCGAGTTAAATGCTGCGACTCCTTGATCATCAAGGTCAAACCGATCTCGACGTGTGCCGAATGCATACCAACCGAGCGTAGCTTCCCAGACCCAATGGATGTTGGTGCCATCGTATTTCTCGAATGCAATGCAAGTGCCAAGCGGTGCATCACCACTGCCGGGCATCTTCGGATAGACGAGATTAGTACGAGCCACAGAAGAGCTACTTGTCTTTGGTAGCGAACGACCGCCATCACCGGGCACGAGCGGAAAGGCAACCACTGCCAATCCGCGTTTTCGAGTGCTCCGTGTGCATGGCTCTGTTCTGCCTTTTTAATGAACTTGGATTCGATTCCCGATTCGTGGCTCAATTGGGTACACGCGTTCGGACGGCAGATGACGCTTCGCAGTCTTCTCGTCGCCTGACGTTAGCAGACCGCGAATCCTGGAGACAGTGGAAGTAAGGTCTTCAATTCTTACGATCCAATGGTCAACGTATTCCTGGATCATCTGGCGACCAATGCCAACCTGAATGCTGAAGTGATTCAGGGCAGCACCACGAAGAGTTCGTTCAGTGTCCCATTGAATATGGACCGGTGAAATAGCAAATTCTGTCTCCCATACCGACGCATTGGGAAAGACGGAAGGTTCCGGGTGGGTGAGCGTGCCCAGCGAAAGTGCTTTCTCCCAACCAGCACGTGAGATATGAACAGCGAGCGTTCTCTGTTGGTTGGTCTTCTGTCCCCAGTTGCTGCGGTGCATCAGCCAAAGAAACGAAGGCTTGATCCATGTCATGCGATGAAACGAAAACGGCGAAGTAAATCGCTGTAGTTTCAATGCAACATCGGCGATGCTGTCCGAGTATGCCTGGTAGATGACGATGGTGTCTCTATCGTAGTTGGCACGAATTTCGTATACGGCTGGCATGGCA
>JBILXT010000389.1:0-6797 GCA_044378235.1 Planctomycetaceae bacterium
CTGGTTGAGGAAGAAGCGATCCGCGGCGACTTTATGCTTCGCTGGGCTGCCATTTTTCTTGCCGTGCTGATGGCGTTCGGACAGATCAACGACACCAAGCCTTTGGTTCTGATCCGTTCGGGCGAAGCCATGCGAGCCAATGGCTTTCTGCCATCTCGTGTTGATCAGTTTTCGATGACGATGGAGGGACAATCCGTTGCCAATGTCAGCTGGATGTTCGATCACCTTGTCAGCCTGTCATGGTTAGTGGGGGGCGACAAGGGTCTGACGATTTTGAAGGTACTGCTCGCGGGAATCTCGGCGTTCCTGCTGGTGAGGATATCGATACCAGGAGTGTCCAGCTGGTGGACATCGATCTGTGCAGTCTTTGCGATTGTCGCATGCTGCACCGATTTCATGCCGGTTCCTGAGGCCATCACGATTCTTGGCATGACATTAACAATGCGGTTTCTGGTTCAGCACCGCCTTGGCAAAGCAGAAGGGCTGATTTGGAAGTTGCCGGTATTGATTGCTGTTTGGTGTAACTTCGATTCGCATGCCTGGGTTGGGGCGGGAGTTATTTTTGCGTACGCGGTGGGTTCGGCCATCTCCGGGAGAATGGCCGCACAAAAACAGTCGCTGGCAGCGGTTGCTGAGCAGAACACTCTGATTCTCCCTGCGGTCATTGCCGTGCTGGCCTTGTTGGTGAATCCATTCCATATCAACTCTCTGCTGGCACCTTTGACAACATATTCGACAGAGTATCCCGCCATGGCTGCTCAGCAAATGTCGAAAGATAAGGTCAGCATTCGCTTCGATGGACGCGTTGACTTTTTCTCAATCCTGAATCCTGACGCATTCCAGCTGTTTGATCATTCCCACATCGCAGGGATTGCCCTGATATTTGTTGCAGCTGTTGTGCTTTTGCTCTCCAGAAGCATGAGAGATCTGGGCTTCCTGATGGTCTATTTGTTCGTTTCATTTCTGGTCGTTATGGCCGCCCATGAACTGCCTGCAGCTTCGATTGCAACAGCCGTCATCGCCGGAGTGGTTGCTCAGGACTGGTATCGTCGATCATTCAACATGCAATATTCGACAGACAGTCGCGAACTTATTTTTTCGCGTGGTGGCCGTGCTGCCACAGTTCTGGGGCTGGCGTTGATCGGCTTTTGTGTGGTTGCATCAAGACTCCCCGGCGCAGTGCCTCTGGGATTTGGTTTCGACAAAGAAACTCAAGTAACGATTGATACTTTCCAGGAGCAAGTGAGGGCACTTGATCCGGAAGCTCGTATCCTGCACACGCTGATTGAACAGGGCGATATGCTGATCTGGAGTGGTCGCAAAAGCTTTGTGGACAGCCGCGTTACGCCATTTGGCCGCAGAGATGACATGAGCTCTGTTTTTGGGCAACACGGAGCCATTCTTGACTCCATGTTGCTTCAGCGAGCTGATGCAGAGCCACCGACAGACAATGACCCGAAGGAGAAGGAAGCCCTTGCGAAGAAACATCACGACAGGTTGACGGTGGCGCAGAAAGCAATCCAGGATTATGACATTACGCACATCGTTACTCGGCTTGCTCCTCCTGGACCGCCCGACTTTGCGTCTGTCAAGAATCTGACGGATGTCGGTGGCTGGCTTCGAATTAGTATTGGACCTTCTGCGGCAATCCTCGAACGGATTACTCCCACGACAACTCGGGATCACGTAGAGAAGATCGCCTTGAATCTGCCCCGCCAGGCATTCAAAGACAGCGAGATCCCGGAAGCAAGCCTGCGACAGGCGGCGACTGCTCCCAGCTTCTATGAGAAATACGTCTATCGAACTCGTAAGGCTTCCAGTGCAAACAGGAGAATGGGTCTGCACTATCTCAAGATCGCCGGTACCGAGCCACAGGCACCAGACGTCTTCTCGGCTATCAACCTGGCGATTCGTCATCTGAACCTGTCATTGAATGAGACACCAGACGACCTCGAAGTTTACGTCGCACTGGGCCAGTGCTATGCAATGTGTAACGCGATTGAGCAGATGCTTCAGGGTGATAATGCGAGCCAGAGGATTGCTCAGGTTCGTTACCTTCAGGCAGTAATGGCGTTTCGACAGGCTACGGTCATCGACCCTTCGAACCGAACGGCGTGGCTGAGCCTGCATGAACTGTATCTTCAGCGGAACAGGGTGGATCTGGGTGTCGAATGTCTGGAAACCTGGCTGGAACTGGAAGACGTAGCTCCGCAGGGGCAGGGTGATGATTATGACAATAGTATTAACAGTCTCTATCAACGAAGGACCGAACTGAAGGAACAGGTCTCACAATCTGACGAGCAGATTAAGACGTCCATCTCGCGACAACTGGAAGCCCTGAAAGAGAGAACTGAAGCCGCCAGAGCTCAAACCGCAGAAGCGAGCGAGCCGAAAACGGCAGAAGAGGCAGCAGCGGAGGAGTCGATGGAGGTTGTTGTCAGCGCTATGGGCTATAACTCTGCAGGACAGCCTCGCAAGGCATTGCAGCTACTAAAGGCTCAGGTGGAAACTGTTCGAGCCAACCCGCTGGGTAATATCCTGCTGGGACAACTGATGCTGGAAACAGGCGAGATCGAAGAGGCCAACACGATGCTCAATCTCATGAGTCAGGGCGCGATGAAGCAACCAGAGGAACTCGGTGGGATTGATTGGCAGCTTTACACAGGAATCGCTCAGGTAGGAATTGCAGACTACACCTCGGCCGAGGAAACCTGGACTTCGCAGCTGAGCATGCTGAATCGACAGGCCGCTTCCGGTCAGCTCTATGGGAATTTCCTTTATACGTTGCCCATGGTTGCTGACGTTAACATTGCTCTCAACGAAGCCGTGCCCGTGTGGCCGTTTCGGAACAGCGCCATGTCGGGGGATGCTGTCGGGAGTGCCAATGAAGGACGAGCAGAAATCAGTCTGCTGATCGGGCTCATGCAAATGGAACACGGGAATTTGTCCGGAGCCAGAAAGTCGCTTTCCCGAATCATCACGGAGTATGGAAACACGCGGGCCGTTGCAGTGGCGAGATTCTACTACAGCATGATGGACGAAAAGGCGTTGAGTCTCTTCGAACAGAATTTCTCAAAGGTCTGGGAGGAATTCGAATACCCAGGAGAAGTACTGCCGACGGTCCAAAATGAAGCAACATCAACGAAACCCCCGCTGAGCGATTTGCTTCCCGCGGACGGTGGCAACAATTCCCCAAATCAGCCTGCAAATGCTCCGAGACAATGATGTCGTCGCTTCCGACATGGAGCCTTTACGCCATTGATGTCTTGTTCTTCGTGTTTCACACAGCACTGATCCTGTTTAATCTGGCGGGCTGGTTCTGGGCTTCCACTCGCAGGCTCCATTGCATCTGCATCGCTGCCACATTGTTTTCGTGGGTCGTGATGGGGGCCTTTTATGGGTTCGGCTATTGCCTGTGTACTGATTGGCATTTTCAGGTTCGGCGGAGTTTGGGCCTGTCAGTGTTCGGTCATACCTATTTGCAGTTGATGGCTCAGGTGTTTCTGGGGATCGAGATGAGCCTGGCGGTGTCAAACCTGCTGGCCGGTGGCGGTCTGCTGTTTATTCTGGTGGCCATGGTTGGGGTTTGGATCAGACAACGATGGCAGCGAAAGCGTCCGGTGGCATGAATCGTTGCTGACGAACGGTTAAAGTGGGCGATGTTTCACGAGGCTCTCAGCGTTGAGCCGGAACGGTTACGGTCAGCTGAAAAGCGTGGGCCTGCAATTCCAACAGGTTGACCGATGACCATGAACCGAAATTGGCGAACACACTTCGAGGTTCCCCTGACCAGGATCCGGACAGCGAATCAGCTCCAGGTTTGCTGTCTCTCTCTGACAAACTGAAAACACTTACTCCTCAGGTCGATTCTGCAGATGAATAATCCCACAACTCCGATGTCTCCTCAACCCGCTGAAGTTCCCGACAAGCACACGATCAACAATGGCAGTTCGATTATGGCGTGGCTGCAATTGGTCAGGCTGCCCACAGTCTTCACGGCCCTGTCTAATATTCTCTGTGGATTTTTGATCACGCATCGAATACCACAGATCAAAGTCGCTCAACTGACTGCTCAGCATGAACTTTGGCTGCTGCTGCTTTCCACCTCCGGACTGTATCTCGGCGGCATGGTGCTAAACGATGTCTTCGATGCAAAACTTGATGCTCTAGAACGCCCCGAACGTCCAATTCCTTCCGGACGAATTTCACTGCGATCGGCCACTGCATTCGGAAGTCTGCTGATGTTGATGGGAGTCATTGCTGCCGCGATGGTGGGAACACCCAGTCTTGTCGTTGCGGCATTGATTGTACCATGCGTACTGGCGTATAACGGCTTTCTGAAAACAACCATCGCAGCCCCGCTGGGTATGGGCACCTGTCGTTTTCTGAATCTGATGCTTGGCGCCAGTGCGGTGTCAGATTTGGGCCTGTTGTGGCAAGCGCTGCCAATGACTGTTGCCGGAGCTTTGGGCATCTATATCCTGGGAGTCACCGTGTTTGCCAGGAACGAAGCAGGCCAGAGCAAACCAGCATTGCTGGTCTGTGGCATGATCCTTCTGGTCGGCGGCATTTGTCTGGATGCATGGGCGATCACAAGATTCGGCACTTCGCAAAATGCCGTCAACGGAAGTCGAATGGCTTTGCTGATTCTGTCTCTGAATCTCCTGATGCGAGCGGCCGCTGCGATTCCGTCCGGGGCTCCTCGCAGAATTCAGAAGACAGTCGGCCTGATGCTCCTCTGTATTATTTTTCTGGATGCGATCATGGTCTTCGCCATCACGGCCGACCCAAAGCTGGCGGCCCTGGTCATCATGCTGGTCGCGCCGGCTTCACTGCTGAGACGAATGATTCCTATGAGCTGACGACATCTCCATTTCCAGATGGAAACGGTCGTGAGCTTTCGTTGCCTGGCAGATCGTGCGGAAGCCCAGACCACCAGGCTGTCCATTGAAACGGTTTTCGCCTTGCGTTCGAGGAAGACGCCATCGACCGGCACTCAATACAACATGAACTGGTTCCTCTCCCAAAAACCCAACAAATGGCAGATTCGTGATCGATGAGTTATGTGGCTGGATCAACAGTCACTACGGCACCCACTTGAAAGTACAGATTTCCTGCGCGAAGCGATCCCACTACCGGTCCCCTGTAGCCCTGAGAGATCGACCAAGGCGCAGCATTCTCCAGCAAAGTTCAGTCCCTTATACGTCAATGGTGCCAGAGACATACCGGTGAGCCATTCGTGTGTCGTATCGGAGCAGTCGAGGGAGCTTCTGTTCCGGCTAAGATCTTAACGACCATTGCTATCGACAAAGTTTGTTGTCATGGGTGAGCCTCCTCTGGGGGGCACTTCCACAGACTGGGAGAGTACCGCAGGGACCAGAAGCCTCAGTGAGGACTCTCTTCTGGAAGCCCGCATGCTATGAGACTTCAACCTACAAACTTCTACTTCTTGTTGCTCCTCAACTCAGCCTGTCCAGGCTGTGCTCCTCAGCTTAAAGGAATACGCCGCCTTTGCAGTCATCGGCGGCTGCAATAACGGCTGAACAACAAACGTACCGTTACCAACTCGGATGGACAATGACGTTGTCCTGGCTGACATGCACGATGGACGACCACTTGGAGAACACCACGGCGGACCGGTGCGTCTGGTTGTTCCGAAACTGTTCGCATGGAAAAGTGCGAAGTGAGTGAATCGCATTGAACTGACTGAACGCAACGTTCCGGGCTACTCGGAACAGGCCAGCAATCACAATGTCGGCGACCCATGGAAAGCACAATGCTAACGGAGTTGATTCCGACTGGCCTCAGGAACAACAGAAATGATCGATGAACTGGTTGATGCCCTTTTTGAAAACTTGAAAGTTCTTGCCCAGGCAGGATGACCGATTTCGGGCACAATGCAGAGGAAACTTGATGAAATGCTGCAATAATTTTCCTGAAACGGTTAGAGGCCAAAGTTTGGATTCGTCGTAAAATTTCAATATCTATAGACAGATAGTTGTCCAGACCATCCTGACAATTGCTTGATGTTTGATTCGGGGAAAGCTTGCGTGATGAAACTGACAGGCAGAGTCTCATTTTTGTCTCTAATGGTTTTGATGTCGCAGTTGTGCGTCGCTGACGTAAAGTTTAACGCACTTAAGGATCTGGGTTTTGGAGCGAACGCGAACAGGATCAACTCAGCGGGAGTCATCGTCGGCAGTGCTGTCATCGATGCAGAATTTCACACCGAACCCGCTGTTTGGAATAGCCGAACGGAGACTCCCGTAACGCTTGCTACCGATGGTCTCGGTGGTGCCGCGGTGGCCATCAACAATAAGGGAGTCATCGTCGGAATTAAGTTTCTTCCCGTCGGTGCGGGCTCTAACCCCGTGGTGTGGATTGATGGTACCCCTCTGGAACTTCCAACTCTTGGTGAAGGAGGCTCTGCATCTGACATTAATGATGCCGGGCAGATTGTTGGTCGCGTTTTTTTGGGTGAAGGTTCGTTGCCTTCACTCTGGACCGCCGGCGAACTCAAAGTGCTGCCGTTGCCGACGTTTGGAGAGGTCGGTGATGTTTTGTATGCCTCGGCAGATCGAATCAATTCTGCCGGGGAGATTATTGGAACTGTTCGAGTCGCCTTTGGCTCTGATTCAATTGCTTTGCGTTGGTCCAACGGGCAGGTTCGAACTGTGACATCAAATACATGGAAGGAATGAAGTGGACCCCGGTTTTCGGACCAGCAGTTAAGGTGGATAGAGGATCACTGGAATTGCGGCATGGAGAATGGGTATCGTGGCAGTTCCTGGAGAGCT
>JBILXT010000066.1:0-24336 GCA_044378235.1 Planctomycetaceae bacterium
GTGATGGAGGTGAATTGTGAACGGCGACCTGTTTCTACGGTCGCAACTCAATCGCTGATGATGATGAACTCGGGAACAATTCTGAGTCACGCGGCGGCATTAGCTGAACGTTGCCGCAAGGAAGCTTCAATGGCGACTGCTGAGCAGTTGGCTGCATTGCCAACGTTGCCGTCAGCTCCCGTGGATGTGTGGCAGTATGGTTATGGCAGCATGAACGAGACCACGAAGAAGACGGAATCATTCACTGCCCTGCCCCATTTTACGGGTTCGCAATATCAGGCCAGTGCGACGCTTCCTGATCCCGCGTTGGGCTATGTTCTGTTGCATGCCAATGGAGGACATCCCGATCAGCCGGGGCGTGCTGTCGTCCGCCGTTGGGTCGCTCCTGCGTCTGGCAATCTGACGATTGCAGGAACGCTGCATCATGGTAGTGAGAACGGTGATGGAGTTCGCGGGCGTGTTGTGACCAGTCGCGTTGCTGCGGATGGGAGTGGATTATTGGCGGAGTGGAAGAGCCTGAATGTTCCAGTGGAAACTCCGGTTGGATCAGTGGCTGTTGAAGCAGGCGACACGATTGATTTCATCGTGGACTGTCTGGAGCATCACACGTCGGATTCGTTTCAATGGCCGGTGAAGCTGACGCTTACCACCAGCGATGGTGTTGCCCGTTCGTTCAGTTCTGCCACAGAGTTTTATGGGCCGCCGGAGCCCGTTAGTCTGATTGTTGGACAGGTGATGCATGCTTGGCAGTTGGCGTATTGCCGCCAGCCGGAAGTGGATGAACTTGTCGCGGCCATGTCATTTCTGGCGGGGCAATTGGAATACCTTCAGGCTCATCGGGAGCAAATACCCGCTGGCTTGACGGGCACTCAGCAGGCAATGGTCGATCTGTGCCAGGTGCTGCTCACATCCAATGAGTTTTTGTACATCAAATAGTTTTTCAATGCCGGTTTCAGAGATCATTGTCATCAACATGGGAATCTGAAGTCGCGAGGTTTTGGTTCGTCGATAAGAGTTTGCCTGATTCTCCCGCCCTCGAATTTCTCTCCCTGCCTCCCCACTGCCTTGGGTTCTTTCCCTTGAGTCCTGCCTTAAAGTCATTCCTATGAATATGATCAATCCATTCTCGCGCCGTGAGTTTTTGCAGAACAATGCCATGGGAATCGGCTCTGTCGCACTCGCGTGGTTGATGCGACAGGAAGGGGTGCAGGCGGTTCCGCCGGTGATCAAGCAGAAGCCTGTCACGGATCTGCATCTTCGGCAACCTCAGCAACCCGCGAAAGCTCGCGCGATGATCTCCATGTTTCAGCATGGCGGTCCATCTCACATGGATCTGACAGATCCCAAGCCGGAGCTGACCAGATATGACGGAACAGATTACACCGGGGACGTTGCGTTCAGCTTCGTGAATCAGGCCAGCAAAAAGTTGTTGGGAAGTCCATTCAAGTTTCGGAAGCATGGACAGTGCGGGACAGAGATTTCCGAGCTGCTGCCGCATACTGCTGAGATCGTTGACGATATCTGTCTGATTCGCAGCATGCACACGGGAGCGAACGGGCATGAAGTCTCGATCCGCTATTTCCATGGTGGAATTCCGGGAGTTCTCGGGCGTCCTCATTTGGCTTCATGGCTCCTATACGCGTTGGGATCTGAGACGCAGGATCTTCCGGCGTATATGGTCATGACAGACCCAGATGGTCATCCGGTTGACGGTGTCAACAACTGGTCCAATGGTTTTATGCCACCTCTGTTTCAGGGGACAGTACTTCGTCCTAAGGAACCTCGCATTCTGAATCTGGCGGCTCCGTCGCATCTCAAGGGAACTCTGCAGCAACAGAATCTTGCTCTTTTGCAAAAGCTGAATCAAAGACATCTTGAGCAAAGCGGAGGAGATCCGGATCTGGAAGCTCGTATCGCCAGCTACGAACTTGCTGCCCGGATGCAGACAGCCGCTACAGAAGCACTGGATATCAGCAAGGAGACCCGGGCGACTCAGGCGATGTATGGAATTGATCAGGATGCAACTCGTGAGTATGGAACTCGCTGCCTGATCGCTCGTCGACTGGTCGAGCGAGGCGTTCGGTTTATTCAGTTATTCCTCGGAGGTCAGCCGTGGGATAACCATGGCAGTATCCGCACTGCCCTGCCCGCTGTCTGTAAGCGAGTTGACCAGCCTGCGGCAGCTCTGGTGAAAGACTTGAAGCAACGTGGCATGCTGGATTCCACGATCGTTCATTGGGGCGGAGAGATTGGACGCCTTCCGGTGACACAGGTCATGGGCGATCCTGCGGCGGCCGGTCGTGATCATAATGGTCAGGGCTTCAGCATCTGGATGGCCGGAGGCGGATTCAAAGGTGGATTAGCCTACGGTGCGACTGATGAGTTCGGACACAAAGCTGTCGAGAATGTTGTCACCCCCAACGACTATCAGGCGACTCTCATGTCACTGTTTGGGCTGGATCATTCTCAGGTGATTTTTCATCACAATGGACAGCCACAGGTGATCACAGCGAATCGCCCCGCGAGGATTGTCAACGAGATTCTGAGTTAGTGACTCGTAAGGGCGAAGACTTCAACAGGAAGTCAGTTCCCGTGATCATCCGAAGAGCAGATGCTCCTCTTTGGACTGCGGCAGCCTGCTGCCGCTTTGGTGCCGGCAGCCTGCTGCCAAACCACGCAGTTTGAAGGCTCGTTACACTTCAGAAAGGTTGTTCCACAGCAGGCTGTGAAACGGAAAGCTGCAGCGGGCTGCAGCAGTCCAAAGGGTGGAGTAACGCTGACTCATTCCACAAGACACAGTTGAGGCGGGAAGATTTCCGTCTTGCCGGAGTAGAAACGCAGGCCGCGAAGGACGATGGTTTTTGATTCGCTCGGAGTCATCTCCAGATGCCACTGCTGAGACTCGGTTCCGGAAAAGGTGACTTCGCCGTCGAAGGATTTCATCTCATGATTTGCCAGGGAATTCTGGCTTCCGGTAGCTGTCGGGACCGAGACTGAAAACGCTTTGACGGGATGGTATTGCCCGCTGTGGCCGGAGTAGAGTTGGATTTTGGTCAGCTCCACGGGAAACGGAAACGTCAGGTCGAGTGTTACGTTTCCCTCAACAGGTTCTGAGTGCCACATGGATCCTGCGTCGTAGTAGAGCGTCGGGCCTGGGCTTGCACGAAAATGGCCAACCACGCAGCTTTCGAGTTTGGAATTGAACGCAGCTCCGGCGTTACTCTTCACGTCGATGGCGTAATCCGGCTGGCCTTCAAGCTTGACGGCTCCAAACGGCATTGGAGTCCAGAACAGTTTGTAGTCAGCGGGTACGTCTTTGGTTACTGAGAACTCCAGATCGGGGATTGCTCGATCATTCAGAGCCAGTCCGCGAATGTCTTCCGGAATAAACGTGGCCGGCTGCAGTGACGGCTCGAATCCTCGACTCCAATGTGCTGGGTTGTAAGACATCATGGACGGGTTATTGCCATTCATTTCAATCCCATATGAGCTCACATGTGGAAGCCCGAATGTATGGCCGAGTTCATGTTCAAGTGTTGATTGAGCGTTGGGCTTCTTCACAAAGGCGTCGGTCGACATCATCGTGGCTCCGCCACCCGTGTTGTAGCCTCCATTGAACACACAGCCCACACCGAGCGGCCAGTCGTCTTTGGGGTTCACCACCACAATCAGAAAGATGTGCGGGCAGTTGAAGCGGCTATAGCCAAACTCCTTCAGTAGTTCTGCTGCAAAATCCATCACTGCATCGCCATCCCGTTTGCGGTATTCCTCCAGAGTCTTTGCCCCAAGAACTCGCCGAACGTTGTTCTCGATCTCAAAGGTCGTTCCAAGAAGTTCGCCGTATCTCCGCTGCGTCCATTTCAGATGTCGGAGCACAACAGCGTCGAGTTCTCGGTTCGGCGTCTTTTCGCCCTTCGGCGTAAACACGACGGGCATCACGGAGATCTGCTCGGGAGGAAAGTAATGCTTGCGACCAGCGGCCGCCTTTTGGGCTGAGGCGGTTCCATCGCTGCAGAGAAGAATGAGCGATGACAGGGCCAGAGTCAGGGCTCGACAAAACATGATGAAGACTCGTTGTGGAAGGTGTGCCATGGATTATCAAGGGATTCTTGATTGATCCCCCGCGTCACAATCGGGTGTGTGAACAAAATCCCCATTCCCTGAGTGTAAATGATTCTCTGGAAAGATCTTGTTGAGCTCCGGCCGCCCCGACTTGTCGATCTGTTCGCCCTATCAGCGCGGAACGCGTTAGCATCGAGTTTTCGCTGCTTTTTCTGCGTCTCATCTCGAGGCTGCCTGATGATGGTCAGATGGATTGCGAACAAAATAAGTGTCTGGGGTGAATGGGGTGTTTGGGTTCTTCTGGTTGGTGTTGCGTTGCCTTGTCTGGGCAGCACGTTTTACCGAGCCGGTAGAATCTTCACGAAAAGATGCGGATTGACATAAAGCTTGTGGGGATCTAATGTTTATGCGGGTTCTTCGCCGATTCTGCGGCAGGCATAGCCGCTCCAAATTGCAATCGCTCCAGGGTTTTTCCCGCCACTTTCCTGATCTGGAAAGTGACAGTGAAGTCTTCGGGAGGGTTTAGGAATCAGTGCTGAAACGCAGTTCGACCTCTTGTCGAATGCGATTGTCATGACATGATGACACCGGAAATGGGGATTTCCGTGGATGAAGCGAAGGATGGGGGGATGGACATCCCAGGCACTTCGGTCTGGAAGCTTTCTTGGGCAGGTGCAGAAAAATGTTGGGGAACATTTGTCGGTCAACTGTTGTCGTTATGGGCTTGATTTTTGTTAGTCCGTCTCTGTTTGCACAGGGTAGCTGGGCTGATCCGCTCGTTGACAAAAAGAAGCTTGAGTTTGGTGTCATCGCGACCGGCTCAGAGGCCGTGCAGGTCGTCACCATAGAGAACACGACTCAAGCCACGGTGCACATTTCCAGTTGGTCAACGGCCTGTCGTTGTGCTGAGGCGAGTGAACCAGGCAAGATAAAAACACTCTTGCAGCCCGGAGAGAAGACATTTATCGAAGTCCGGATGAATACTCGCTCCTTTAAAGGGCAGCGTGACACATCGCTTTCGATCTACTTCGATGCTCCACAGTTTACGGAAGTCAGAATTCCAATCTCCGCGTACATCCGAACTGACATCGTGTTCGAACCGAGTAGCGTGGATTTTGGTACACTCGATTTCCTGAGCGGTGGCAAGAAGACAGTCCGCATTGCCTATGCAGGGCGCCCGGATTGGAACATTCGAGACGTTAAGTTTCCCGGGAAAGACTTGTCGGGCGAAGTGAAGGAAGTCTCACGCGCCGGTGGAAATGTTGTTTATGACCTTGTGGTGACTCTGGATCCAAAAACAAAGCCTGGTCGCTTTCGCGATATCATTACATTGGTGACCGATGATGCCGCTCATCCAAATGTACCATTGATTACTCTTGCGACTGTGGTGCCCGATATTCGCATCACAACTCCTGACATTGCCGTACGAAACAGTAAGGGGCAG
This sequence comes from Planctomycetaceae bacterium, assembly GCA_044378235.1. GTDB lineage: Bacteria > Planctomycetota > Planctomycetia > Planctomycetales > Planctomycetaceae > SXXK01. Next base: position 5,507 of record JBILXT010000066.1, read on the forward strand.
CTGGTGCCTTTGAAGCCTGGTGAAACGACGATTGTGAAAGTCATTCTGCAGGGCAACAAGCCGTTCCTTGTTGAAGATGTTGACTGCAAAGAAATGCAGGATTGCTTCGAAGTGAAAATGAACGAAAAAGAGAACAAGCTGCAGATTGTGGAGATGAAATTCACGGCTCCAGAGAAGGTTGGCAAGTTCAGCGAAGAGATGATTGTTAAGATTCAGGGGCGTGAAGATGTCCTGAAGTTCAACGTCAGCGGCTCAATCGCCAACTAGACCTCAATCAAGTCCGCCACCGGGTTTATCCCGGTGGATCAAGGCCTTTGCACTACTTCGAACGTCGTTTCTGGGTGAGATACTGGTAGTGCAAAAGCCTGTAAACCACCGACGTAGAGTCGGTGGCGGCACTTTTCGAATGTTATTCGGGGGTGCTGTCGTGGTACACAAGAAGCGATTAGTCATTGCTGATGTTTTTCGCATCGTTGCCGCACCGGGGTTTCTATATGCCCTGCTGTTGTGTGCGCAGCTTTCTGCAGACGACACGAAATACGTGGTTTCTTCGCCTCCGCCGGAACTCAATATCCCTGACTACTATTCGAAGTTCGTCAGTGCGAGCGGTTATCCGATCGTAGCTTCAAAGTCGGTCGATGATCATGCCTTGCTGGAAGCGGCTTATCTGATTGAGCTGATGTTGGCGAAGCGTCCTGACGTCAGAGAAGCCATGATCAAGAGTGGCTCACGAATGAGCATCATTGCCTGGAGTGAATTCACCACCGACCTGCCGGAGTGGAAGTGGCTGGGTGATTCTTCGGCCGATGGTCGCGAAGCTGAAGGAGTTTCAGCAATCAATTTCTGGGATGCTCGCGCTCGAGGAATGGGCGGATCAGAAACAGATCCGTATTGTTCCTGCGGGGAGGAGAATCTGCTTGGCTATAAAGGCGATCCCTATGAGGCGGAGTGCATTCTGATCCATGAGTTTGCTCACAATATTCATCTTCGCGGAATGCTGAATGTTGATCCGACTTTTGATGTTCGACTGAAGGCCGCTTATCAGAAAGCGATGTCAGCCGGACTCTGGAAAGGCAAGTACGCCTCGGTGAATCATCATGAGTATTTTGCGGAGGGCGTACAATCTTGGTTTGATAACAATCGAGAAGACGATCATGACCACAATCATGTGAATACTCGAGACGAGCTGCTTGATTATGATCCTGAGCTGGCCACCCTGTGCCGTGAGGTTTTCGGAGACACCGAGCTGCGATATACAAAGCCTGTGACTCGGCTGCACGGACATCTGGAAGGATATGACCCTGCAAAGGCATCAGAGTTTGTCTGGCCTGAGAGACTCAGGAAGGCTCAGATTGAGATTCGTCGTCAGGCTGAGAACCGCCGATAATGGTTGCCCAATGAGGCCAGGGGGTGCTGATGTAGAGTGTACCTTGTCTCTGCGTCCGAGAATTGCGTTTCCTAAGCGATGGGTGATTCGATTCAATTAGGAATCAGTTGATTTCTGAGGCGACGTCTCCAGCAGGAACGACATGATTGTCTGCTCCGCCGACCAGGATGTTGCCCGTAAATTCTCTTTCGGGAATGATGCACAGGATGTATGTATTGCGTCCGTCAGCGATGTGAATGGGAACCGATGAGTGACGACCGGTTGTCCCGTAGCCTGTGATCTGCAGTTTGGTTGTCCATTGCCCGGCTGGTAATTCGGCGCGAGCAATGTCGATACGTCCCGGCAGCATTCTCCATGAACGAGTGTCGGCCTTTTCCATCGCTTCCCAGGCGATGCCGGCCACATTGATGCCGAGGTCGACCAGAGAGTTGCGATGGATGTTCTGCGTCTCTTTGAGAACGTACACGGCACCTTTTTTCATGACCCGGCGACTAATGGCGGCTGCGATCTCCTGATCCCGGTGTTCGTTGTACGAGGCCTGAGCGACGTCGTGCATGTCAACGACTGTGGAAAAGGTTAGAGGTGAAGCCGCAACCTGTTGAGGCGTCGAATTCGATGGACCAACAACGCACCGCAAGCTTCCGGCAGGCAGAAGATATCCGGCAGGTTCAGGCTTTGCGATTTTTACAGAGGCAATTGTAGGAGGCAGCGTATGCTTTCCCGTGGCACTGATGATTCGATCAGCGATCAGAAGTGCTGCTGAGGTTGGTTCGGCCGATTCGGAAACCCAACGAGGAGCTTTTCCGACGAGGGCAATCACATGTAGAGTCCCATGGCCAGCCTCGCATCGGGTCCCGAATTCACCATTCACCGAAGCTTTATCCTGACGCACGAAAGCCGGATTCCAGTATCCGATGTCTCTCAGTGCGGCTTCTGTTTCCTGATGACGCGTAGGCGATTCAGACTGGACTGCTGCAGCCAGATAAGAACTTAATGCCAGTGGCTGATCGAGGGACGATGTCGAGACGGCTAGTGAGCCTGGCGATACATTCGCGACAAAACCTGCCGGCGATATATTCGAAGTCGGAGGCGTCGGATCGTGACTTTCCGCAAGGTGGCTGGAGCTGGTGTCTTTGTTCAGCTTTGCGGCGATTGCTTCTCGCCGCTTAACAGCGGCCTCCGTGAGCTGCAACGAATAAGCAAACGAATCCTGTCCGTCCCCGAAGATGCTCGTCAGCAGCGCCATGTTCAGGACCATGCGGCGTTCGAAATCGCGGCCGGAGTATGCAACAGCCCGGCTGTCCAACAACATGGACGAGGCCTGTTCCGTCACGTCCTTTTGTTCAAGGAACTCCAGTTCGTGCCGAAGGTTGCGAAATCGACCTTCGGCCTGTCGAACGTCACCACTTGCCAGCTCAAGTATTGCCTGATCCAGTTCGAGCAGCTTCTTTTCCGCTCTCAGTGATTTCTGTGAATCCGCGAGAGCTGTTTTTGAGACCTCAAGATCACCAGCTCCAAAGTTGGAGATTGCTGATTCGTGGGATTTTTGCCATGTCTGACAACCGGAGTTCAGGCAAGAGACGATCCCCAGCGCCGCAAGAGACCATGGTCTTAGGCGGCGAAACAACTGCGTAACGGTGCAGTTCGGATCGTCCATAGTTGAGAACTCTGATGGCAACCTGCCGAGACTCATCTGTGTTGCTGCGTGATTAGCACAGATCTCGATAGCAAAGCAGGTCGCGAATTCGTTAGTCGTCGTCTTCGCCGTAGTGTTTGCGTTTGCCGAAGAATCCTTTGTGGTAACCCTTGCGAAGCATGGCGCTGTCTTTTTGTGATTCACCAGTGTGAATATCGAGAAGCTCCAGCGTCAACAGATAGTCACGCTGATAGTCACCATTGCTATTGGTGGTGCCTGAAGTGATGCTGGCGAACAGGAGATAATCGAACGGCTGATCGACACGCTCCAAAGCCATTTGAAGTTCGCGTTGGCGAGCTGGCAGCAGGAGTGATTCGGGGCGACATCGACATTCGCCCATCGCGGCTTCGACGTAACGTCGGCTGATCATTTTGAACTGAGGATCCTGAGAGATCAGCGAATCAATGTGTTCGTAGATCTGCTCTTTGAAGTCCCCAATTTCTTCGGCACTGCGGTTCTCGACACCAACGAAGCAAACGGTTCTGATCGGGATCCCTTCACCTTCGACGGTGGAGTGTGATGCCTGGTGGACCGTGGAGCAGGATTTTGCCAGCAAGCGACCGACGGATTCATCGATCAGTGGTTTCCAGGTTTCTGCACCTGCGACGTGGCTGCCGACCATGTCCTTGTCATCTTTTTTCAGGACATGTGCGTACTGCTTGTTGCGACATCCGCTGATGAAGCTTAGGACCGAGCTGTTCAACAGCGCGGCAAGAAACATTCTTCGACGTTGCATGGCCCGCCAGACTCCATTCTATGGGCACAGCAGAACACGCCGAACCTGCCTCAGGATGCAGGAACTGAAGTTTTGGCGAGACTGCTACGAATGAAGAATACGGAAAAGGCCCGGTTTGGGGATAGACCTTTCGTTCAGATGAGCCGTCTGCGAGGGTAACCCTTCCGAATTGGACCACCAGATGCGGCAATCCTTGGCTACTGCGGATGTGCATTGGAATATCATGCCGATCAGCAGCGAATCAGAAAAACGGCATGATTTCAATGTCGCTGATTGGTGTTCGCGTGTTTAGTTTTTGCTGGTGTTGACTTCCAGCTTACAGCCCCGGTGATATTGCTTTTGATGAGGTCGGGATGTTGAGTGTCAGGTCTGCGAACGGAAGGCTGATTTTCAGCTGAAACTCGCCATCCCCGCCCAATTTCTGAGCCATATCCGCAAGGGCGTCGCTACCCACGGCTCGGTAGGCATCTACCAGTTCTCGCCATGCGAATCGGCGAATTGGAGACGGCATGATTCGAGCGGCTTTTTCGAGATGTGTGATCGCATCCCGATGGTTCTGAGTCTGTTTTAGGGCGATTCCATGCAGAAGTTGAACTGGACCTTCCAGAGGGCCGGCATCTTCGATTCGGTCCAGTTCTTCAATGGCTCGCTCGGGCATGCCAAGATCGAGATATCCATCAGCGGAAAGAATTCTTCGAACAGTCTTTGGGGTCATCTGAATTCGCATCGCACTCACTCCGTCATGCTTTGATACAGGCCAGGGCCCGTTTGTTGTCGAACTGATTCAATAGCAATCGCAACTGCCGCGCCAAAACGGACTAGTCAGGATTCTTTTGTTATAAGTTGTTTCTGGTGAATGATTTATAGAATATGTTTCTGGTGGCGTGGTTTGAAGGTCAGCTGCCAAATCTACAACAATTGACGGTGCCGCCTGCAAAATCCTCACGCGGAATCGGTATCCGGACCCTGTAAATTGTAGATTCTGCACGGAAACGGCCACGAGGGAACGTTGGCGGCTCAATTGGCGTCGGCGCGATTGTCAAATCTTCAATTCGCAAAGTGCAAACCGCTCTGGATGAATCCTGAAGAGAGTTCTGAGGCGGCCGCAGAGATTCATCCGTTGGATTGTCTCGGGACAGCACTGTTTCGCGGATTTCTCCTGTAGCAACGTCGTGATTCAACGTACAACACGCAACCGTTTTACGTTCAGCCCCGAGTTAAGAAGGCTCACCGATGCTGGAGTTTATGGTTGCCGGATTTCTGGCATCCGCGATTCTCACTGTAATCCTGACCCCAGTTGTCCGTGCTTTTGCGCCAGCCCTGGGATTAATCGACCTTCCCGGAGAGCGTAAGGTTCATGTTCAGCCTACGCCTCGAGGTGGCGGTATCGCAATATTCCTCGGACTGCTGATTCCTGCGATTTTTCTCGTTGTTATTTGTGTGGCAGGTCCCTCAGGGCGATTCGCAATCGTGGACGAGATTCTTCAGGAACTGGGAGGGACCTCTCATTTGGCCGTCCAACTCGTGGCGATCGCCGTTGGTGCAATCGTGCTGTTTTTGACCGGACTGGCTGATGATCGCTGGAATCTTTCGTGGAAGTTTCGACTTGGGTTGCAACTGTCGGTTGCTGTGGGAGTTGTATTCGCCGGAGTGCGAGCGACGGTGTTCGTAAGCCAGCCGTGGTTTGGGTTTGGGGCGACGGTCTTGTGGATCATTGTCCTGACCAACGCGATGAATTTCCTGGACAACATGGATGCCCTGTCGGCTGGCATTGGTCTGATTGCTTCGGCGATGTTTGCAGCCATTCTGTTGTTTATGGTTCGGTCACCAACGGTATCGGTCGCATTTCCGCTGGTTCTTTTGGCTGGGGCCTTATCAGGATTTCTGGTTTGGAATCGTCCGCCTGCCAGCATATTCATGGGAGACTGCGGCAGCAATCTGATCGGCTTCCTGCTGGCAACATTGACGGTTACGGGAACATTTTATGAAAGCACGGGGAGTCGACATGTCATGTTGGCACCGATCTGTGTGATGGCAGTCCCGCTATATGATTTTTGCACCGTCGTTTTTATTCGACTCAGTCAGGGTCGCAGTCCGTTTCACGGCGACAAAAGTCATTTTTCGCATCGTTTGGTCGAGTTGGGATTTCGCCCCGTTCACGCGGTGCTCACCATTCATCTGACGACCGCGATGACTGGATTAGCAGGACTACTTTTGTTTAAGGTTGGTGATTGGACTGGTGCGGCTTTGGTGTGCTCATTGATTTCATGTGTTCTGGCTGTCATTGCTATTCTGGAAACGGTTGGCCGGCGTTCTGTGAACGAGATTCAGGTGACGTTGGCTGAAGTCAGGACTCAACAGACTTCGGTGGCTGTTCGAGTGCCTGAATGATCCTCATGCGATTGGTGTGTTTGCCCTCAGCAAAAAGATCTGTTCTCGGTGATTTGCGATTCTGATTGCTGGTACTGTTTCGAAGAGCCTCAGTCAGGTGGACAACAATCGCTGCCCAGTGGGCACTTTGACGTCTGACCTGTTGCTGTCTTAATCATTGCCCCGTATCACTTCCTTCAAGACTTGTTCATGCGATCTCCTTTGACAATCTTCGCAATGGCGTTGCTGACAGCAGCGTTCTTGTGGCCAACCGAAGATGCGGTTAACGGGGGTGGATTGCATTTAGTGATACTGTGGTTGACCTTGGGAGGCTTACTTGGGCTCCGCTACCTGATCGAGGGGCGACGCAGTCCAGGCGATAGCCTCCAAAGGGCCGGTTTTGGGTTTGTCGATTTCGGGGTTTTGCTGATTCTGATCGGTCATGTTGTCTCAACGGGGTACGTCTTTTACATAGAGGGAGATCGTCGATCCGCGTTAAACCTCACATTTGAATGGGCTGGTTTATTCGTCGCATGGCGAGTTTTTCGGCACCTCAGTCTGGATCGACTTCAGGCGATTCAAACTTTGCATGTTTTGGTTACCGTCACAGTGGGGCTTGCTGTGATGGGGATTTGGCAACATCACGTTTTCTATCCTGAGCAGGCCGCATGGTATCAGGGAGAGCGCTCTCAGCTGGATAATGCTTTGGCAGAGCCCGGAGGGACAGGTCTGTTCAGGGTGTCCGAAATCGTGGCTCGTTTTCAGTCCAAAGGAATTCCGCTTGAAGGGACTGATCGTGTTCTTTGGGAGAACCGATTGCTTTCCAGCTCAGAGCCCTTCGCGACTTTTTCGCTTGCGAATACTCTGGCTGGAGTGCTTGCAACATCGCTCGTTTTGGTAACGGGGCAAGCGGTATATGCCTGGAGTTATCGCAAGCCCTCGAATGTCGCAGATATCATTGTTCCACTGCTTCAGGCAACTTTGATTCTTTACTGTCTGGTACTTACGAAAAGCCGTTCGGCATGGGCCGCCGCGGTCCTGGGGATTGGGATCGTCGCGATTTGCCGTCTGCGAACCTCTGCTGCAAAGAAGATTCTCCAGTGGTCATTTTTCGGATCCGCTTTTGTGGGGCTCATTGTGGGGATTGCTGCCTTTTCAGGAGCTCTCGATAGGGAGGTGATATTTGAGTCATCTCGGTCTCTGCAATTCAGATTGTTCTATTGGACTGGGGCGATTGAAACCATCAAGGAAGCACCACTCACAGGTGCGGGTCCAGGCAATTTCCGTCAGGTCTATCTGAAGCATAAAGCGGATGGGTCCAGCGAAGAAATTCGTGATCCTCACAATTTCCTTCTAGAGTCCTGGTCTGCCGGAGGGATCATCGGATTCACTGGCTTGTTGATGTTCATCGGGGGAAGTCTTCGCAAATCGCTTTCTGCTGATGCGGCTCTGGATGTGGGATCTGAGGAGATTGCTGTCCCGAAGCGTTTTCGTCATCTTGTTTTGAAGTCCGTTGTTCTCGGTGCAGTCGTTCATCTGTCCTGGCAGTGGGTCAACGGTGAGTCGGTACACCTCGATCTCACCGAAAGGCTTTTGCCGTTTTCAGGATTGATTTTTTGCTTAATGGGGAGCAAAGGCAAGATTCGATCGCTCGACAAGAACGTCTGTTTTGCCGCGTCTGTGACCATGATGGTGCATTTATTGGCCGCTGGTGGCTTTGAAATGCCTGTTGTGATGCTGTTGCTGTTAACGGCAGGAGCGATCGGGCAAGTCGAGGGGGGAGCGTTCGTTCCCTGGGCGGATCAAACAGGTTTTAAGCGATATTGGATGTTTCCTGGTTTATCATTCTGTACTTTGGCTGCAGTCGTTGTCTTGCGGTTTGGACTGATCGATGTCTCGGGTGTCGATCGATATATGCTGCTTGGCGATGACCTGCTTCATCGACAGGGAAATCTGCGAGAAGCTCTGGTCGCATATCGCAAAGCGGCAGAGATGGATGGACTCGCTGTTAGTCCTCGTCAACGAATTGCTGAGTTGTCGGCACATACATTGCGGGAAGATCTGGCCCTGTTGCAGCGATTTGAGTCGGGCACCCGCAGTCTGAACGATGACAAAGCTCTAGCGGCCGAACAGAAGGCAAAGGCAGAAAAATCCTTCGAGAAAGCACTGGAGGCGTGCGACTTATTGATCTCTGTAGACAAACGCAATAGTTTTTCTGTTGGTCTGAAAGCAGAATGTCTGGCTCTTGGCGCACAAATTCGGAGCGATGATGAGCTTCTGAGTGAGGCCGTTAAGTTACAACAGAATGTGGTCGTACTGTACCCTTCTTCAGTTGAGGGGTGGTTGCAGCTTGTCAAACTCAGTCATCGGTTTGTCACTTCAGGCGACAAGACGGATGTGGACGAAACGGTTCTCGGAACGGCGATAAAGCGTTTGAGGCAGCTTGATGAGATTAATCATCAATGGGGCCATCGTGACCGGTTTCTGAGCGAAGATGATCAGGCTTTATTTCAGGATGTAATTAGCACACAGCCTGGATCCCATAGATAAACAGATGAAATACAACGGGCGGAGAATGCTATGTTAAGATCGATTCGAACGTTGAAGACGCAAGGCATCGCACTTGGTCTCCTCATTGGCAGTTTTGTTGGGTGTGAAGAAGGACCGAGCGAAGCATCTGTCGCAGAAAGAGTCAAAGCCGCAAAGGCTGCTAAAGTCGCCCCGGTGATTGAGACGCCTGTCAATCAGAACCACTCAGAGAGTCCTCCGGTTCCTTCTAAAACGGGGCCGTGGCCAAAAGCCGTCGTCATGGGCTCCGTTTATATGTTTGGAAATATGAGGGTCGGCGAGGAGAAATCGCACGACTTTGTAATCAAGAATGAAGGCAATGCGGATCTGATCCTGATGACCGGGAAGACGACCTGTAAGTGTACAAGGTTCGGTTTTGGAGCTGTGGAGGAGACAGCAAAGAAAGACGCCGTTCTCAAGCCCGGTGAGTCGACCACATTGACAATGAACTGGAATGGCGGAAAAGTCGCAGACCGAGGGTTTCGGCACGGCGGCGATCTATTCACGAACGACCCTGACAACACCACGATAAAGCTGGCCGTTGAAGGGGCCGTCGAAATGCCATACGACGTTCAGCCTGGGGTGTGGGCGGTGGGGGACGTCTATGACTCACAAGCTGGGAAGTTGAGAGCAACGGTCGGATCAAAACTATTTCAGAGTCTTGAGATTGAATCAATGAAGAGCCCGTCCGGTCACGTGACACTGACTCCGGGAGCGTTGACTCCTCAGGACCGTGCTGCAGGTGGTTTCGTGGGCGGCTTTTCGGTGGACGTGGAGGTTTCTCCAAATATCCCTTCGGGGCTGTTTTCAGAAGAAATCGAAATAAAAATGGTTCAGGAAAAAGAGCCATTGAAGGTTCTGGTGACGGCCCGCAAACAGGGCGTTATCCGACTGCAACCAATGGCCGGTACAATGTACGAGACGGACAAAATGCAGCTGCGGCTTGGGTCTTTTCCCGCTACGGAAGGCCGCGAGGCAACTCTGTTAATGATTGTTGATCAAAAGGACATGACAGAGCCGCTCAAAATTACCGAAGTTAAGGCGGATCCCTCGTTTGTGACGGCGTCTATTTCACCGATTGGGGAGCCATCCGGAACAGTACACCGTTACTTGTTGAAGATCGTTGTTCCGCCAGGAAGGCCCCACAGCCAGCGGACAGAGTCAAAACCCGGCCATGTGACGATCACGACAAATCATTCTTCTGGGGAAATCCTGAATCTTGGTTTGCTGCTTTACTCAAACTAAAGGTTGGGGCGGGAGTTCTTTTGGGGTTCTCTGGAAAGTTGCAAAAAGCTATTGTTTGTCCACTAAACATCCTGAAAGAGGCTGTGTGTCGGTCAACGAAGGCTGGCTGCATTGTTACTAGCGTCATCGGTACCAGGGCTGTTACGAAATGCGCAACTCGACGTTCATTGTTCTCAGTTTCCTGGGGCTGATTTTTCTTGCCGCGTCATTAATCTGGATGCCGCTTCCGGAGGAGCCTCCCAAAACTACTCCGGAGACGCAGGCTACGGTTCCTCCCCCCATCGTTGTGCCGGGGGAGAATCCGGGCAAATCTGAGAAGCAGGGGTCCCCAGTCACTGCTGAAAAAAGTGAGCAAGCGAGTGAGTCGAGCGACCATTCTGAAGCAACTCCTCCTGTGTCTCCTCTGTTGTTTCCTGAATGGCCGAAGCCGTTAATGGCGTTTGTCGTCACAGGGGAGCAGTTCGGTTATTTTGAGCCATGCGGTTGCACAGCCAATCAGTTGGGTGGGATGGCTCGTCGCGCTGGTCTATTTTCGAAACTTGAATCTCTCGGATGGACCGTTCGAGGTGTCGACGTTGGAGGTCTCTCGCGACGCTCCGGGCCTCAGGCTCAGATTAAGTTTGAAACCATGCTCGAAGCGCTGCGAGAGCTGAAGTATGTGGCTCTCGGAATGGGTGTTGCTGAGCTGCGTCTGGATCCAGGCTATCTGTTGGCCCAACATCTGGAAACGGGTGACCCCAGATTGTGTTTTTTAGGAGCCAATCTGACATTCCTCGGAACGAAAGAATTGGGGACACCTCTTTCGTACACGATCGCTGAAGTCGAGGGATGCAGAGTCGGCATTACCAGTGTCATGAGCGATACCATTCGCCGCGAGATCATTCCTGATCGAACTCCCGAGGAGGCTGCTGTTGCCGACTTGCAGTGGGGTGATCCCGCTGAAGCACTTGCAGAGGTTCTGACAAAGTTTGATGAGGAGAAAGTAGACTTTAGAGTTCTGCTTTCGCAATCCACTGACGAAGAGATTCGAGAGCAGGCGAAAGCATTTCCTCAGTTCGACATTATCGTCGCGGCCGACGGAAAAGATGGTGATCGCGAGCCGGAAATGATTGGTTCTGTGCGACTCCTTCGCGTCGGTGAAAAAGGCAAAACGGCAGGAGTAGTCGGCTTGTATCCAAAGGGCGAAAAAGACTCGATTCGATATGAACTGGTGACGATCTCGGCTGCCCATTTTTCTGAGTCAGAAAAGATGGCAGAGCTTATGAAAGTCTATCAGGGACGGTTGAAAGACAGTTCGATTGTTACCGCTGAGAACCCGGTTACACATCCCTCCGGAGCGACATTTGTTGGTGCTTCAAAATGTGGAGAGTGTCATACGAAGGCGTTCGAAATCTGGAAAGATACGCCTCACGCTCATGCGTTCGAAAGTCTTGATCCGGTTCATCAGCGGCACGGATACGAGCGTCTGCATGGGATTGCTCGCGACTTTGATCCCGAGTGCTTGTCGTGTCATGTGACGGGCTGGGATCCGGAAGAATATGTTCGGTTCCAGAGTGGGTTTGTAAACGAGGAGTTTGCTGCGGATGACTCCGAGAAGCTTTTGCAGGCACTCATGGGGGGAAGTCAGTGTGAGAATTGCCATGGTCCCGGGAGTCGCCATGTGGAACTGATTGAGGCTGGCAATACGGAAGCCGCTGCGAAGGAAGTTCGCGTAACGCTTGAGCACGCGAAGAATGAAACCTGCGGGAAATGTCATGACGCTGACAACAGTCCGGACTTCAATTTTGAGAAGTATTGGGAGAAGGTTAAGCACCCCGGACTGGATTAACTCTGATGTCGAGCGTTCAGGCTTCCCGAACAGGTTTACGCTGGGGGTATGGCTCTGCTTTGCTGCGGCCGGAACGGGGGATGAATGAACCCTGAGATTGTTCAGGATCTGGAACACTTGTGCGATGCGCAGCTTCCAGCTGAGTATGTTCGACTTGTTACATCGTATCCGCCAGTTTTGATGGCAGCGTGCCGATCGGACTCAGGGGATGACTCGGAAGGATTTGTTTCGGAGGTTGAGCTGTTCTCATCGCCGACGGATGTCCTGGAAATCAACCGGGAAGTACGAGCGGTTTCGATTCTCGATCCTGAAGGTCAGGAATTTCGGTGGCCAGATCAGCTTTTGGTCATTGGCGAAACGGGTGATGGAGACTATTACTGCGTAGATCTCGACGGAGAACATACAGGTGTTTTGCAGTTTCGGCATCATGCCGTTGAGTTTGAAGTGATCGCCGATTCACTGGAAGAGTTTGTCGACATGTTGATCGAGTCGTTTGTCACGGGTGACGCATCCGACAACGACTTTGATGATCCTGAATCTGAAGAAACTGAGTAGCCACTTATGCAGTCTCCGAAAAACATAAAAGTTCACAAAGAACAGCGAGTTCTGGAGTTGGTGTGGTCTGATACGGACGTCGCCCGTTTGCCTTTTCGCACCATCAGGCAAAACTGTCGCTGCGCTGTTTGTGTCGACGAACTGTCCGGGAAGCAGCTTCTTGATCCGGAAACAGTTCCACTGGATCTTGGTCTCGATGATATCTCACTCTGCGGCAACTACGCTTTACGAGTTCGCTGGTCGGATACGCATGATTCGGGTCTGTTTACCTGGAATCATCTGAGATCAATTGGAGACAAAGTGGCATCCTTGTAAAGCGAATAGCAATTCGGAGCATGTGTGGCATGATTGAAGTGGAAGCCAAGTATCTGGTTGCTGATGTTGGCGGATTCGAACAGGCCGCAAGACACTGGGGAGGCGGACGTCCTCCTGTTGAGTGTCGGCAGTGTGATGAGTATTTCAATCATCCGTGTCGTGACTTTGATCACACAGATGAAGCTCTGCGAATTCGATCGTGTGATGGTCAGACAAAGGTCACCTACAAAGGACCTAGGCTCGATACTGTGACGAAGACCCGTGAAGAACTGGAACTGGGGATCCCTGACTCCGGATCTCAGCCTTCCGGCTCTGTTCTTCGGGCCTTGTTGCTGGCGCTCGGGTTTACGCCAGCAGGTTGTGTGAATAAAACTCGTCGGTCTTTTGCAGGTGTCGCCGGTGATTTTCCAGTGACGATTTCATTGGATGCCGTTGAGGGGCTGCCACTATACGCTGAGATTGAGATCACCTGCGAATCGTCAGAACGAGAAACCGCCACAGAGCTGGTGTTGAAGCTGGCGGACTTTTTTGGTCTCAGTCAGTCTGAACGAAGATCTTACCTTGAATTGCTGGGGTACTGACGATCTGTCAGTCCAGCGTTGAAACTCAGGTGTTGCTGCTCTACTGTGCGGGTCTTGCGTGTATCAGCCTGACCATTCGAAACAGAGATTTGTGATGCGACGATTTGCCCCAACGTTGGTTCTCACTCTTGTGAGCTTATTCTCCGAGAGCGTGTCCGCTGAAAACTGGCCGCGATTTCGTGGTGAGAACGGTACTGGGATCAGCACGCAGCCAGGCATTCCGGTCAGTTGGGGTGCTGGTGACTACGCCTGGACGATTGATCTGCCCGGCGTTGGGCATTCAGCACCGGTGATTTGGGAAAAGACTCTGTTTGTGACCTCCGCGACGGAAGGCGGTGGGACTCGATACCTGCATTGTCTGGATGCTGATTCGGGGCAACAGCGATGGCAGACTTCCGTGACACTTGGAGAAAGTAAAAAGCACCTCAAAAATAGTTGGGCATCAAGTACGCCGGCGACAGATGGTCAGCGTGTCTATGTTATGTTTGCGGACAACTCGAAACTGACGATCTCAGCCTGGAACTTTGAGGGAGAGCAGGTTTGGACGAAAGACCTTGGCAGTTACGAAAGCGAACACAATCTAGGCGTTTCACCGATCGTTCAGGATGGCCTGTTGATTGTTTCAAATGATCAAGTTGGCCCAAGCTCTTTACTCGCGCTGAATCCTGAGACAGGGGAGACCGTTTGGACCGCCGAAAGAAATCCTGGCAAGACATCGTATTCGACCCCTGCCATAGCACCGGGGAAAGCTGGAAGCTTGCAGATTCTGTGCATCAGCGAATCGAACGGGATTACGAGTACTGATCTGCGAACGGGAAAGTTGAACTGGCAGACTCCAAAGCTGCCCATGAGAACGGTTGCATCCCCGATTGTGTCAGACGGATTAGTCTTTGCGACGTGTGGCGAAGGGGGAAACGGAAAGTACTTTGCGGCCGCGAAGATCGATCCCGATGCCGACAACACGACTCGAATTGTCTATGAGCGCAAGACAATGCTTCCCTATGTGCCTTGCCTTGTCGCAAAAGATGGACTGCTTTTCCTGTGGGGCGACAAAGGAATTATGGTTTGTCTGGAAATTGCCACTGGGAAGGAAGTCTGGTCAGAGCGAATCGATGGTCAGTTCAGTGGTTCACCTGTTTGCATCGAAGATCGATTGTATTGCGTCACAGAAGACGGCATCGTGGTTGTCCTTCATGCTGGGCCCGAATTTCGTGAGCTGGGGCGAACGGCCCTGGGCGACGATTGTCACTCGACGCCCGCTGTGGCGAACGGTCATCTTTACCTGCGTACATTTCACAGGGTGTTCGCGGTAAAGGCAAAGCCGTGATTGAATCCGGGTATATTCGGGGCTTAGGACTGCGGCATTTCCGGGAGCTTGTTTGGGCAGACGAGCTTCATTCTCAATGAACCTCGGTCACGAATTACAAACAGACAATGACCGGATCCTTGCCCGGGTTCACGTTGCGATTGACGGAATTCTCGGTTAGAGACAACAGGTTGACGCGTCGAAGAGACGCGGCTTGGTAGTTTGATTCCAGGAGACAGCAGGAGAATATGCAATGACTGGTGCCTGGCCAGGAGGCCCCTGCCCTCAGTGTGGCGATGATATGCCTCCGCGAGTAGTTCACTGCCGGAATTGTCGGGCGTTATTGAATGACGAGCTGACAGAAGACAGCGTTGAGATTCCGATGTTCAATCCTCTTCCGGAGATCGATGTGATCGCGGCCGCGTCGCCGAAAGGCCATTACGTACTTTGCCCCGGATGTCAGCAAGAGCTTCGGATTCATCGGAAGTACAAAGGAATGAAGGTGCAGTGCAAGCACTGCAATCATCTCTTCAACTACAGTGCCTCGGTGGAAACTAAAGCGTTCTACACTCCGTGCCCCCATTGCACGGAGGAACTTCGAGCAGCCCCGAAGTACATGGGGCATAAAGTTGCCTGCAAGCACTGCAATGGGCACATCCAGTTGATGCCAGAGTAGTTTTGCCTGTTACATCAGTCCGCGTCGCTGAAGCTCCGCGACAACTTGCTGCACAATGGCTGATACATCTGCTGGGTTCGGAGGCGATGCCGCGTCACCGATCGGGCAGCCACCAACCGGCTGATCAGTGAACCCATGATTGGAAAGCATGCACTGGAGTTCTCTGCTGAGAGTGCTCAAGTCAGTCCTTTGCTTGTCTGACAGCGGCTGTCGACCGTGGCCCATCTTGAAGCCGCGGAGACCAACGGCTGCTCGGAAACCTTCCGGGAATTCCGCCGAGTAGATCATTGTGTCAAACAGCTTCACAAGGTCGTATTGAACTCTGCGAGCCGCATCAATCTGGTAGGTGGTTGTCAGGTCGTACAGCCGACGAGTCAACTCAGGGACAACACCAGAGCTCGCGTTTGTGCCGCCGTCACAGCCTGCCAACAGCATTGGCATCAACGCCGCATCCCATCCGGTCAGGAACGCAAAGTCCGGACGGTTTGGCTTGACCGCCTGAATCATGCGGATCATGTGAGGAATGTCGCCTGATGAATCCTTGATCGCCACAATGCGTTCAAATTCTTCAGAGAGACGCTGAATCGTCGGGACATCGATCGGGCTGGCGAACATGGGAATGTTGTACAGAGTGACGTCGATCGGCGTGTTTCGGCCAATCTCCGCGAAGTACGCATAAACCGAAGCCGGGCTCAGCTTGTAATAGAACGGAGCCACAATTGCGACGGCTCGAATTCCCAGGGACGCATAATACTCGCAGGCTGAAAGGGTCTCTTTTACGTTGGCTTCGGCCGCACCGGCCAGGATGGGAACTCGGCCGCGAACCTGATCGGCAAGAATCGCGACGATACGCCGACGTTCTTCCGGGGTAAATCGAGTGAACTCGCCCGTTGAACCGTTCGGATAAAGACCATGGACACCTCGTTCGATGAGCCAATCTGCATAACGCCGCAATTCCTGCTCATTGATGCCTCCGTCCACGGTGTAAGGGATGAGGTTTGGAGTAAAAATGCCTTTGAGCGGGGCCTTGGCCATGATCAGGGGCTTTCAGATCAAGATCGACGAAAAGTGATTTCTGTACTCGGAGATCGGTTTCTCTGCCATCCGGAATGTAGCAGATTGAGGCCCCGATGGTCACGATCCAACAGGACACGGGTCAAGTGTGAAATGCGCGTGTCAGGCAGACATTCAGGGTTAGGAAGATTGTACGCTTTCAGGAAGGAATGTCGTATCGAGTTATCGAACAACACTCTTGTCGAGAAATCATGGGAATTATATGCGACCGGGGCCGCGTCTGACGCGGATTGAGCCAGTCGGTCGTCGAATCGACTTAGAAGAGTCTGATTTTCTGAGCCTTTGCTTTGCCTGCCAGCAGTGTCGTCAGGCCCGCGCGGTTTCAGGAAACGCTTCAGGGTGTCGTTCTGAATGCCAGATGGAACGCTGTTCCCCCCTGCTCCGGAACATCGTGAAGCAGTAATCCATCATGAAGGCGAACAATCTGCCAAGCCAAACAAAGGCCGAATCCAAGACCTCGCCCTGCTGCTCGTCCAGAATAGAACGGATTGAAGAGATTTCGCCGAATCTCGTCGGCACCGATTCCGGGACCATCATCGCTGACTGACAATTCCACACATCCCGCGACGTCATCACGAAGTGTCACTGTGATCGTGCCTTGTGAGCCACTGGATCGAATGGCCTCGATACTGTTTCTGACAAGATGCCCCATGAGGGTGCCAAATTGAGAACCGTCAGCCTCCATCATGATCTCGTCAGAAGTACTGGCCAGCTTAATCGTAATGTCGTCTTCCAATGCTGTCTGAGTTAACGGCTGCAATATCTGTTGCAACAAAGTGACGAGGTTGAGACGTTTCTTCTGGATCAACGGAGGTCTCGCGAACAGCATCGAATTGCCGATCATATCGCGGATTCTCCATGCCTGTGCGCCGATGGTTTCACAGGCCTGGCGATGCTCGACAGATTGAGATTGCTTTAGCAGTAATTGAGTCTGACCGATGATGCTGCCCAGCGGATTGTTGATCTCGTGCCCGGCCCCTGCGGCATACTCCGCCATAGCTTCAAGGAGGTGATGATTGGGGATGAGGATGGGACGATCCGTAACGCGTGAGAGAACCTGTCGGCAGGTTGCAGCGATATCGTCCTCAATGATCGGAGTGATGTTGCTGGACGACTCCTCGGGCATCTGCAGAATCATTGCCGCGCAGAGGTCTGTCCACAAAAGGAGTCGAACATTGATGCCGCCAATCAATCCGGATTCTGCGATGCAGTCAATCAGGGCGGACTGGTCCAGCAACACCGAGAATGGAGCGTCAATGGTCGATTGACTCAAATGTGGCGCTGAGTCGGGCAGGCTGCGAATGTAGAACAGCTGAAGCTGCTCTGGTCCCAGCGGACTAATCAGCAGAGCCGCCGATGCTCCGCCTAATTCCAGCCACATTTGTACCGTCAGAGTGGCTGCAGAATTCCAGTCAACAGGTTTTGCCAACGCGGTCAGCAACTGATGCACGAACGGCGCTTGGCGGTTTCGTTCGTCGGCCGACATGCTGAGACATCATCCTGTTACAGAAGAAAAGCCCGGCTTTTCAGGAAGCCGGGCTTTTGAAGATTCGGTTTAACAGATGCACGTTCAGTGCACGTTTCTGAAATGGAGCCCCAGATAAATCCCGCCGCTTCTGCATTCGCCCGGTATATTGGGCGATGCAAAAGCTGAAGGAGATTCTTCGCTTCCGACTTCAGGACTGCAGTTGCTCGATATCCAGCAATCGGCAGATGTTGTCAATCAGAGCATCTACTTCAAACGGCTTCTGAATGAAGTGATTGGCGCCAGAGGCTTTGAGTTCCTGAATCTTGTCCTGTTCAACCATGCCGCTGATGCAGATGATTCTAACGTCGTCCAGTGCTGAATCGCTGCGGACCCGCTGACAAACTTCCTTACCATTGATGTCGGGAAGCATAACGTCCAAGACAATAATGTCCGGATGATATTCCTTGACCATCATGCCTGCATCAAAGCCGTTATTGGCGATTCGTACTTCAAATCGACCATCGGCTACCAGTGCGTCGGTGATCAGTTCTACCAGTTCGACATCGTCGTCTACGATCAACGCCTTCCGCTTGCCGCTTTCCAGCGCGTCGGTCGGGATGCCGTTCTCTTTCATGAATTTGTAGAGAACATCACGGGGAATACGACGAAATCGAGATCCGGGGACCCGAAATCCCTTCAACTGACCAGAGTCAAAGCAGCGAATGATCGTCTGCTGGCTGACCTTGCAGATCTTGGCGGCTTCGCCAGTCGTGAACACAGTTTTCATGAGCACAATCCGTTCTGTGGAAAAGCGATGAGCTGCAACGTGCAGCATTCCATCGTCCGACAGCTTGCCGGACGCCGTCCCTGACGCTTCACTGCTGAACTCAGAATTCCGAAACAGCGTTGTAAGTTTGTTCTGATTCAGCGTGACTCGCCCAAATTTGCGAGCTTCGCATTGAGAAGGCTAAAACCAGCTCACGCAAGTCCCGAAGTCACTTCGAGTTGCAGGAGCTTCCCGGTTC
>JBILXT010000390.1:0-6747 GCA_044378235.1 Planctomycetaceae bacterium
CAGTTCGATCGGCCCCGGTTACGCTCTCAGATCCCCCTGCTGTTGATCGAGGCAACCCGACGGCCACCAAATGAGACCGCTGATTGTCCGCACCGACTGAGTTGTCGCCGCCTTCCGCGTCACTGAACGATGAGGCCCATGCGGCCTGAAGGCGAGTCAGATCTTCATTGCGAATCTCCAGAATCGTCTGACCCTTCCGCGATGGCTGAACAATTCGCACGTCGGGAACAACGACCTCGGAAATGGCTCGCTGAGCATTGAATCCATGAGTGACCAGGCCCTGAATCGGCTTTGTCACACCTCGTACCAGAATCGCGACCCGATCGTCCGCGCGGAAGCTGTCGAGCCCTTCGATTTCGCGATCAGCCACCGCGAAGAGAGTTGTCCCTTCTGTAGCTCCCGCAGAAACACCAGCGGCAGTGCCCTCTGGCAGAAAATCTTCGGCCACAAAGAAATCATCTCGTCGCTTCGTTCGTTTCAGAACTCGATCGTAGTAATCGGAAATCCCGTCAGCGTCGAGTGCTTCTCGGAAACGCACATCATCGACGGGAACAAGCCGAAACATCGGACGGCGACGATTGCCCTGCCAGACCGTTTCTCCAAAGGCTTCGAAGGCAGCAATGTCCTGAGCCGCGACGGCGATTTTTTTCATTCCCTCCGGTGCAGCAGCATCGTCGTCTTTTCCATGGAACGCAGGTGTAAACAAGGCTCGCTTCGTTGCCAATGCCGCGGCCACAAGTTCCACATCACGGTCATCCACGGCAATCAGAAGCGGCATGCCGGATGGACCGAATTCCCCGTCCGCTGCAACGCCTCGATTCAGTCCATTGCCAAGAGCACGCTGTGCAGCTGCCGGCGCAGGGAACCCAACCGGCCCGATGACAATCGCATCTGTGGCAACGAACCACGGTTCGCTGCGAAAACCAAAGGACTCATCCCATGTCCGCAGTGTTTCTCGTGTTGCTACGTCGGTCCGCTTGCGAACGACTTTTGTTCCATCCGGTCGAGTTTCTGTTTCCTCTTCTTCGTCTTCGCTTTCCAGGGAGAAGCTGGCGAGCAGATCAATGTGGTCATCAATCTGCAGATGCTCAGCGCCGTACAGCCTGTTCCACGGCACCGCAAATGCAGTTCGGCCGGGTGGAACAAAGCTGGTCACAGAAGGCCGATCGCCAACAACCGTGGCTCGCGAAGAATACTCCTCGTCTGCCTGCGTGCCACTGGTCGTTGAGGTCGATGGTTCGTGAGCCGTCGTTACATAACGTTGTGGAGAGGGATTCGAAGCGTTGTCATCCTGTGTTTTGACCTCACTCTGCTTCTGAGCCTGGCTCTTCAGTAAATCACTGCGACGCAGGAAGCTGCCGGCAGGAATATCGTGCCTGGCTACAGCTCCCAGAAGATCATCCAGCGATGTGGCAATCTCCTGTTCGGCCAACTGATCCGGACTCACCGGCTCCATACGAACTCGTCGTGTGGCCGGGTTCACAAACGAGTCTCGCGTTACCACTTCGTAAGCCAGGATTGCACGCACGGTCACCGGTGCCATCAGAACATCGGTGGGCAGGGACGATTCAATTGCTGCCGTCTCATGATTCGCCTGCATGGAATGCGCGATGCAGGTGATGGCCAGCTCCTTATTGAGTGCGCTCTGCAACGGAATCACGTCATCAGGATCGACAGCGATCGCCACTTCGTATTTGGGTTCATTCTGAATGCGTTTTCCCTGAGTGAGCGACGAGGTTGTTGAGGCCTGATTTCGCACGTACACGGGCTTTAGTACCACCGCGTTCTCTGCCAGCAACAGTGGTTCAGTGCCCGATTTCGAGTCGTTCTTCGTTGCGGGAGCGACGAGTGCGGCACTCGGAAGCCGACTGTTATCGTTAGAACCAAATGCACTGACGTCACCCGTCGGAACGCTGGCCATCAGATCAATGCGATCACCAGCGTTCAATGCATGAACGCCAGTGAGTTTAGTGGCGTCGAGCGTCACGGCTCGCATGCCGGGTGGTGTGGCTCCCGCGATGCCTTCAGGTGTTCCCTGTGGAAAAAAAGTATCCTCTTTGAAGGCCATTCCGGCACGCTTGTCCTTTTTGACAACGCGGCCAATGATCGCATTAATGTTCATCAGAGCCCCACCGAGTTCAATGACCTGGCTTTGCGGAACTTCTTTTCCACCGACGACAAAAACAACTGTGTCATTGTCATTCCGAACCGACTCGACGCGACCGTCTACCGGAGACGCATCGCTGCTGATGCCGACGACGTGCATTCCGACTGCAGCCGCTGGGGGAACTCGCTGAAACATGAGGCCGCCAGAAGTCGGATTGAGCATATGGTCACGGTCGACACGAGAATACGCTTCGATGGGGCGACTATTGATAGGGATCCGCACCATGAACGGGTCTTCGGTCTCCACAACAAATGGATTCAGACTGACTCCCATCAGCAAAAGGATGCCGACAACACCACCGACCGTCGTCATCAGAACAAGCACCAGCCCCAGCCAGAAACTGGCGGACGAGCGACGACGCTGAGGTTGAATGGGACGCATAGGAGACCTTTACGAGAACTGGTTCAATTATCAAAACAGCATCGTTTAACCCGTGGCCGACAGGCCAGGATGTATTCCAACCTGGCCTGTCGGCCACGGGTTAAACAAATTCGGTCCGAATCCATTCGTCAATCAAACACTTCCCTGCGATAAATCGCCTGCGCCGAGATAACTCGACGATACGGTCGCACCGGACGACCGCCAGTCATGGCCTGACTTCCCAACGCTCCCTGCGCGCCAAGACCGTATTGGCCTCCATATGTTCCTGAGTAAACAACAGTTCCGTCTGCCAGTGTTTGCGTCAAGCCCGCGTTAGTGAGAGTCCCGCCAGGTGGATCTGGACCAGAAACGCCACCAGCGCTTTCATCAGCTGCATTTGGCTGACCTATTGTTGCTTCAAATGGGTAGTCTTCCGCTGTTGGGTCACGCCGAAAACTACTCATTGAAGCGGATTGAAGTGGGAAGTTAATCCTCAACGCAACAATGCCCCTCAACTCCGACTGCAATGTAAACGGATCATGTCGCGGATGATCTGGATCTGCTGGCTCAATTTCCTCAACGACCGGCACCCATCGAATGGTTTCAATTCCATCCTCGTTTCGCTCCGTAACAATTGGTATTCCAACAGTGAATTCAGGAGTGCCGTCAACAGTCTTGAGCAGTGCCCCGGGATATCGAAGAAGATTTCTACGTACCCCATCAATCACCGGGCGATCCAGAATCATCAGGGTGGCAAGTTGCTGATTCAATACCGGCCAATTTGAAACCACATCTGGAAAGAAGTTCTGTCCTACGATGGTGTCAAGATCCACGACAAGGTAATCAGGGTTGAAGATGCGATCACGAACTTTTGGATCGTCGAGAGCATGATCGAAGGTAAATGGCTCCCCGGCAGGCGTCATAACCGGCAGCGGCGTGCGTGAGATTTCTCGGGCACCGAGATCAGCGGCTTGTTGCAGGCCCTGGGCGACATACAAGGCGTGACCAAAGGTAAGGATCGCGGCGAGGACCATATACATGACCAGCGCAACCAGAGCGAACTCAACCAACGACTGACCTCGCCGCGCGCAGCGTGAGCGCATGCCAAAGGCACTGCCGTTGCGGACGTCAGATCGATGGGAATTCATTGTTGTTAGGTCACTCCAAACCGGGCGAGCGGCGTGTTGACTCTATGAGTCTTCACAACCCGAAACGTCAGTGAGGGATAAGAGTTGCCATGTTTGGGACAACAATCCCTCGCTGACGCAACGGGTTGAGACTTAATCAACACACTGCGAGCGGTTGGGCGTCAGCCCTCCGTGTGAGTTTTCTTGAAACCAAATCCGTTAAAAAATGACAGGCAGAAAAAATGCTCAGGGGCGGGACACGGAGGGCTGACGCCCAGCCGCTCGCCTTTAGTTGAACAACTTCCAGACTGCCGAGAACACTCCGCCGGGATACACGAGATACCCGACATATCCCGCCAGAATCGCGGGGCCGTAGGCGTAATCACGCTGACCGCGAATCAGAGCGATCAGCGCGAGCACGCCTCCGAAAACAGCCATCCAGAACAGAGCAAACAACAGCCCCACTGGCCCCAGGGTCGCTCCGATTCCGGCAATCAGCTTGGCATCACCACCACCGAATTTGGCAAAGTGAAACAATGCCAAACCGATGACAAATCCCAGCAAACAACCGCTCAGCACCATCCACCAGCGAATACCTACCCAGCCAAATCCTGCAGCGGCAATTCCGATCAGAATCAAAGCCACCGAGATCCAATCCGGAATCTCCCGAGTTCGCAGATCGCTCCACGTCGCGATCACCAAAAGCACCACCGGCACAATGAGTATCAGGACACCCAAGATCCATCACTCCTCGGAGAGCGGCTGGAAGTCTGCGCAAAACTCACCAGAAGGCAGCCGTCCACATCAGATGCGGATGTGGACGGCTGCGCTTAATTTTATGCGTCCGTGTTTACTCGAGAATCAGACCACCAAAACCGTCCCCGGTTCCGTTTGTGGTTGCAGCAACCCCAAGCACGTTTTCGTCAAGACGGTTACCTGTGGTTTTGTTCTCGATGCCACCGGCATCCAACGCAATGCCAGTAGCGGTGGCACCCGTTGTCTCAATCAGCTTGCCGCTAATTATCGGACCATTATCATCGGCATGAGCTCCAGGAATAATTGTCGCGACAGCCGAGATCAAATCGCTGGTCTTATGACCAAACACTGAAATCGCAGCCGCACAAATCAGCGCCACGCCGGCGATGATCAGACCGTACTCAACCAAACCCTGACCCTTTTTGTTACCAAAGAACTTGCGAAGCATTTCGCCTCTCCTCATTCGTTTTTGAAATTGAAAAAATCTAACCACTTCAACACTCGTTTTGGGCTACTCTTTTTCCGGAAGCTGGAGGCAACCCATGCCCAGCTTTGTGCACTCAACGAACTCTATGATGAGCATTTCTCTCATCGAACTTCAGTCGAGCAGGAATGCTCAACCTACAGAAATCCCAAAGACAAAAGGCTCCGTTGCGACCACGCAACGGTAACGGACTGGTCGGACCTGTAGACCGCACGACAGCCGCAACGGAGTTCTCCTGTAACTCCAACATCACGCGGAACACCGCGTTGATTCTTATGACATGCAAGACACGAACGGGCTGACGAGTTGCTCGTGGTTCAATTGCGTCGCCACATTAGCCGCAGGGCGTTAGCCCCCGGTTCTTTGTCAGCAATTCTTAAGCGAGAACCGGACGCTAACGCGTTCCGGCTGATTAACTCAGCAACCGGCAGCTCAGGCCACCACAGGCGGGCCGCGTGATGCAGCAGGGAGGAGTTCGCATTCCGGAACTGTCAACGGAATCAGACAAACAGAGTTCTCAACCCATTCCGGGGAGACTTCAACAGACACAACCGCAACGAACGTCAGCGGTTGAGCCAACAACTGACAGATTTCGCACTGCCGCCGATCATGAGAACCCGGCAGCGGCGTGTCAGAGTCAGGAGCATCCGATTGCGAATGCGATGAACCGCAATCTGCAGGCTTTCCACCAGACGCATGATGAGAAGCACAACAATCGCCCGAATTTTTCCCGGAGGCATGCTGTCCAGCGTCGCGATTGATCCCAACGCAGCAGGAGTCAGCGCAGTTAGCAAGGTGCCAGGCTGAGCCGCATGTCCAGAGGACTGCGAACATCGCTGTCAGCAATGCGAGCGCAAATTGTCGGACCGAGCCGCGCATGCAGCTTTCTCAAGATAGAGCGAATTGAGCGGCCGACCAGTCGCTGCGTAGGATTCTCCGCATACTACGACCCTAGTCAAGCAGTTCGTTGGCAAATCCTGGAATTCGCCACGGGTTCCAGGATTCCGTGGTGTTGAACCGCAGTCTGCGTTCACGAGTCCTCGGGCAGACAGATAACAACCGCATGACACCAGCCGGGCGATCAAGGACTGGCGCTGCTCACGCAGTTTGTACATTCCCCCTTGAGCAGGATCTCGCTGATACGACCGATGCCGCTGGCCTTGCGTCTTGAGAGAGCGGTGAATTCCATCGCGTCAAGGCATTCGACCCGGCCACATTCCGTGCAAACAAAATGCGGGTGACTGGACTTTTCCGGGTGCTCCGGGTCAACCGCTTCGAAACGCCAGACGTGATCGCCAAGCTCAGTTCGGGAAACAAGCCCTACTTCGGTCAGGTCGGAGAGATTTCGAAAGACGGTCGCTTTATCGAATCCAAGTGGGACAAGTCTGTCTGACAAATCCGCATGAGTCAGCGGTGCCGTGGCGGCTCGCAACAACTGGAGCGCGGCGATACGAGCCGGAGTTGCTCGAACACCTGCCTTCCGAATTTGCTTTCGGATCTCTTCTATTTCCTGCACGTTCGCACGACTTGATTTAGCGACCATACCAGCCTCGACCAGATGACAGGTGTGGAAAATTCGGAACCAAACAACACGTTCCTGCATTCTAATTGCATCTGACGCGAATTGCACGGAACATTCGACAGACCGATAGTTGACATGGCTTCCGAATCATGATGTCCGTCGTGTTTTTGTGCCAGACTGCTTCAATCTCAGGCACGATTCTCTCAGCCAAAACAGAACGAGCTATGTTCTGATCGGCGTTGTCACCTCACACGGCCGCCTCACACGCGATCGGAGCCGGCTTTTCCACACAGTGCTCGTCGAGGGCATAATTGTTGAACTGTACCATGTA
>JBILXT010000391.1:0-6725 GCA_044378235.1 Planctomycetaceae bacterium
AAGCGTGTTTATCGCCGGGGCCGTTGTTCAATGGCTGCGAGACGGCTTGAAGATTATTCGCACGTCGCCGGAAGTCGAGCAGCTCGCCGCATCGGTACCAGACAACGGCGGAGTGTATCTCGTTCCGGCTTTTGCGGGACTCGGAGCTCCGCATTGGGATCCGTATGCTCGCGGAATTGTTGCCGGGTTGACTCGCGGAGCCACCGGCGGGCATTTGGCCCGAGCGGCTCTGGAGTCAATCGCCTACCAGGTGGCCGATGTGCTGGATGCAATGCGAGCCGACGCCGGGATCAAGATCACATCTCTGCGAGTCGACGGCGGTGCGGCGACGAATAACCTGCTGATGCAGTTCCAGGCTGACATGCTGGGCGTTCCTGTTGTCCGTCCGAAGATCTTTGAGACGACCGCATTGGGCGCCGCGTTTCTCGCCGGACTCGCGACAGGGTTCTGGAAGAATCGAGAACAGCTGGCGTCTCAATGGCAGATTGATCGTACGTTTGAACCGTCCATGCCGAAGTCAAAAGTTGAAGCACTTCGCTGGGGCTGGAACAAAGCGCTGGAGAGATCACGGCAATGGGAACCTGGCTCTCGCTGATGGATAAGCAAATTGATGGATCGATCAAATGAATCGTAAAGACATGATTGCCGCTTTGGATGACCGCGGCAGTCCATGGGATGTCATCATCATCGGCGGAGGAGCCACGGGACTCGGCGCGGCGGTTGAGGCGGCTTCGCGTGGTCACCGAACGGTACTTGTTGAGTCGCACGATTTTGCTCAGGGGACATCCAGCCGTTCGACCAAGCTGATTCATGGCGGAGTTCGCTATCTGCGGCAGGGGCAGATCGGTATGGTGCGACACTCGCTGCTGGAACGCCAGCGACTGCTTCAGAACGCGCCGCACATCGTACACTCGCTGGACTTTGTGCTCCCGACCTATTGCCGCGGTGCTCGTACGTTCTACTACGCTGGCATGAGAATCTACGATCTGCTCGCCGGGCAGTTGTTTAACGGTCGAGCTCGCCGGTTGTCGGTCGACGAAACCGTTCAGCAACTTCCCAACTTGCGCAGTGAAGGCTTGCGCGGTGGAGTTCTCTACGCTGACGGGCAGTTCGATGACACTCGCCTGGCCATCACGCTGGCCCGAACAGCCGTCAACAAAGGAGCTGTTATCGCAAACTACATGAAGGTTGGGCGATTAATTCGCAGCAGCTCGAAGATCACCGGTGTTGTTGTGCGTGATCAATTGACGGGACGAGAATACTCGCTGGCAGGGCAAGTCGTCCTGAATGCGACCGGAGTTTTCGCCGATGCGATTTTGCAGATGGATGAGGACACGGCCGGTGATGCGGCGAGCCGTTCCCGCGAGCATGAATCACGGCCCCGGATTGCGCCGAGCCAGGGATCTCATCTGGTTCTCGATGCCGATTTTCTGCCCGGTTCGGCCGCGTTGATGATTCCGGAAACCGATGATGGGCGAGTTCTCTTTGCGATTCCGTGGCACGGCAAAGTGTTGCTGGGCACAACCGATCTTGCCGTGAAGGAAGTGCAACGTGATCCTCGACCGGGACGTTCGGAGATTGATTACCTGCTGAAACATGCGGGACGATATTTGAAACGCAGTCCGGTGGAGTCCGATGTGCGTTCCATGTTCGCGGGACTCCGGCCGCTGGTTGCAGCGCCGTCGAACACACGGTCCACGGCCAGTTTGTCTCGCGAACACATCATTCATACGTCTGAAGGCGGCTTGATCACTGTCATCGGCGGCAAGTGGACCACATATCGCCAAATGGGCGAAGACCTGATCAACCGCGCGGAGCAGACCGGGGGATTGTCACGCAAACCAACCGTCACGGCTGGTTTGCAACTGCACGGGTCTGAGAAATCATCGGCCGATTCGTTTGCAGCGTCGAATCTTCGGATCTATGGCAACGATGCAAAGACAATCGAAGAGTTATCACGAACCCAGGCAGCATGGGGTGCTTTACTGCATTCTCGCTTGCCCTATCTTGCTGCCGAAGTCATTTGGGCCACGCGTTACGAAATGGCCGTCACGGTCGAAGACATCCTGTCGCGAAGGACTCGAGCATTATTCCTTGATGCCGCGGCCGCTGTCGAATGCGCGCCGGTGGTGGCTCGAATAATGGCCGACGAATTGAATCAGTCCGCAGAATGGGAGCAGCAACAGGTACAACTGTTTCGCAGGCTTGCCGAAGGTTATCTTGGTCCGCTTGGCGAGGAATTCAAAGGGTTATCAGCCGGAACGCGTTAGCGTCCGGTGTTTGTCTCTTGATTCGAATGGGCAAGTGGTGCAAAGTCGTTGAACCACCGGGGTAAACCCCAAATGCCTGAACTTAAGCTCGATTTGACACCATGGGGCTTGTCCTGAAGTGTCAAAGATTTGGTATTTCAAAGAGGTTTAGTGGGACAATTATCGCTCTGATTTCGCCTCGTAGAGGCGGCAGCAGGTAGCCCAGGCTTCAGCCTTGGGGGAAGGCTTTTGAAAATGAACATTAAGCCGTGAAACGGCGAAAGAAATGTGCTGATATCGTTATAAAAACATCGCTGTCGCCGTTTCACGGCTTATGGATTTTGTTTTCGCCTCCCACCCCAGGCTGAAGCCTGGGGCTAAATGCTGCCGCAGCTACGCTGCGAAACACAGCCCGAAACAACGGACCAAAACTTGAGCAATCCCAAGCGATGTCAACACCCAAATTCTGTCACCTCAAGCTTGTCCCCGTAAAGCAATGATCTCAACCTGAGACGAAGATTTTTCCGTGATGTCACGCCACTGCGGAGTTTGCCTCCACAGCGCGATGATCAACACTGAATTCCCTTAAGTCCACGCCATTGGGGATATGCCCGGTGGCGAAAATGGGTGTCACGTATTCTAATGCTCGGCCATTATCGAACCGTCTTTCGTCCGCAGATCTTTCCATGCAACTTCTCGTTCCCCAAAATGTTCGCTCGTCAATCAATGTCGCTGGCACAATCACTGTCTCGTCGCTGAATACGTCCGAGCCCGGACAAGGTAAAACAACATGGTTAGCTTTGCAGGCACTCAAGTCATCTTCTGATCACAGCGACGGAATTGCATTCACAGGCAATGAGGATCCTCAGGCAATCAATGCGATGCTGGAACTGCTGACGGATCAGATCGATATCGCGGGGCAGTCTGCAATGATCGTATTCTCCGAAGAGCCGATTCCTGCAAGCCTGTTGTCTCAGCTGCCGAAGAGTCTGCATTCACTCATTCGAAGACCGTTGCACCACGATCTGTTTTATCTGCCGACAGTTTCCGACGAGCTTGGTGCCTCCAAAACCGGACTTCTCGACATCGTCGTGCGCAATTCACCTCGCTGTGTGGCAATCTCCAAAGCTCCTGCGATGGAACGTTTTTCTCTGGCTGGTCCTGGACGAGCTGTGATCCAACGTGATTCATTGACGGCCGCCATCGAAAAGGCCGTGCAGTCGCTGACAACAGATCACAGAAACAAACGCTGCGTCGAATCGGGACTGCTGTTGCTTTGGGATTTCCTGGACGACTCGCATGAGATCTCTCAGACCATGGAAGGCAAGGGTTCACCGAGAACCGCCGACTACTGGCACGGCATCATGCACCGCCGCGAGCCCGACGCTGGCAATGCGTCGTATTGGTTTCGTCGAGTCGGCTCGCATCCGGCGTTGGATCATCTTGGCACGCAATTGATCGCATGGATGAGTGAACTGAAGGCATCCTCGGAGATGCTGCAACTGGCGGAATCACGACTGCTCAAAGGCAAATCGCTCGATCCTTTTGCGCTGATCGAACTTTCCACCGCCGCTCTACGCAACCCCGGATCGGTGGCCGATCAGACGGTTCGTATGGTGCAGTATCTGGAGATTCTGAACCTGTTGGTTTGGTCATGCGGGAATGCTGGGTGAAGTTGTGTGTGTTGTGCACAGTTCTCTGACTTCGCACGTCCGCTGACCGAAGGTCTCCACTGCGTTCGCAGGCAAGGAACGAGGGAACAGAGCAGATAACGAAATCCGCAACTGAAAAGGAACGTCACGAAAGCTGTCCTGCATCACCTGAAAGACGACTCAGCAGCTCTGTTCGTGACAGCTTTGTCGACGTCCGCAGGCGTTCAGTTCTTTGCAATGAACAAATGAGCTCGGCTACGACAGCCGCATGGTTGTCGTAAAACCATGTCAGCACACTGTAGACTTGTTCCGGTCGCAAATCCGGATGTTGACGCAACAGCTCTTCTGCCGTCCAGCCATGCTGGAAATGTTCTGCAGCAAGCGTACTTGCTTTATATCGTGTACCTGCGATCAACATCGCACCTTGCGAATTGAGTTCGAGGTGCGGGTAAAACTCGTCTGCCTTCATCTAGCATTACCTTTAGTCAGGGATCTACTCGACAGCTTTTAGAGCGTGCGCAATCCGAATCCCAGTGGATTCCAACCGACGAACGACTGATCGCAAAGATAGGCAAAAAACCAGAGAATTGGAAGATTCGCGATGCTGTCGGGAGTGTTTCCGTCGACCAGCCAGAGATATCGAGACGGCCGTTTACTCCTCTTGTCACCATCGGTGAAATAACCATGATGTCCGTTTCTCAGGGCTCTCATCAGGTTTCCAACGAACTCATCCATCGGCTCGTTGACCTCGTGTTGTAGGGATTTGTCTTTTACTCTGACGAAAGTTCTCGAAGGGTCCACTTTGCTTTTCTTCCAGATCGAATTTCTCGCTACGTCGCGAATGTCGGCATAGACTGCATCGCAGTTCTTGGCCAAATCGGCGCCGACTCCTTCAATTCTTTGCAGACGACTAGAAATCATTCCACAGCCCGTAGACGGATTAAACAGATCCTTGAAGAAATCCGTTTCGTTTTTGATCCGTCCAAAACGTAGCGCGAGCGTCTCGTAGAGATCTGCGATCTGAAATGTTAACGATCGCGCCATAGAAGGATCCCTAGTACCGGAAACTTGCAACGTCAACTTAATGATCCTCTCGATCGTCCAAAGATGTTCCATAGCGAAGACCGCATCGATACGTTCGCATGGGTCATGAGCTTTGGTGAAATTGCAAATATCGCACAGGTTAATCAGAAACCGCTGAACGGTCTTTAGAAGCCAATCCTGGAATGCTAATCTCGCGTCCAGCGAGGGTGGAGTTGCAGTCAGTCGTTTGCGGTGACTAAGTTTTTGGTGGGCTGCCCCTTCAAGGAGTTACTGTCGAAAGTTGTGTTTGAGTGAGGGTTGAAAAAGGCGGCGTTTTTCGAGATGAGTTGGTTACCAAACAAAGACCAATTCTCCCCGAAAGGAACGCCACCCGTGAAGAACAGTAATCAGAAATTCGTCTCTGAAACAGTCTGCGGCATCAACAATCTGGAGGTTGCCTCGGAGAACTCCGCGACCCGTGAAGCCCACGATGTGCTGAGTCAGATTCTGCGAGAAGGAGCTCAGAAGATGTTGCAGACCGCCATTCAGAAGGAGGTAGATGAGTATCTTCAGAATCGAGCTGGCATCGTAGGCGAAGATGGACGACGACTTGTCATTCGGAATGGATCACTTCCCGAGCGAGATCTCGTCACTGGTGTTGGGGCCATCCAGCTTCGGCAACCTCGAGTTCGTGATAAGCGACCTCCAGAGGAGCGTGAAGTCTTCCACTCTTCAATTCTGCCGAAGTATCTGCGCAAGACAAAATCCATTGAGGAGCTGGTGCCGTGGCTATACCTCAAAGGCATCAGCACCAACGACTTTCCGGAGGCGTTGCAGTCGCTTCTCGGCAAAGATGCGAAGGGCTTTTCACCAACGACGATCACACGGCTGAAGTCCGTCTGGGAAGAAGAATACGACGAATGGTCAAAGCGTTCTTTGAAGGACAAGCGATACGTCTACCTTTGGGCTGATGGCATTCACAGCAACATTCGCTTCAACGACAACGAAGGTCGCGACTCGGATGAAAAACGCCAGTGTTTACTGGTTTTAATGGGCGCTACAGCAGACGGCACGAAGGAACTGATTGCCGTTGTTGATGGCTTTCGTGAAAGCGAATTATCATGGAAGGAACTGCTGCTGAACCTCAAAGCTCGCGGCCTGCGATACGATCCACTGCTTGCTATTGGCGATGGTGCCTTGGGGTTCTGGAAGGCTCTTGAGAAAGTCTTTCCAACAACACGAGTCCAGCGTTGTACGGTTCATAAGACAGCGAACGTTCTCGACAAGATGCCGAAGTCAGTTCAGCCTCAGGCGAAGAGAATGCTGCATTCGATCTGGGATGCACCGAAGAAAGAAGAAGCTCTCAAAGCGTTTGACTTGTTCCTCAACACGTTCGAAGCCAAGCATTCATCGGCGGTCGATTGTCTTCGCAAAGATCGTGAGGTGCTGCTGACGTTCTATGACTTTCCCGCCGAGAACTGGTGTCACATTCGAACGACGAATCCGATCGAAAGTACCTTTGCCACGATCCGACTTCGTCATCGAAAGACAAAGAACAACGGCAGTGCGAAAGCGTCCCTAGTGATGATCTTCAAACTGGCCCAGAGCGCTTCCAAAGGCTGGCGAAAGCTGCGAGGTCATCAGCACATTCCGGAGCTGATCAAGGGTGTCCGTTTCATCGACGGTGTCATCGAACAGTCAGCTGATGAACTCAAATCCACAACCACCAAATCCCCTACAACTCATACCGAAATCGTCGCCTGAAAAATTCTCCCTGAACACAACATTTGGAAGTAACTCA
>JBILXT010000392.1:0-6684 GCA_044378235.1 Planctomycetaceae bacterium
AATCTGATATCGCATTCCTGCTGGCAAATGATAAATCGGAAATCTACATGGCCGTCGGAAGCTCGACGGCTGTCGGCTTTGTCGGGCTGCAACAGGTTGCTGGCGTCGTAGGTGACGAAGCCGAAGCCGTTGATGAAGAGACTGATGAAATGGACTTCGGCATGATCTGACGTCGTGCTGTGTTACTAATTCTTCCAGCATTTCCAGGACTCATCAGTTGAGATCATTATGCCAGAACTGAATATCAGCAACAGTGCCGGGCGTGACGCGGTGATCAGGATCGACAGTGTCCGCACTCCACTCAAAGTGCGATGGCTGGATGCAACGGGGCGTCAGTCGTCGAGCGTTCGAATCATCAAATCGACGCTGGAACATGACATGGGGGCCCTGGTCAGAGCTGCTGGATCTGCAGCGCAGGTCGGTCAAATGCTGATCGACGGCGATCCGGAAATTGATCTCGAGTTCGTAGGATCGTTCCTGCAGAACACGTCGCGGATTCTGGTCGACCAGAAGGGCGACGTGGCGCATCGAGTTCAGGAGTTTGAAATCGTTCGCAACCCCGACGGCAGCGAGCGAGAACGTCGTTCACGTGCGATTGTCCCTCCGAATGTCACGCCTGATACTCCGCTGAGATGGTCCGGCAAGATGATCAAAAAGGATGAAGCGATTCGGAAATTCGTTTTTTCCTCAAAGGTCCAATTAACTCACGTTAACGGCCTGACGTACGACTTCCTTTATGCCATGGCAAAGGAGCTGGAAGCTCAGGACAGCCTGATGCTTCTGGGGGCCGGGCCAAAGTCAAACCAGCCGCTGATCCTTCGACGTGGCAGTACGCCTTACCGAGGATTTCTACAGGGGCGAACAGATGGTGACCGCTACTGCCTCGTGCTGCACCTGTCGAATCTGGAACTCAAGGCACCTGCTGTCACGGATTCCAACAACGCTGCATAGTCAGCACTCCGAAACCACGAACCTTTGTCTTCATGAATTGACTGGAAGATGGCAACACCATTAATCGACAAGAGCAGTCTGGAAATCAAAGTCGGTGGGTACAGCGTCGGGAATGCAATTGCGCTGACGGATCCTCTGTTGATCTCTCGCGTGCAGGATTACAAGCGCCAGACCAGCAGCCGAATGCAGCCGCTGGATCGAAGTGAAATCAGCCGGAAGATTCCAACGGCAGAGTTCCATGCCAGTCGCAAAATTGACGGCGAGTTCACGGTGCTTGTGTATCGCGACAGTCAGGCATTGATGCTGAATCCGGGCGGAACGGTCCGCATAGGGCTGCCAGCAATCGAAGAAGCGATCTCCGCACTGACTTCTGCCGGCATCAAGGATGCCTTGATCGCCGGGGAGCTCCACGTCGTACACGAGGGCGGAAGACGCGAGCGAATTCACGATGTCGTCAGCCTGGCGCGTGCGCCGGAAAGTGCCGCTGATCTGGATCGGCTGCACTTCAGCGTATTCGACCTGCTGGAAGTGAATGGCGATGCCAGCACTGTCGGCTTTGGTACGACCTGGAAGAAGATCACGGACATCTTTGGGAAAGGCCAGCGAGTTCGTCCGGTTCCTATAAGTATCGCGAAGAATGCCGGCGACGTTGAGGCACTCTTCAAGGACCATGTTGAAAAAGACGGTGCCGAAGGTCTGGTGCTGCGAAGTGATTCCGCGGGAATCTTCAAGCTGAAGTTGCGACATACGCTTGACGCTGTAATTGTCGGCTTTACGGAATCAACCGGCGAGCGAGCAGGAATGATCCACGATCTGCTCATCGCGTTGCGTCGGCAGGATGGGACGCTGCATATCCTTTGCCGCGTGGGCGGTGGTTTCTCTGACGATCTTCGGCGGACATTGCTGGCTGACCTGAAAGACCGTATCGTCGAAAGTGAATATGCGGAAGTGAACTCCGACCATGTTGCCTATCAAATGGTCGAACCTCGTACCGTTGTTGAAATCAGTTTCCTCGATCTGATTTCACAATCGACACGCGGCGCGACAATCAATCGAATGACGCTCGACTGGGACGCCAGCGCAAAGTCGTATCGCATTGTTCGCCGGTTGCCTCTGGTCAGCGTGATCTCACCGCAGTTTGTACGCTTTCGCGACGACAAAACTTCAGTTTACGCCGACATTCGAATTGACCAGGTTGCGTCCATCGTCGAGGTGCCGCACACAGACCGTGACGCACGACAAATGACTCTTCCCAGCAGCGAAGTGCTGCGACGGGAGGTGTTTGTCAAGGCGGCCAAGGGTGAGACCATGGTTCGCAAGTTTGTGATGTGGAAGACGAACAAGGAAATGGTGTCCAGCGAACATCCAGCCTACGTCGTCCATTACACTGACTTCAGTCCCAATCGCGCGACGCCTATGTCGCGCGAGGTGCGAGTCAGCAGTTCTCGCGAACAAATTGAATCGTTGTACGAACGATTGAAGGAAGAGAACATCAAGAAAGGCTGGGAACCAGCCAGCCAACCAACGGCTGTTGCTGTTTCGGAACCCGCGCCTGCTCCGTTGCCAGCAACGCCGGAACCTCCCGTTACATCCGACGTAGAATCGGAACCTGCCAAACCGCCGGCCGCGACCAAAAAGGCGGCAAAGAAAGCCGCGTCCAAAAAGACGGTAGCTGAAAAGTCAGAGCCAGCCGCTGAATCTGCACCGGAGGATCGTCCCACGAAGCGGGCCAGGAAAAAATGAGCAACGGCGCTGTGACAGCCCTTGCAAAACTCCGGCGTTAAAACGTTCCTCTCAGTAGTCCAGAAACATTGAATCTGTGCTTCCCGAAGCGGTCTGCGCTAATACAACAGATCGAACTGCGGATTCCCTGTGATGATCCAAAGCACAATAAAATGATGGATCATGTCACTGATGAACAGCCCGATGCCGATCGCGAGCAGATGAAGCGAAGATCGGGGAAATCGCGGTTCAATCCAAAACGCCGCAGCGATGCAAGCAATTCCGATGTAGCTGTGGTGAATGCGAATCCCCAGCGTGAGCTGACCAATCGTTGAGGCAGTATCGCGAGTTGACTCCAGAGCAAAACCGAAGCGAAGTATGCAGGTCACGATTTCAAAGAAAACTGCCCAGATTAACCCGTAAAGATTCACTTCGCGCAACGACAGAGTCTGCTCAGATTTTGGCTCAACCATAACGACGACTCTTGAAACAGAAAAGCTGCGTCGGACTTTCCAGCCTCGGTTCCCAGTCCAAAAGGTCGGGCAGATCAGTCTTCCAGAATTTCGGCAAGACGAGTTCTTGTCTCGGGACGATTCAACTCGGCTTTTCCGAATCCGTAAACAGCTCCCATCTCCACGGCCTTCTGTTGCCAATCGGCATAGTTGGAAACCAGCATCACCGGCACAGAGGACTTTGATCCAATGCGAATTCGGGGAAGAATTTCCAGTCCATCACTGCCATCAGCATCCAGTTTTCGGTTGATCAGCACAAGATCTACTGGATTCGCTTCCAAAACCGCAAGCGCCTGATCGGGTAAATCCGCTGTCAACACGTTCACGTTAAACTGCGACTTCAGATAATACCCAATCGCAGCGGTGTCCGGACGACATTGACCAATACTCAACACAGTCTTTTGAGTCATCGACGCTTCTTCCTCTTCGTTCTGACAATTTGAATTCAGCAGCGATTACCTTCTTCAAAACGAGCGACACCACGAGAGGTGTCTGCTGAGCCTCAGACGCTAGCCGAATCTCAGGAAGTATCGGCTAGTGTCTCAGGCTCATGTCCGCAGTGTACGCAGAAGGCCTCCGGGAGGACAGCGAGCCAATCGTTCCAGCGACCTCAGTTCAGAGCTTTGAACACTCACTCTTCTCTCCGGCAGAAGCTGCCGCTTTTCGTCGAACAACGGTGCGGTACTCAATCGTTCCAGAGATCACCAGCGCAGTTAACCGTGATGCAATCGATTCCATCCACACATCCGGCGACCTTTGTCATCACACTCAGAAAGGCTCCCTAGAAAACCGGTTTCATTTACCGAAGGCCTTCCGATGAAGGGATGCGGGGATCTGTCGCCTGGCTCCTGGGTCGTTCGACTCAGACCAAGTGAAGTTGATGCGGTGACTTGGAGTCTGTCGCACGTCCTCACAACATGGATGGAAACCTTGTCGTCGGCCTTTGTGCGACGAGGCATCACGGAGGAATCTATGGTACCGGCACATCTTGTCTGGACACTGCGGCTTCGGCCGTTCACTGCAGCCGCATTCGTTCTGCTCCTCTGCGCCGGACTCAGTGGTTGTGCCTCGTGGACCTCCGGGAAATCGAAAGACTGCTCTCAGCCGGAAAACTGTGCTTCAACCTCTGCCGGGTATGGTATGGCATGTGAAGCACCAAGAGAGCTTCGCAAGGTGTCACTGCCGGAATACATGATTGAGCCGCCAGACGTGCTCCTGATCGAATCCGTCAACAATATTCGTCCTTCATTTGCCCCTGTGCGAGCTGGCGAGACGCTGATTGTTCAGGTCAACCGGACCATTCCAATTGGCCAGATCGAAGACCCCGTTTCTGCTCAGTTCAAGCAGATCAACGGACTCTATGTGATTGGCACCGACGGATATCTGAACCTTGGACCAGAATACGGGAAAGTGCTGGTCGCTGATCAGCCGCTCGATGAAATTCAGCGACGTGTTGATGAGCATCTGAGACAGATCCTGACTGATCCTCAGGTCCTCGTCACTCTTCCCATGCCTCAGAACAAGCAATTCATCGCAGGACCTCACCTGGTTCGCCCTGACGGTACCGTTGGGCTGGGTGTTTACGGCAGTGTGTACGTGACCGGGATGACATTGCAACAGGCGAAGTACACTCTGGAACAACACCTGAGCCAGCATATTCATCGCCCGGAAATCTCCATTGATATTCTGGCCTATAACAGCAAAGTCTACTATGTCATCACGGACGGTGGCGGAGCAGGTGAGCAGGTCTATCGAATTCCGGCAACCGGTAATGAAACGGTGCTTGATGCCATCGCTGGAGTGAACGGACTGCCCGCTGTCGCCTCGAAAGCGTCGATCTGGATCGCGCGACCGGCACCAGATCCCTATGGCCCCGATCAGATTCTGAAAGTTGACTGGAATGCAATTGCCCAGGGCGCGCAAACATCCACAAACTATCAGATGTTGCCAGGCGATCGGCTGTATGTAAAAGCATCACCACTGATCATCATGAGCACAAAAGTGGCGAAACTCACGGCTCCGTTTGAACGGATGCTGGGCTTCACGATTCTGGGTAACGGTGCAGTTCAAAACCTGTCCGGCAAAAACAATAACGGTGGATTCTGATGATCAACCTAAAGCTTTCATTCCAGACGTTTGGCCTTGTGCTGTCGTTCTGCATTGCCGTTCCGGCTTCAGCGCAGGTGGCCGGCATGAATGGTCCCGGCAATACGCCAACATTTAGTCCCTATATCAACCTGCTTCGTGAAGGCGGTGGAGTCGGACAGAACTACTTTGGGCTGGTCCGCCCTCAGGTGGACTTCGCTCAGCAGAATCAGATGCTCGGGCAGGGTATCAATGCACTTCAAACGCATCAGATGCAGCCGGGGCGCATGGTTGGAGGCTACGGCTACACTCAGCTTGGCGCGACTGGGCACCCGGTAATGTTCGGAACCATTAACGGCGGCCGATTTCAGGGCGGCTACAACGGCATGGCCGGCGGTGGAGGCTTTGGAGGAGGCGGAGGTTTCGGTGGTGGTGGCGGGATGATGGCCGGCGGAATGCAGGGTGGATTTGGTGGTGGAGCCATGGGAGGTGCAGCCATGGGTGGATTCGGTGGCGGTGCCGGAGCGATGGGCGGTGGTGTTGGTGGCGGCGGTGGTGCTGCGAATGGCGGCTTCAATCCCATGGGAGCCGTTCAGTTAAATGGTCCCGGTGGAGCTGGGCAGGGCTTCAGCGGAGTATCGGGCCACATGGCTCAATTCGGTGGGATCGGCAATCAGTATCGTGGTGCGGGACAAGGACAGTAATCCACATCAGTCGACAAGCGTGGACAAGTCAGTCTCCGCTCCTCAAATGTTCAAGGATCGAACAACATGATTTCTCGGACCATCAAGCAACTGTTTGCCGCCGCTTCTGTCGGATCGGCAATTCTGGTTTCCGCGATGCCGGTCAATGCCGGCAGGATGTTCAAGGAAGAGCCCTCCCGTCCTCATACATTCGCCGGATGTCAGCCTGCATGGGGTTATAACCAGACATGCTGGCAGCGATTTCCAGCGTTGCCTCCGTGCGATTCCAATGGCAACTGCTACGGTCAGCCGTCGGACGGCATGACACAATATGATCATGCTGGCAGCGTTTATGCTCCACAGAATAGTCGAGCAGTTGTCGATCCGGGCTTTTCAGCAATGCCTCAAACACTGATGCATGGCCAGACTTCGCCTCAGATGTTCGTGCCCAACGCTGGAACAGGGAACGGCTCGACGGAACTGCATGGTGGATCACAGCCAAACGCCCCTGTGATTCAAGCTCCGCTGCAGCACTACAGTGCACCTCCACAGACACTGCAGTCCGTTGAGCCCTCCGCCGAATTGCCATCTCAGCAAGTTCCTCCAGTACCGAATGGTACACTGGCATTGCCTCCTCTGCCTGCTCCGCCAGACGCTGTGCCCGCGGCCCCCGGCCAGACTCGCTTTCAGCCGCAATATGAACAGTTGATGATCGGAGCCGATGGACGCTT
>JBILXT010000067.1:0-23883 GCA_044378235.1 Planctomycetaceae bacterium
GTATGTCGGCACCTTCGGAGCTGTCGGCAGCTTCAGCCTGCAGCAGGGCAAGCACATTACGACTGGTGAAGGTGGGATCGTGACAACCAACGACCCCGCTTTGGCCCGCCGCATTTACCTGTTCATCAACAAAGCTTGGGGCTACGGCGACGCCAAGCCGGATCACTACTTCATCGCTCCCAACTATCGCATGAGCGAACTGCTGGGTGCCGTGGCTGTAGCTCAGCTCGATAAGCTGGATGCAGTCGTAGAATCACGCGTTCGGACCGCTGCTGCATTGACAACAGAGCTGGCCGGACTGCCAGGTATTGAAACTCCGGTAATCACTGAAAAGAGTGTTCACACGTTCTGGAAGTACTGTCTGCGAGTTGACGAGACCGTCATTCCAGGCGGCACTGTGGCTCTCGGAGCTGCTCTGAAAGACTTCGGAATTCTGTGTGCTCCACGATATATCCAGAAGCCCGCCTTCGAATGTCAGGTGATCAAAAATCAGGTGACATTCGGGACCAGCCGCTGGCCGTTCACGCTGGCTCGACCAGAAGCGACCGACTACAGCCGCTGCCACTTTGAAGGCACCTGGAACGCTCTTGAGCACGTGCTGGTTCTGCCGTGGAACGAAAAGTACGCAGACGAGCACATCCAGTACTTGTCGACAAACATCCGCAACGCAGTTCTGGCTCTGACGAGCAAAGAACTGGTGAAGTAAGAAACGGCGAGCGGCAGGGCGTCAGCCCTCCGAGCACTCGCGCATTGATTGACCACAGAGGTCACAGAGAACACAGAGGGAAAACACAGGAGAACTCCATCCTGTGTTTCCCCGCGTTCCCCAGCGACCTCTGCGTTCAGGAATGCAATTCAATTGCACTCAAAAAACACCCAGTGTTTCCTCTGTGACCTCTGCGGTCAAACACTGCGATTCATCTTCAATTCTCACACGCCAGTCATCATTCTCCCGGAGTCTTTCATGATCGCTCGTACTCAGCCAACTTTTGTTATCGTGGGAGCCGGCGGGATTTCACGATCTTATGCCCAGGCTTTCGTTCAGGGGCTGCCTTATCAGATCGTTGGTGTCGCCGACATTCGCCTTGAGTCGGCAAAAGACGTTGCGACAATGTGCAATGTCCCGGCCTACGACAACGTCGACCGCATGATCGAAGAGCTGCGTCCCACGGCCGCAATCGTGTGTACTCCGCCATCGACTCATCCGGATATCTGCTGTCGTCTGATGGAGCAGGGAGTTCATGTGCTGTGCGAGAAGCCTCTGGCGATCAGCACTGACGAAGCGATCCGCATGGCTGAGACAGCTCAAAGATGCCGAGTTGTCTTCTCGATGGGGTCAAAGTTCCGCTTCGTCGCCGACGTCCAGAAGACTCGTGAAATTATCGACTCCGGAATTCTGGGTGACATCATTCTTTATGAAAACACGTTCGCAGGTTTCTGCGATATGTCCAAACGCTGGAATAGCCAGCCCGCCATCAGCGGTGGCGGCGTTCTGATTGATAACGGAACTCATTCCGTCGACATCCTGCGATTCCTGCTGGGCAATATCACGGAACTGCAGGTTGTCGAAGGCAAGCGAATTCAGAACCTGCCCGTGGAAGACACGGCCTTAATCTTTGCCCGCACCGAAGGCGGGGCGATGGGAAACATCGATCTGTCCTGGAGCCTGAATAAAGTACGAGCTGACTTCATCAGCATTTATGGTTCGAAGGGAACTCTGTCCGTCGGCTGGAAAGAATCCAAATACAAGCTGGCAGACCAGAGGGAATGGACCGTGTTCGGCAACGGCTATGACAAGGTCGCCGCCTTCGGCAATCAGATCAAGAACTTCGGTGGCGCGATTTGTGGTACGGAAGAATTGATCATCACCCCGATTGATGCCATCGCTTCTGTGCGAGTCATTGAGACAGCCTATGCGGCTCTTCGATCTGAGAAGTGGCATACCGTAACACCTGCCGCACAGTTCCGCCGCACGACCATCAGTCAGCATGTCGTGAGTCATTGATTGAAGAGTGTTCAGTTTTCAGTGTTCAGTTTTCAGTAATGAAGGCAGAGCACAGAAGACTGTAACTCGAGAGCCCTGTGGCGTTCCTGAACACTGAAAACTGAACACTGAAAACTCTTTATGCCCCGTATCCATCCGACCGCAATCATCGAATCCAACGTGCAGCTCGGCGAAGGCACGTCGGTTTGGGACAACGCGCATATTCGCCATGACGCAGTGCTTGGCGAGCAGTGTCTTGTCGGCGGTAAGTCGACGATCGCTTACGACGTGAAGATCGGCAATCGAGTCAAGATTAACTCGAACGCTTACATCTGCAACGGCGTCACGATCGAAGACGGCGTCATGATCAGTGCGGGAACGATTTTTACAAATGATCGCTTTCCAAGAGCAACAACACCGGATCTGAAAGAGCTGCGTTCCTCAGATCCGGACGAACATACTCTGGCTACGGTGGTTCGCGAGGGGGCGACCATCGGAGCCGGATGTATTGTCGGCTGCAATCTGGAGATCGGTCGCTGGGCGATGATCGGAATGGGTTCCATCGTGACAAAGTCCATTCCGGATTTCTGCCTGGCAATCGGAACACCTGCCCGAGTCATCGGGGTTGTCTGCCGCTGCGGCGAACCCGTGCATCGATTTAGTGATGGTGATAACTCGACGCAAGTAGAAGCCACCTGCCAGTGTGGTCGAGCTTACTCGATCAACAATCATGTGGTCACAGAAATAGAGACAACCGTTGCCGCCCAGTAAGTCCTGCCTGCCGGGCGGGATTGCCGCCGAAAAGCAGACCATGTGTGTGCAATACATCGAACACGAAATACTGCCCTCTGTTGTTCAACCTGCGATTCCTGAACACTGAAAACCGACTACTGAAAACTCTCACCATGACACAACATTTCGCAGTCCTCGGCGGTGGCATCCTTGGCATGACTCTCGCGCTGCGTCTGACGCAGCAAGGGCATAAAGTCACACTGCTCGAAGGTCGCCAGAATCTTGGCGGTCTGGCTGATGCGTGGAAGATCGGCGACTGTACCTGGGACCGTCACTATCACGTGACACTCATGTCCGATCTTCACGCGCGGGAAGTGCTGCGTGAAATCGGACTCGATGACGAAATGCAGTGGGTTGAAACGAAGACCGGATTCTTCACCGACAACCAAATGCACTCGATGTCAAATACTGTCGAGTTCCTGAAGTTCCCACCACTCCGTCTGATCGACAAACTGCGACTGGGTGGCACAATTTTTTATGCCGCTCGAGTCACCAACTGGAAGAAGCTGGAAAGCATCTCCGTCGGCGATTGGCTGACAAAACTGTCCGGCCAAAGAACCTTTGAGAAAATGTGGTTGCCGCTGCTACGCTGCAAACTCGGCGAATGCTGGCGAGAAACCTCGGCCGCATTTATCTGGGCCACGATCGCTCGAATGTATGCGGCTCGCCGAACTGGCCTGAAGAAGGAAATGTTCGGCTACTGTCGCGGCGGCTATGCGAACATTCTGGAGCAGTTCACGAAGAAGCTGAAATCGCAGGGCGTTGAGATTCAATGTAACTCAGTCGTTCGCGGAGTTCGTACGACTACCGACGGACGACTCACAGTTCAGTTTGCCGAACACGATCGTGTGTTTGATCGAGTCGTGTCAACGTTGCCGACGCCAGTGATGAGTCGTCTCTGTCCGGAGTTGAATTCTTCCGAGAAACAACTGTTTGACGGCGTCCGTTACCACGGCATCGTCTGTGCGTCTGTGCTGCTGAAGAAGAGTCTTTCGCCTTACTACGTTACGAACATCACCGATGCCGGATATCCGTTTACGGCGGTGATCGAGATGACCTCGCTTGTCGACAAGCAGGAACTCGACGGCAATGCTCTGGTTTACCTGCCGAGATATGTGACTCCGAACGATGAACTGTTCGAGAAGTCAGATGCTGAGATTGAGCATGAGTTTATCTCGGGCCTGCAGAGAATGCATCCGTCGCTGTCGCTGGCCGATGTGAAGGCGTTCCGAGTTTCTCGAGTTCGTCACGTGTTCGCATTGTCTACGCTCGGCTACTCCGATCGTCTGCCGCCAACAGTGACGTCCGTCCCGGGGCTGTATTCTTTGAATTCCGCTCACATCGTCAACGGGACCTTAAACGTTAACGAAACGATTAAGCTGGCTAACGACTTCGCGGCCAGGCTTCCTGAGATCCTTGCTGACGCCCGCGTTTCCAGTCGCAATGAAAACACGACGACCGGCGACCGGAATTCAGGTCTGCGAGAACTCGCGACCAGTTCAACTCATTGATCGACCACTGCGATTCAGAAACAACACGGAGGGCTGACGCCCTGCCGCTCGCCTTTGCAAAAACGAACACGTTCAACTGAAAACTCTGCGACTATGAAACCCATCGCCAGCCTTTCACTCGATCTCGATAACAAATGGTCGTACATGAAAACTCATGGCGACGCAGGTTGGGACAAGTATCCGACCTATCTGGATCTTGTCGTACCAAGATTCCTGAGGGTTCTCCATGAGCGTGACCTGAAGATGACCGTCTTCATCGTCGGACAGGATGCCGCACGCGAAGAGAATTTTGAAGCTCTCGCTTCGATCTCGGCCGCCGGACATGAGATCGGGAATCACTCTTTCAATCATGAGCCGTGGCTGCATCTGTACTCCGAGCAGGAACTGGTCAGCGAATTAGCGAAGACAGAGGAGCATCTTGAGCGAGTCACCGGGCAGTGTCCGATTGGCTTTCGAGGCCCCGGATTCAGCTTCTGTGATCTGCTGCTGAAGATCCTGATTCGTCGTGGTTACAAATACGATTGCTCAACGTTTCCAACATATCTGGGTCCCCTCGCTCGCATGTATTACTTCATGTCGACGAAGCTGACCAAGGAACAGCGAGCTGAGCGGAAACAGCTCTTCGGGAAATTCAACGAAGGCTTTCGACCGCTGAAGCCATTCACGTGGAATTTCCCTGAAGGCCAGTTGACGGAGATCCCTGTCACCACGATGCCACTGTTCAAGGTACCGATTCACGCCAGCTACATCCTGTATCTCGCTCAGTTTTCACGATTCACCGCCATCAACTACTGGCGGATGGCTTTGACGATGTGCCGCATGGCGGGCGTCGCGCCGTCGCTGTTGCTGCATCCGCTCGACTTCATGGGCTGCGACGATGACAAGGATCTGGCATTCTTCCCGGCGATGGGTCGACCTGCAGAACCCAAGGTTGAGCTGGTCTCTCAAATGCTCGACATGATGAGTCAGCATTACGACATCCGCCCGATGAAGGATCACGCGGCGGCCATCGCAGAGAAACATACGAAACATGAAAACCAGGCGAGCGGCAGGGCGTCAGCCGTCCATACGCGGAAGTAGTTCTCAAACAATCGCCGCCGGGCTTAACCGGGTGGCGCGGACTTCAGCTCGACTTTCCACAATGGGGCTTGTCCTGAGGTGTCAAACATTTGGTATTGCGACGAGATTCAGTGGGACAAATATCGTTCTGATTTCGCCTCGTAGAGGCGGCGGCAGGTAGCCCCAGGCTCTAGCCTGGGGAAGACGTTTGAA
The DNA here is from genome assembly GCA_044378235.1 of Planctomycetaceae bacterium. Lineage (GTDB taxonomy): Bacteria > Planctomycetota > Planctomycetia > Planctomycetales > Planctomycetaceae > SXXK01. Next base: position 5,560 of record JBILXT010000067.1, read on the forward strand.
AATGAAATTTAAGCCGTGAAACGGCGACAGCAATGTGTTTCTATCGTTGAAAGAACCATCACTGTCGCCGTTGCACGGCTGATGGATCCTGTTTTCGCCTCCCACCCCAGGCTGAAGCCTGGGGCTAAATGCTGCCGCAGCTACGCTGCGAAACACAGCCCGAAAAAACGGGCACACCATTGGGGTTTACCCCGGTGGGGAACTCAACCAAAAAGAACATGACCTCATCATCAACACAACCAGAGATTCGCTTCAGCCGCATTCGTCGAGCATTCCTGCTCATTGCGCTGCCAGTGGTTCTGCACCTGGTCTGTGCACGGCCAATTGAACCTGTCTTCGGTGGTGACTCAAATCGCCATGTTGTGACTTCGATCTTCTTTCGAGACCTTCTGACCGATACGATTACCACGGGGCAGTTGAGCAATCCCAAGGATTACGCGGAACGCTATTACGAACAATACCCGGCGCTCGGGCTTCTGGTCTGGCCGCCGTTGTTTCACGGTGTCTGCGGCGTCGCGATGCTGGTCTTTGGTACGTCCGCCGAAGTCGCTCGCTGGCTTGTCGTGCTAAGCTTTGTTGCGTCATGCTGGTGCGTCTATCGCCTGGCACGTCGAGTTCTGGACGACGATCTCGCTTCCGCGGTCATGATCCTCTATTCCATCGCGCCATTGATCTTTGACTATAGTCGCGATGTGATGCTGGAGATGCCAACACTCGCTCTGGTCATGATCTCTGTTGACCAGTTTGATCTCTGGTTACGAGGCACTCGCCGTCGACATCTTTACTTTGCAGCAATCTCTGCAGCTCTGGCGGCATTGACTCGATTCGATGCGGCTGTGCTCATCCCTTTTTATCTGGGGATGTTTCTGTTGCGTGGCGGCTGGGGAAGGCTCTGGAGCCGACACATTCTTATCGCCTCGGCCATCGCAATTGTGCTCGTTGGTCCGGTTTATCTGGTGATCGCGAAGGAGATGGGCCATCTCCATGTTCGGCAGGCTGCTGAATCGGTCGGTGGTTCTGAGGATGGAACGGCAAACGCTTTTCTTGCCACAAAGAACCTGTGGTATTACCCGGTCGCACTCGTGGAACAATCCGGCTGGCCTGCCACAGTTCTCTGTGTGTTGGGATTCGTTCTTTCACTACGACGAAATCAGCGATTGGAGAACTCCACATTTACCGCGCTGATGGTGGCGACGTACGTCACGTTCTCGCCTCTGGCAGAGCTGCGAGCACGGCATGCCATTTATTGGATGCCCTCTGTCGCCTTTTTCGCCGTTCTCGGACTGGAAGCGATTCTTGGGTTTGTACGTCGGATACTCTCCAGCAAGCGGCAAGGCGTCAGCCCTCCGAGTGCGCCTGGAATTGCTCGGAGGGCTGACGCCCTGCCGCTCGCCGTGGGTACCTATGCCATTCTGTTTGCTTCAACCGCATTTGGGGCGATGAGTCTTCCGACTTACCGAGTCGAAGGCTATGGCTCGGCTGCCGCACAGATTCTTGAACAGACCTCACCCGGCGACAGCGTCTTCTTCGATGGCTGGTGGGATGGGAATTTCACTTATCACATGCGACATCTGGATCCGAGTCGATCACGCTCTGTGATTCGAGGAGACAAGTTGCTGTACGACTTCGTTTGCGTGCCATCCACGGATTTTCAGCAGCACGTTGAGAACGATCGAGAAATCGTTGCCAAGTTTATTGAAGCCAACCCCAAATTTGTGGTGCTCGAGAATCCTCAGTTTTTCCAGACCATCGAAGTCGCTCAGGAACTGCGAGATCTCGTGAAGAATCATCCGGACATCTTTGAACCTGTCGATCAGATTCCTGTCAAATCGTCCATCGCACATCTGCCCCAGTTTCATATCGACGTGCTGCGATTTAATCCGCAGGCCGCTGAACAATGGCTTCAACAGACCCCGTAATCTGAGATCTCAAAGGCGAGCGGCAGGGCGTCAGCCCTCCGTGCTTATGTAGTCACCATCCGCCACTCATTCATTTCAAATCTGAAATTTCAAATTTGAAATCCTTTCTCCGGACCCATCACCATGTCACTTCGCATGCTCTGCATTTTTGGAACTCGTCCGGAAGCCATCAAAATGGCCCCGCTGGTGCTGGCCGCGCAGAGAAATCCAAGGGTGACTCCGATCGTCTGCCTGACCGGACAGCATCGAGAGATGCTTGATCAGGTTGTCAAGTACTTCGGCCTGCGAGTTGACCATGATCTCAACCTGATGCAGCCGAACCAGACACTGTCAGAACTAACAGCACGATGCCTGCAGATGCTGACGGGCGTGATTTCTGAGACGAAGCCGGACTGCATTGTCGGTCAGGGCGATACGACGACCGCGTTGTGTGTCAGCATGGCGGCGTTTTATGCACGCGTCCCGTTCATCCATGTCGAAGCCGGCCTTAGAACCGACAGTATTGATTCGCCGTTTCCTGAAGAGTTCAACCGACGAGTCTGCTCGCTCACTACAGCATTGCACTGTGCGCCAACCGAGGCTGCACAAGACAATCTGCTTCGCGAAGGCTATTCACCAAACGATGTGGTTGTTACCGGCAACACTGTGCTGGATGCTCTGAAGTTGTCAGTGCAACAGGAACGAGCTAACTCATCAACCTGGATCCAGAAGCATCCGGACATTGCTGGTCGGCCGATGGTTTTGATCACGGCTCATCGACGAGAAAACCATGGCGAAGGAATTCGCAACCTTTGCTCAGCCATTGGTCAACTGGCCGACATGTTTCCAAAGATTCAGTATGTCTACCCCGTGCACATGAATCCGAACATTCGCGGACCGGTGCATGAAATTCTGTCCGGGCGCAAGAATGTGCATCTGATACCGCCGGCCGACTATCCAGAGTTTATCTGGCTGATGGATCAGGCCACTCTGATTCTAAGCGACTCCGGCGGCGTGCAGGAAGAAGCTCCTTCGTTGCGGAAACCTGTGCTGGTGACACGTGATTCGACAGAACGACCAGAAGCGCTGGTAGCCGGTGCGACAAGGCTTGTCGGCACAGATCCCGTTCGAATCGTACGAGAAGTCTGCGAACTGCTGACAAACCGTGATGCCTACGAAGCGATGCAGGTCGATGTCAATCCATATGGCGACGGCAAAGCGTCCGAAAGAATCATCGACCTTGCCTGCCGACGATTCAGCCGTCAGAACCAACTGGTAATGTCACGCTGAAAACCTGTAGCCCGATCTGTCCCCAGATCGGGATTTTCCGGATCCCGCGAGCTTTTGATCTACGGCTGCTCATCAAACCGGCCCCAGGAAACAAGTTGAGCATCGCACATTCATTCCAGACTGCAATATGCAAAGCCGCATGACCCGATCTGAGGACAGATCGGGCTACAGGAGGCACAGATACGATCACCGTATCGTCACAAAGTCATTATGGTTCATCAGCACATGCACCAGATTCTCTCTCGCGCGTCGCAGTGCATCGGCCGATGGTTTCACCGGATTCGCAGTGCCTCCCGAGAAACTGGTCAGAGCAGAACCGGCCGTGAGCCTTTCTGATTGCTGCTTCAGAAACGCAAGGCACTCAGAATTTTCTTCCGCCGTGGGATCTCGCAACAACACGTGGCGGAAGGCAAGCCTGATGAACGAAGCAGCCGTCTCCTCCGACTGATCTGCCGGAACCTGTTCACTCAACTTCCCGGCCAGAATCCGACTTTGAGCCAACGTCAGCGGACTATTGCTCATCGCCAATGATTGCTGCGGTGAAATACTTTCTGCTCGCTGATAACACTCCACCGGATTCGCGCTGTCGAACGTGGAAAGGAATGTCATCTTCTTCTCTTTCGACGTGCGGAAATAAACACTGCGACGAGCCAGCGTCAGACCGGCGGCTGGATCGAGATCTGCTCCATACATCGTCGTGTCGAGCTGACCCGCAACGTAAAAGGTTGCGTCTCGAATGATCTCAGCTTCCATGCGATGGCTGTTCTGACGCCACAGAGCACGGTTTTCCGGATCGATCTTTGAGTTTGTAGCGGCCGTTGCCACATCAGACGAAGAGGCCGCTGCGGACGATGCCAGTTGGTACGTTCGACTTGTCACGATCAGTCGATGCAGCGACTTCATCTTCCAGCCGCTTTCCATCAGCTCAATCGCCAGCCAGTCGAGCAGCTCCGGATGAGACGCAGGTTTTCCGTTCATGCCGAAGTCAAAAACTGTTGGTACCAAAGGCTGATGAAAATGTCGCAGCCACAGGTGATTGACCGCGACTCGAGCAGTCAACGGGTTTTCAGGACTGACGATCCAGCGAGCAAACGCGAGACGCCGCCCAGAGCTTGATGATGGATAAACCGGAGTAAACCGTGTGTAGGCTTCGAACGGCTCTGCCACAGCTTTCGCAGCCGTTTCAACGGCCGTCTTTGCTGCCGTTACGGCTGCCTCAGCGTCAGTCACAGCCTTTGTCTTCTTCTCATCGGCTGGCATGCCTTCGCCAGGAAGTGCCGCCTTCGCGGCCGCTAATGATTGTTCGGCCGTGAGCAGCTTGAGTTCTTCCTGTTGCAGCAACCATGTCTTCTCCGCTTTGCCCGCGACCAACGACAGCTCTTTGGCATTGCCCGCAGGAGGCGTCGCATAGTTGGCAGCGTCGGCAGCAATTCGAGCGTTCGTGAAGTCCGACAACGCCTGGGCAATCGTCTGTTTCTTTTCCGCTGTTTTCAGGACACCTTCTGCTGATGTCAGGTTGGCCATCAATGTCGCTTCGCTGATTTCGGCCGCGTCTTTGACTTCGATCGCTGTGAACTCAGCCGTCGCATCATAGGTCCAGATGTTGACTCTTCCCTGAGCTGGACGAGGATTCGGTAATGAGTAGGTGAGTTGTGACTCGCCGTTCAGAGAGACCTCCACTTGCGATCCGCGAACTTTCACCATCATCTCGTGATCACGATTCAGCTCAACCGATAGAGGTTTCGATCCATTCGCCGGATACTGATCGGCTCCGTTGACGCGATGAGCAATCTGCAGCTTCCCGCCACCCGAGCTGACATAAATGAACGTCAGGTTCTGATCATCAACAACGTCAAACGCGACACCTGCAGATTTGTAAACGTCGCCGCCAGTAATTCGAAACTTCAATCGCACAGTGAAGTCATTGGAGACGACCTGCCGCCCCTTCATGCTGCACATCGTGTCAGCCGCATCGAGCTGCTTCAGGCACCCATCCTGATATTGCCAGTTGCCGGCACCTGCTTCCCAGAGCTCCGGGCGAGCTTTGGAGAAGTCATCGGTCAGGAGCGTTGCTGGCTCTGCAGGTTGATCAGGTCGACTCTTGAATTCCGCGAGCGCTGATTGAGCTTTTTCAATGGCGACTTTTGCTGCAGCCAGGGAATCGTCGGCCAGCTTTCGTTCTGCCTCGGCGTTTTGGCGTGCTTCCTCAATCACGAAAGGCTGAAGCCCGGGGTAGTAAGAACTGGCCGGAAGACTGACCGGTTCAATCGGAAGCTCCTTGTTGCCAAAGACGGCGGGAACAAGTGGAGCCAGAGGCTTATCTTTCAGAGGATTCTTCTCATCACCTCGGACAAATAGCAGCGTCTGCGCAGCGGTGTTCGCGTCGTAAGCTCGCACAAGCCCGTCTTTCGCGATATCACTCTGGCCGGGTACTCGATCGGTGCGCACGTCGTGCGGTTCGAAGATGGCTCGCAGACTGTAATACTCCGTCTGAGCCACTGGATCGAACATATGGTCGTGGCAGCGAGCACAGTTGAATGTGACGCCCATGAACGCTTTGCCGGTATGTTCGATGGTATTGTCGAGCCATGCGTTGCGATTGAAGACGTACCAGTTACGAACGAGATACCCGGTGGCTCGTGCGGCCTGCAGATCATCCGGGCAAGCTTCATCAGCTGCCAGCATTTCCACGACCATCTGATCGTAAGGCTTGTCGGCGTTCAATGATTCGATAATCCAATCCCGCCATCGCCAGATGTGCGGCTTGCTTTCACGAACTTCGGCTCCGTAGCCGTCCCAGTCGCTGTAACGCCAGACATCCATCCAATGCCGTCCCCAGCGTTCACCGTAATGAGAACTTGCCAACAACTGGTCGACCACTTTCTCATAAGCGTCTGGCGAAGGATCGTTTTCGAAGGCCGCCAGTTGCTCCGGAGTTGGCGGAAGACCAATGAGGTCAAGATACACACGTCGCAGCAAAACATGTTTCGGCGCCGGAGCAACCGGGGCAAGTCCACGAGCAGCATGCTGTTGAGCAACGAAGGCGTCGATTGGATGAACGGCCCCAGTGCCTTCTACCTGAGGTACTGCAGGTCGAACAGGTTTTAAAAACGCCCAATGAGTAATCTGGTTTTCGTTGTCCGGGATCTTCGCTCCCTGATCGATCCAGCGTCGGAGGATTTCGATCTGAGCAGCCTCAAGAGGCTTTCCTTCCTCGGGCGGCGGCATCTTCAAATCGCCAGTCTGCACAATAGCCTGAATCAATCGGCTCTCGGCACTGTTCCCTGCGACCAACACAGGACCACTGTCTCCACCTTTCATCACGTGAGTGACCGCATCGAGCCTCAGGCCGCCGCTGGGTTCTGCTTCATTGTGGCACATCGCGCATTTCGCGCGGAGGATTGGGCGGACATCTTTGACATAGTCCACGGGAGCATTGGCCGCAGGTGTCGATGATTCAACCGGCGGCTTTTCGTCCGCGCGTAGACTTGTATTGGAGCCGCAGCACAGCAAGAGGACGACGCATGGAATGGTGACAAGCACTGGTTGCATAGGATCAAACCAGACGTTTGTAATAAGGCGAGAATTTGGGGCGGGATGTGTATCGAACCGAAATACGCTGCTCGACATCCCTGGATGGTACCCTCGAAATCCGCCAAAGCCAACGATGGAATTCCCGGGACACGCTCAGCAAGGTCCAAATTGGCGGTGAATGCGAAAAGACTGTCCACCATGCATTCGACGGATTCAGCGATTTCTACAACATCACCGCCGGTCAATTGTGTTGTGGCCTACTGGTATGATATTCCTCTGCAAATGATGGCCATCAACGTGACGGTGGCCTGCAGGACTTGAATTGGGAAACAGTTTTCAGTGGCGAAAAAGAAAAGCGCTTCATCAAAGACAACGACGAAAACGGCACCGCTGGATCCAGACGAGTTCCTGGCAATTCGTAGACAGCGAGCGAAGTCAGTTATTGTGACGTTGAAAAAGCTGTTTCCCGAAGCGGAATGTGCGTTGAATCATGAGTCAGCATTTCAGTTGCTGGTTGCCACTATTCTGTCGGCTCAATGCACCGATGAACGAGTGAACCAGGCGACTCCGGAGTTATTCAGAACTTATCCGGATGCCTCTTCGTTGGCCAAAGCGACGCAGGACGATGTGGAACGCATCGTAAAGCCGCTGGGGTTCTTTCGAAACAAGGCTGCCAATATCCGGGGCATGGCTCAGGCACTTGTGGAGCGTTTCCAAGGCGAAATCCCGCAGGACATTGACGAGTTGATTACTCTGCCGGGAGTCGGCCGGAAAACTGCCAGCGTTGTCCTGGGAACATGGTTCGGAATTCCGTCAGGGATCGTTGTTGATACGCATGTGAAAAGATTGACGAATCTCCTCGGGCTGACCTCATCGGAGAACCCGGAGATTATTGAGCGAGAATTGATGGAATTTATTCCGAAGTCCGAGTGGATCGAATTCTCTCATCGCTTGATCCATCATGGACGACGAACTTGTATCGCTCGCCGGCCTCAGTGCACCGAGTGTGGCCTGTTGCCGCATTGTCCTCGAACCGGCTTAAGACCGCTGGAAGAACTGTAAGCAGAGTTTCAAAAAACCTCCCGTCGGCGGAGCGACGGGTGTACCGTACGCCCGTCGCTCCGTCGACGGGACTTCCCGGCTCCATCCATCACCGTGAGTATCCTTCAATGCATCGGTTCTCAATGTTGTTGCTGAGTTCAGCGTTGGTTTCAGAATCTCGCGACGGCGACAGTCTCAAGGCGAGAATTCTATTCTGGAGGGCCATCGCTCTTTTGCTGCTGATGTCTACTCTGACCAACGCTCAGGAATCAGACCCAGCGATTGATGGCGCACTGAAGTCCGTCACCGATCGTCGCGATGCAACATGGCAGATGGCGCAGAAGATTTGGCTGGCTGCGGAGCCCGGTTACCAGGAAACGGTCTCATCTTCGCTGCTGGCTGATGCAGCGGAAGCGGCTGGCCTGAAGGTGACTCGCGGAGTCGCGGATATCCCCACCGCGTTTACGGCGGAGTTCGGTTCGGGCAAGCCGGTTATTGGAATCCTCGGCGAGTTCGATGCATTGCCTGGTCTTTCGCAGCAAGCAGTGCCGGAGCCTCTGTCACGTGACGATGGGAATTCATTTGGTCATGGCTGCGGACATCACCTCTTTGGCTCAGCGTCACTGTCTGCCGCAATCGCCATCGCCGAGCAGATTAAAGCTGGCACGCTCAACGGCACGGTGCGATTTTATGGATGTCCGGCCGAAGAAGGCGGCAGTGCCAAAGTGTTTATGGTCGAAGCCGGCCTCTTCAAAGATTGCGACGCGGTCATGCACTGGCATCCGTCCAGCAAGACATCCGCCGGAGATCGCTCCAGTCTTGCACGAGTTGCCGTGAAGTTTCAATTCCGTGGTCGAACGGCTCACGCGGCCGGATCTCCGGAACAGGGGCGTTCTGCACTGGACGCCGTTGAGCTGACCAATCATGCGGCCGAATTGATGCGCGAACATACACCTGAGGAAACTCGCATTCATCACGTCATCACCAGTGGCGGCGAAGCGCCGAATGTGGTGCCGGCTTTTGCTGAAGTCTACTACTACATTCGGCATCCCGAAGCAAAGTTCCTGAAGCCTCTCTATTCGCGTCTGGAGCTATGCGCGAAAGCGGGAGCATTGGCGACTGAGACAGAACTGACGATTCGTTATGAAGGCGGTATTCGGGAAATCCTGCCAAATCAGACTCTGTCGAATATGGCTCGTCGTCGACTGGTTGAGCTGAATGATCTGTCGTACAACGAAGAGGAACGAAAATTTGCTGCGAGGATGCAGCAGCATCTTTCAGAACCGGTATCGTTGGAAAGTTTGAGCCGCGTCGAAGACGTCGATGGAACGATCGGTAAGGGTTCGACGGATGTCGGCGATATTTCCTGGGTTGTCCCGACAACAGGCTTCAGCACATCCTGCTGGGTTCCCGGAACACCCGCTCATTCCTGGCAGGCTGTTGCCGCAGGGGGAACGACAATTGGTGAAAAAGGAATGCACCTGGCGGCTAAAGTATTGGCGGCAACAGCGATCGACATGTTTCGCAGCCCGGAACTGCTTCAACAGGCGAAGGAAGAGTTCCAGAAGCGATTGGGCGATCAGAAGTATGAATCATTGATGCAACCCAATCAGAAGCCTCCGCTGGATTACAGAAATGCACCGAAGTCCTGACGAGGATCGTTGATCATGCTATTTGCTGATTTGGGCTTACAAAGATTTTCGGAAGCTCGTTTGCTAAGCAATAGGTCGTTGCTTTCATATGTCGCATATGTCATATACGACCTATTCATTATTTCGCTGATGTACGCTATGCCGGTCACTGCTGTAACACTGCCAACAGCCACCGCATCAGAGAAAGCCCAGGAAGAACTCATCTGGCTGCAGAACGACCAGCTCAAGGTGGGACTTAGTCCTTCGTCCGGCGGTGCGATTGCGTGGATCAGTGCTGCTGGTGCTGATCGCAGCCTGATTAACAGTTTCGATCGTGGTCGGCTGGTTCAGCAATCATGGTACGGCAAAGAAGATGGGTCGTTGTGGAACAAAACACCGTGGAGATGGAATCCGGTTCAGGGAGGCGACTGGCGCGGCAAGTCGGCCGTTATCCTGGAGCAGAAGCACGAGCCCACAACGTCATGGGTGAAGTCACAACCGTTGCATTGGGCCTCGGGGGAGCTGCTCTCGGAATGCACGATGGAGCAGACGATCACGCTGAAAGATGAGTTGCTGCATATTCGTTTCCGTTTTCACTATGCCGGAACGGAGCCTCACCCGGCTCACCATCAGGAGTTACCGGCTTTCTTTGTCGACTCTCGCCTGGCCACTCTGGTGTTCTACGATGGCGATGCCCCCTGGACAGGAGCTGAATTGAAAAGAACTCAGCCTGAATTCCCCAACGAGTACAAGAAAATCACCGAACACTGGGCAGCCTATGTCGGCGAGGATGACCAGGGAATCGGATGCTACGTCCCGGTCGCTGACGAACTGACGTGTTACCGGTATGGTAAGGACGCGAAATCGCCCAGCAGTTGCTCGTACTTTGCTCCGATCAGGACAATGGCGGTCGTTCCCGGCTTTCAATGGGACTACGACGCTTGGATCACGCTGGGGGCGTCCCATGAGATTCGTGAGCGTTTTGAAAAGATATCCCGAGAAAAACAGGCTTCTGGGGACAGAGACTGAAGTTCCTTGCTGTTCACGAGAGACTCCGTAAATCGAGCCTGAACGGCCGCCAGCAGCCTTGATTCGGAGACCAAAAGTTGTCATCCTTCGCCGCTTCGATTTTCCGCGCACACCTTGCGCCGGGCCGCTGAACAGTGGTTCATGGTCGCCTTAGGCTGCGTTTTTGCAAATTCCGTGATGAAATTCGGCTGTAATGTCGATTGCAGGGAATCGAATTTCTCCGTTTTTGGCCCTGAATTGAGTGTTTTCGGAGTTGATAGAGATGCACATTCGCAAAGGTGACACTGTTGAGGTCGTTTCTGGAGACGACTCCGGTAGTCGTGGCACCGTGCTGTCCGTAGATCGCAAAAACGGAAAAGTGGTTATTGAAGGAATCAATAAGGTCTACAAGCACGTTCGCCGAGGCCACCCAAAGAGCCCACAAGGTGGACGCCTGCACATTGAGCTGGCAATTGACGCGTCTAACGTTCAGTTGATCTGTCCAGAAACTGGCAAGCCAACTCGCGTTGGCGTGAAGATCAATGCAGACGGCAGCAAGGAACTGGTTTCCAAGCGAAGTGGCGCCAGCATCCGCCAGCTGTCCCCAGCCAAGAAGTAATTGTAGAGTCGCCCTGAGCGGCCTCTGCTGAAATCAGAAAAAGGTTACGAAGCGCTTTCGCTTCCAACCAGGAAATCTCCGAAAGCAGATCCTGGATACTAACCAGAAATTTAAAAGGGTTACGAAGGAACTGCTTCGTAACCCTTTTTTCGTTGATCAAGTTGTATCCATCGGCGGGATCAGGAAACATCCGGTAATTGAGGTGCCGACATGTTTGTGCTCGACGACTGAGGGAGCGCTTTGTGGTCAATCCGATTCAATCGTGGCGATGTCTGCTGGAACTGAATTCTTCTCGCCAGATCGTGCGAGGATCTCCTGACGATCTTGGTGCCGCGATTGGTCGAGCCGCAGACCTGCGAATCGGGACGGAGTTTCTGCACAACGAACACATCGATGTCACCTCATCCAGTTCAGAACGCATTCGCGAAGTCGCTGAGTTCGGCGTGACCTATCGCATCAACAACTCCTGGAGCGCGGGGGTGATGAGTTTGCGGCAGCCGATTGAATTGCCAACAGGATTTGGCCCACGTCCTTCGATGTCGTTCTTTCTTTACAACCAGGATGGAACACAGGGCATCGCTCGTCCGTTTCTGGATGGACGCCCCGCCGTTGGCCAACGAGGCGCCGCGATCGCAGAAGCTCCCGCTGATATGCCAAAGTATCATGTCGAGAACGCATGGGATGCCGAGACGAATGCGCCGAGCCATAACTTCGTCTACGACTTTGACGTGTTCCGTTTCTGCGTTCGCGACGACTGGCAACAAGTCCTGCATCACTCGTCTGACGGCACTGTCCTGTCAGGATCGCTTGAGGATCTGATTGAAGCGTTCTCTGCTGGCTGCTCAATCAAGCTGGGCATCAAGGGGCTGTGTGATTCACTGACGAATGCTGAAGATAAATCCGTCGATCACGAGGTCTTTGTTCAGGGTGGCTCCGCGTATTACTACATGGAGCAGAAACTCTTCATGATCGGTTCGCATCCGGTCGTTCGTATTCGTCCGGCCGTCCCGATGCGATACTCCAGCGACGCCTGGGACTTCGGCTGGCTGATGATCCGCACCGACGGCCACACGGTCTACCGTCGCTGCGATCCCCACACGTTGCAATTCACAGATCACGTGAGTCAGCATGGGATTCGATGGCTTGTGAGATGACATCTCGGCAGCTGTATGATGACTTCTTGTCGAAGATTCGAAGGCAAAAAGCATCTCAGCAAACGATTCCAGGATTTTAGATCCAGGTATCCTTCAGAGTGCTGAGGAGAGTTGTCATGTCTAATGTGATTTCTGGGGATTCCTGTTTTACCTTGCAGTGATTAGTCCGCTATCAGATGGGTGTCTATGGCGTGGTACGTCATTTTCACGCTGCAGTACGGAATTGCTTACTTCCCTTGTGGCGGCATGTGCGAAGGCTATAGTTGTCCAAGGTTGGCTGAGTTCTCTTCTTATCGCGAAGGAGATTGGGGGCAGGACGTTCGCGCGAAATCTTTAAGAAGTTAGCTTCAGTCATGAGTGCGAAGCGTTTGATGCCAGGCTGGCAGCGAACCGGTGAGTATTCTGCAGGATGCAAGACTCGACCGGCCTTCAGAGACAAAGGCAGAAGGACGGATTGATGATCGTTGGCATTGATCTTGGCACAACCAATTCACTGGTTGCCTGGCTTTCACCGGAAGGACCGCAGCTGATTCCGAATGCGATGGGCGAGTTCCTGACGCCGTCTGCGGTGGGCATCGACCATGACGGACGACTGGTTATCGGGCGCGCCGCGAAAGAATTGCAGGTGGTGGCTCCCGCGCGTTGTGCGACAGTGTTCAAGCGACTGATGGGCACTGATCGAAAAGTTCAGGTTGCGAACAAGGAGTTTCGCGCCGAGGAACTGTCGTCGCTGATTCTGAAGTCACTGAAAGCCGATGCTGAAGCCCGGCTGAAACAGAAGGTCGACGAAGCCGTGATCACGGTGCCAGCGTACTTCAGCGAACTCCAGCGCAAGGCCACGATTCATGCGGGTGAATTGGCAGGCTTTCGAGTTCGTCGGATCATCAATGAGCCCACGGCAGCGGCCATTGCCTATGGACTGCACGAGTTGGAGCTGGAACGAGTGGCGCTGGTGTTTGATCTGGGCGGAGGCACCTTTGATGTTTCAGTGGTGGATCAGTTCGAATCTACTCTTGAGATTAGAGCATCGGCTGGCGAGATTTTTTTGGGTGGTGAAGACTTCACACGTTCGATTGCCAGCCACATTCTGACCTCCCGCAGAATGAACTATGAGCAGGTGGAAGTACGCCACCCGCTCCTGCTGGCACGTCTGCTGCATGAATGTGAGTCGGCAAAACGAAAACTGTCGAACAGCGATTCTGCGACGGTTCGCTTCCCAGCTTCAGACGGCACGATTGATGAATCGAGTGAACCGATTTTGGTTCAGGCCAGTCAGCTGCAGGAATGGACAGCCGGGCTAATGGCGAAAACGAGATTGCCACTGCAGCGTGCGCTCGCGGATGCCGGACTGACTTGCCAAAAGATCGATGAAGTCATCTTGGTTGGAGGCGCGACTCGGATGCCTCAAATCAAAGCCTTGCTGCAGGAAACGTTCGGCAAGGATCCTCGATGTTCGCTGGACCCGGATCTGGTCGTCGCCCTGGGCGCTGCCATTCAGGGCGGCCTCGTGCATCTGGACAAAGCAGTCACGGACCTGGTCGTCACGGACGTCGCTCCTTTCACGCTGGGAGTGGAGATTGCGAAGAATGTCGCTGGCAGCGTGCGATCGGGCTACTTCTTTCCCGTGATCAGTCGCAATACCACGATTCCGATCAGCCGAATGGAACAGTTTTTCACGATTGATGCCAATCAGCCGTCGGTGACGATCAGGCTGTACCAGGGAGAAGGACGCAAGACAGAAGACAATTTGTTTCTGGGCGAATTCGAACTGAAAGGGATTCCGCGGGGACCAGCTGGCCAGCGAATCGATATCCGTTTCACATACGATCTGAACGGAATTCTTGAGGTCGACGCTGAAACCGAAGCGGGCGTCAAAGCGACCTATGTTGTGACTCGCCACGCGCAGAACATGACCGACAGGCAGTTGAAGGAAGCGCTCAGGAACATGCAGGATCTGAAAAGCGACCCGCGTGAAGACCAGGCCAATCGACATCTGCTAAAGAAGGCCGATCGACTGTATCGCGAATTGCCTTTGGAAATCAGGAAGCACCTGGAGATGGTGATTCACGGATTTGAAGAGGCGTTGCAGATGCAGGATCCTTCTTCCATTGAACTGAATCGGACTGCACTCGAACAGTTTCTGGATCAACTTGATGAAAGCTCTGAGCCGTGAACTCAACCAGGCCCGCCTCCGCTTCACCCGAAGAATCTGCGATGGCCGTCGCCAGTGCGAAGCGCATCCTGGCGATCGAGAACAGCGACGGATCACTGAGCAATCACGAGCTTGCGTGTCGCAGGCTGAAGGAACAGCAGTTCTGCCCGCCGGGCGTACAGAAATCGGCCGTCCTGGCGATGGCAGTTCCGGATGCCGCGTTGAAAGATCTGAGGTTTTCGGAACAGGTATATGCCGATCTGGTTCAGAGATTCTGTCGCGATTTTTTTAAAACCGGCCCCGACCAGCGGAAGAAACGCTGGTTGATCCTGCGGGACAGGCTGACACCTTTTCCGGCGTTGATCATGCGCCTCACGAATCTGAAGCCTGGCCTTGGTGCGAGACTCCCACAATCCGATGACGACGATCCATCAATACTTTTGGCCCGTGAAATCTGCGACACATTTGTAATGCCTCCGCAGCAGGCTGCAGTCGTCATCCGACGCAGACATCTGGAGCTGACGGAAAGCCCGGAAAGCGTGCAGGCTGGGAAATCTGTCTGGGAGCAAATGCTCCAGAAATGCAGCGGAGTCGCAGGGCTTCGTCCTCTGGGAGTTCGCCCGCTCGCTCTGCGCATTCAACAGAGTGTTGCACATCGGTTCTCAAACCCTCAAACATCGCCGCGCGTGCAGCGGTCAGTGATGACGCCCGCCAGGAAGCGATTGGTGCTCTATATCGGAATATTTGTCGCGGTGGTATTGGCCTTCTTCTTTGTACTCCTCAGTCTTCTGCGTCCGTTCTTCACGGATCGAGGAAATGATCCATCAATGAATGAGCCGCCCAATGAAGAACGGGATTCCTCATGGTCAACGACAACAGATATTCATGACCTTATGAATCACACGAGGTGAACTGTCCTCTGGCACAGACTGAAGATATCAACGAAGATGACTGGCGGGCGTGATGTCCGGTTCCAGATAGAATGGCAGTTCTGACTTATGATTGAACATCTGAGCGAGAACATTGACGACTGGCCTGTGAGTCCTTATGAGATCATAGGAGTGTCGCGGCTTGCAGATCGATCAGATATTCGTCGTTCGTACTCCGTGTTATTACGCCGCTTCCGGCCGGAATCGCATCCTCGTCATTTTCAGCGAATCCGTGAAGCTTATGAGGCGGTGATGGCCGCCTGTGAGAGTCACTCGAGGAACAGCAGTGAGATCGAAAGTGATCTTCGACGTGAGTCGGCGGATGGGGAGGATACCAACAGTAGCCGGAGCATGGATGAGACCAGAATTCACCAGGATTCAGGATCGTCCGCTCTGGCCGATCGCCTGTGGGAAGAATTCACGGTTCAACCGGCCGTCTCTCAATACTCTGATTTATTCAAGCTGGCTCAGTCAGAGAGTCGGACTGCCGACGTTTTCCTGATGGGCTACTGGATGCTAAAGCTGCGTCCCGATTTTTCACTGCACCGTCGACCAGCTGAATGGCTGATGGTCGCTCTGAAGTACTACGGGGCAGAACCACGATTCATTGAGTTACTGATTGATGAGTTTCGCAGGGACTCCTCATTGACAGCCGTGGATGTTTCCGGAACAGTGGCCGACAGAATCATGAGTTCCGAATTACTCTGCATCTATCTGGTTGGGCGATGGAACGTTCTGGGGAACCGCCGCGACTGGAAGCAACTGCGAACTGAGGTTGAACAGACGCGTCCTCGAATTTCGTTAGGCTACTCGGACGCCTGGTGTCGAATTTTGAGTCGCGTGTTTGAGATGACCGCGTTCTCATCGGAAATCGAGGGACGCCTGTTGTTTGACGAGGTCAGTGCGGAGTTGAATGCCGCCGGGGTTACCTTTCAGAATCGACTTCTTGATACAGAGATGATGGATATCATTGGAGCCGTTCGACAGGAGAACCATGGCGCTTCGTTGAGCGGTTGTCCGACACTGGATCGACTGATTCATGACTGCACGGTACTGGACCAGGAGACTTTTCGTCAGCGAGTGTTCCAGTTGATACAGGAGTGGCTCCATTCTCCCGTTGAAGCGCTTCAATGTCTGACAAGGTTGTGGATGGTTCTTCCGGAAGCGCTGCTGCTCGTCCTGCGCCATGTGGACGGGCTGGGGTTTTTCCACGAAGACGTGACCAAAAGTGATTTCGATATGATCAGGACCGTTGAAGAAACGATCAAAGCCGTCGGGAGTCCGGATTACTCTCGAATTCGAAATGCTCTGGCAGATCTTTCGCTTAATGAGTGTCTGAGTGGCACAGAAGTTCTCGATTCTTTGCTGGCACTTCGAGGCGTCCTTTTGCATGCCGACGACATTGCAGAGCAGATGCAACGAGACACGCCGCTGTTGCTGACATGTCAGCTCTTTTTTCGATTCCTCGAAGCCAGCGGCCCGACGTCGCGAATCTGAACCCTGTTATGGGCCAGTTCCACCTCTGTTTGAAGCGAGCAAATGATGCATTCCACTCTGCAACATTGTCAGGATAACATTGGTGCGGCGCCGAGGCAGTTTTCTATGTGGCAACGAATGACGCTGCTTCGCGTACCGAAGCCGCGATGGCTACAGCACAATCCCGAAGACCAGCTGAATGTTTACTTTCGCGATCTGCCGCGGTTGTTTACTCATGGACGAATCGCCTGGGGAGCTGTGATCATGGCGAACCGGGTGTTGTTTGAAGCCGGGCGAGAAAATTCTCCGGCCGCAGTTGTTTTCTGTCCATCGGGTACAGAGGACGTCTCTCCGAAATATCTTTCCTATCTGGCTCGTATGTTGTATTCACTGGCGGGAACCGAACCCGTCGACAAAGAACTCATTCAGTTGGCCACGGAACTGACTGACGAAATGTCGCGAAAATTTGGTTTGCCTGTACCAATGAAATTCAGTCCCCTCGCGGAGTGCTTTGTTTCAACGACCCTGATTGTTCGCAATCATCTTCCTAATGGTGTTTTGTCTGGATCCTGTCTGCCGTTCCTTGTGAATGATCGAACGCCCACGACAGTGACGATCCTGCCATCATTTTTCTGGCCCGAATTGCTGGAGAAACAATGGGAAGCCGGCACTGTTTAGTTGTGTTTCATTTGCCTCAGAAAATGACTGAGCCGCTTTGCGAGGCTGATGATTGAGTCGTCATCAGCTTCAATACCCCATTGTGTTTCTCCAGCCGTGGTACGGATCAGAAGTCGTATGCAGGCTCCATCGTCCGAGCTGCCGTCCCACTGTGAGTCCAGACTCACGATATTCTCCCGCGGCACAAAATTGCGCCAGATCGGGAATCCGCAGAAGTAGAAGCGGCTTTCCAGCCCCGAGTCATCCAGGGTGATTCGTTGTCGCCTCAGCAGGATGAGGGGGATAAAGCCGAAGAAAAGCAGCGTGAGGACCATCCAGTTGACGCAATGAAGCAAGTCTTCAGGAACCATCACAGCCTGTCGCACCATCATGCCCAGCAATGCCAGGACCAACAGACCAGTCAGGATGCCCATCGAGAAACTGAAGGGGCGTGCGACGGCCTGCAGGGACTCTGCTGTCTGCAAATACGACAGAGGACGCCTGCCAGGAACGTGCTTTTCATCTTAGCATTGCCTTTCGGAATCATCCGTACATGAATCGATTGAAGAAGAACCGCAAACCGAACTGCGTCAGCGGGATGTTGATCAAGTCCCGGTTATAAGCCGCATATCAAAATCAGCAGCCCGCTGTTCACATGTAACTACCTTCGTCGTTCGAACGCACCTGAGATGGCTCAAGATTCTGCGAGTCATGATTCCACGGAGTCCAGACCACTCTTTGCCTCGGCCCCGCAGTCCGATACGCAGACAAGATCGTTACGGCCGTCATTATTTTGTCCAGCCATTCGCATCAAGGCCTGGCGAGACAACGCCAGAGTCGAGCCCCGCACCGCCGTCGAGACGAGCTAAAAACAATGACTCTGACTTACCAAGGTTCTGTACGAACAGATAAAGCCGATCGTCACCATCACCGCC
>JBILXT010000393.1:0-6663 GCA_044378235.1 Planctomycetaceae bacterium
GCCCTCGGTGATGGACTCAATGATGAAGCGTTTCGCCAACTGACGCAACGAATCTTGGGCTACGGTCGCCCCGATTTCGCTCGAGGTATGTCCTGCACCTCGCAACGGGCCACGATGCTCGGTTGGGGAAGCCTCTCACGCGATCAGGCTCATGCCTTTCAAGTTCCCCTTCCCAAGAGTTTGTCCGGTAGTCTGTGTGGCGACGGGCCACTGTAACACTGGCCTACATCAGCCCGATTTCTGTTGGAAGCCAGAAACATTTGGCGGCAGACCTGCGACTAAAACTTACCGCCGACGAATGCAAGCTTCTACAAGTGAAGAGGACTCACGGCGACTCAGATGCTGTGGTCCGTGGAACAGTGCAGCACGAAGTTTTCGAAGGTGAAAATAAAGCTGGGGTGTACGACACGGAGCAGTCGTTGGACCTCCGGGTGATCGCTTCCGAATTGGCAAAGGGATTTGATCGCCCTGTTCGTTACGGAGTCGCCGTGAGCATTGAGGTCGGCGAAGGAATTGCTATTCCCGTTTACGATGAGATTGCCGAGCGAATTCGGCTGCAGGCTCGTGCCTCAGCGCACTAGTCTACATTGCGAACCACGCAAGCTGGCTGCTCGAAGAGCTTTGTGCTTCGCGACAACTAGACTAATCGTAGCAGTCCTGATCAGCAATCGAATGGATGATCATTTACGCTATGCGATTCCTGCCTTTCCATTTCTTTTCGCCTGGCTGGGACAGTACCAGTTGGCTTCGAACCAATTGAAATCTCGCAGCCTGCGCGTCGTTGCTTTGCTTCCATATGGCGTACTGACGCTCACTGCGATTAGCACGGTCCCGTCCGTGATTTCCAGCTTCAATTTCAGCTCCGGCGGACCAGCAACCGGGCATCTGCACATCCTCGGGAGTGATGTGGATTGGGGTGAGAACTTGATTCTGTTGCGCGAATGGTGCCAGAAGAACTACGTTCGTCGGCCAATCATCCTGGCGCATCATGGCCCGGTTGATCCAGCGCTTTATGGAATCAATTGGCGGCCCCTGACTATGGAGCGTAACTCGAGTCTGACAGACGATGTCGACGAGTATCTTGTCGTATCCGTCAACGTTTTATTCGGATCACACGAATCGCCTAAGTCACGCATGTTTGAAGGCAACCAACGCGAGTTTTCGGCCAGCCCGTTTCGCAAGACTCTTCAATCTTCACATCCGCTCGCGAGAGTCGGCGGGCTGGTTGTGTTTAACGCGTCTGGGTTGAATTCAAACACCAGCGATTCCCTTCATTGAGGCGAAGGCACAGTCCTCAGATAACTTCCGGTTGTGACTGCGGCCAGAAATCACACCCCGAAACGTCACCGAGGGATTTCTCTACAAGACACCGATCCCTCGCTGACGCGTTTCGAAGTTGCGCATTTTCAGGCCCGGAGAGTCGACAAATCCAATGCCGGTGGCGTGAGCCACCGGTATGCGAATATAAGGAATCTGAGGCCCGGAGGGCCGACACAAGGGCAGATGTTTCGGCCCTTCAGGCCTGAGTAGCAGCTTTTCTTGCAGTCCGGTGGCTCACGCCACCGGCAGGGGATGTGCCGGGCTTCCAGCCCTGAATAAAATGCGCAACTTCAAAACTGACGCGTCGGGTTGTGATTCAGGGGACTTATTGCGGGACTGTTGCAAAGTGCGTGTGCAGTGTGCAATTCATTTTCTTTCCGCTGCCCGCCAAGGCCGTGACCTGGCAATTTGCCACGCAGAGTGTGCTCGTGCTGAATACTCACTGCCTGCAGCGAACAACGTGAGCGTCTCTCTTGGTAACGGGCCGTTAGGCCAACCCGCGTCAAGGGCCGTGCCCTTGCCATGCAGAGTGTGTTCGTGAGGAACACACACTGCCGGCAGCGAACAACGTGAGCGTCTCCCTTGGTAACGGGCGGTTAGGCCAACCCGCGTCAAGGGCCGAGCCCTTGCTAGATGTAGCGGTTGATGAGGTTTTCGAGCATTTCCTGGCGACCGCTGGTATTGGCCGTCAGGCTGGAGCTTTCCTGAATGTACGTGTCCAGATCATTCAGAGAAACCGTGCCCGCTTCAATGCGACGGCCGATGCCATTGTCGTAAGTGCTGTAACGCTGACGAACGAAGTCGTTCAGCACGCCATCAGCGCGAATCGCAGCGGCGATTTTCAGGCCGCGAGCGAACGCGTCCATCCCACCGATGTGAGCATGGAAGAGGTCGATTGGGTCGATGCTTTCGCGGCGAACTTTCGCGTCGAAGTTTGTACCGCCGGAATGCAATCCGCCCTGCTTCATCAGCACAAGCATGATCTGAGTCGTCAGGTAGATGTCAGTCGGGAACTGGTCGGTATCCCAGCCCAGGAGCAGGTCGCCTGTGTTGGCGTCGATGCTTCCCAGAACTCCCTGGATCGATGCGTACTCAAGTTCGTGCATCATCGAGTGACCAGCGAGAGTCGCATGGTTGGTTTCGATGTTCAGCTTCACAACATCCATAAGGCCGTATTGGCGCAGGAAGTTGAGACAAGCCGCGGCGTCGAAGTCGTACTGATGCTTGGTCGGTTCCTTTGGCTTTGGTTCAAACAGGAACTGGCCCTTGAACCCGATCGACTTGGCGTGTTCGTGCGCCATGTGCATGAAGCGAGCCAGATGATCCAGTTCACGCTTCATGTCCGTGTTGTAGGAACACATGTAACCTTCGCGGCCGCCCCAGAACACGTAGTTCTCGCCACCCAGTTCGTAGGTGACTTCGAGAGCTTTCTTGACCTGAGCACCGGCGTAAGCAAACACGTCGGCGTTCGGGCTGGTGGCTGCTCCGTGCATGTAGCGAGGATGTGAAAACAGGTTGGCCGTGCCCCACAACAATTTGATTCCCGTTGAACGCTGAGCTTCCTTGAGCTTGCGAGCGACAGCATCAAGGTTGGCATTGCTTTCACGCAGAGTTGCCCCTTCAGGAGCAACGTCACGATCATGGAAACAGTAGTAGGGAACACCCAGCTTCGTCATGAACTCGAAAGCCACGTCGACCCGGCGCAGAGCATTGTCCAGGGAATCCGTGCCGTCGTCCCATGGACGCATCAGGGTTGGCGCACCGAACGGGTCGGAACCAGTTCCTCGAAACGTATGCCAGTAGCAGACTGCGAAACGCAGCCAGTCATTCATCGTCCGACCTTCGACAATTTCGGACGCGTTATAGTGCCGGAAGGCCAGAGGATTGCGGGAGGATGTCCCTTCAAACTGGATCTTGTCAACTTCCGGGAAGTACGTAGTCATTCTATCAGCCTTCGCGATCAAAACGCCGTGGGGTGGGAGAAGTCCGGGCACTCAATGACAGAACTGTCAGATAAGAATAAAGTGCGCGGAATAATGCTTTCGCGTGAAACGGGCAGTTTAGCGTTCTTTCGACCGGTTTGAAGGCTGTTTCGCGGACGGTCAGCCACGGATTACCAGACAATGAGATTTGAGAAGAAAACGCAGCCACTGGCAGAAAGAGCCCATTTTCTCCTGCGTCTGTCGATGTATGGTCTGATCTCCGGGACCATGATTGCCGTGAGTCTCGGGATTGGAATTCTGGGGTATCGCTGGTTTGGCAAACTGACCTGGATCGACGCCCTGCTGAATGCGTCGATGATTCTGACGGGTATGGGGCCGGTAAACACGATGGCAACGACGGCCGGGAAGCTGTTTGCGTCGTCCTATGCCTTATTTAGCGGTGTCGTGTTTCTGAGTGCTACGGCGGTGATTTTGACACCAGTGTTTCACCGAATCATGCATCGATTTCATCTGGCCGAGGAGGATCTGGGTGAGTAGCTGAAGGGCTTCCCGCAACAGTGTGACGTGCAGTCTATTCGAGCGTCGATTCGGGCCGTGGCACACGGATTTTTCCTTCAGGCCATCATTTCTTCCACGGGCGCATCCGACGACTTGACTTGATCGTAAACTGAAGCGTGGGCGATGGAATCAATAACCCGTTCGCCGATCCGCACGGATCCGCATGATAAAACTGGTCTTCGCGCATCTGAGCAGCGGGCTTAGATTACGACTCTCTCCTTCGGCTGGTTCTGCGCCATCGATTTCTCAACGGCGTAAATCGGCTCCTTTCTGTTACTTCTTTTCCCCAATGACAACTGCGGATCAGCGTTCAGTTCACATTCCGGTGATGCCCCGGGAAGTGATGCAATGGTTGCAGTTATCTGCCGGACTCACGGTTCTTGACGGAACTTTGGGCGCTGGTGGTCACAGTCGATTGATCCTGAAATCTCTCGGAGAAACCGGACGACTCATTGGTCTCGATCGAGACCCCATGATGCTCGCTCTGGCGACTCAAAACCTCGCTTCATTACAACATTCGGGTGCGTCCTTCGTTCGTTCCAGCTATGCAGAGGCCGAATCGGTGCTGCAAAATCTGGGGATAGAAAAGGTCGACCGAGTCTTGCTGGATCTGGGTTTGTCATCTGATCAGCTTTCGGATCGTGAACGTGGTTTTGGTTTCGATGCTGGCGGACCTTTGGATATGCGGTTTCATCCGCACGAAGACAAACCGGTCGCAGAACTATTGAGGACTCTGGAAGCTTCAGAACTGGAGAAGATTTTTCGTGAGTTTGGCGAAGAGCCGGCGGCAGCGAAAGTTGCCTCGGAGATCGTCAGACGTCGCCAACTGGGGAATCCAGTCGTCACTACGGAAGATCTGGAAGCCTGTGTTTCATCAGCAGTGGGAGCTGCGAAGAACGCCGGCGGTCGAAACTCTGCAACGCGAGTGTTTCAGGCACTGCGCATTGCAGCAAATAATGAATTGCAGCATGTGGAACGCATGCTGACGAACGTCCTTCCGAACATTATGAAACCGGATGGAATTGTGGCGATTCTGACCTTCCATTCTTTGGAAGATCGAATCGTCAAGAACGCATTCAAAGGACACCAGGGATGGCAGGTTCTGACAAAAACACCCGTGGAAGCAACCCCGGCCGAAGTGCGACTGAATCCTCGCAGCCGATCAGCGAAACTGAGAGCCGCGAAGTGGCTGGGCAATTGCTGACATCCCTGAAATCGGCCTCCTCCGCTGCCAATGCGTTAAGCCATGAGGCCAAGCTGGGAATGGCCGTCATCACCATTCTCTTCTTCGCATTCTGCTTCCTTGTCTATCACAAGATGGACCTCCATCAACGCCAGTTGACTCAGGCGTCAATTGGTTCGACGGCTGGAACGCCTGATGCCTCCGCAAAGCCGGAAGAAGCATCTGCTCTGATGTCCGGCAATGTGACCGGAGCGACTACGGATCCGTTGCTGGAGCGAAGTCTCGTTGCATCCGACAACGAAGTCACGACCGGCGAACAGGAAGTCCCAACGTTTGCTCAGGCGGAATCAAACATTGCCGGGTCAAACTTCGATGCGCCATCGGCGATGGAGTTCTCCGAACCTGCAGAATCTGACGCAAACACATTAGCCGATCAGAACAACGAGCTCGTTGCAGACAATTCTTTTCCTGCGGCGGTTATCGAAAACCGAGAGCCACAGGACTTACTTGCAGGATCGACGACGCCGAACGATTCGTTTGCCGCTGCCGACGAGACATCTATAACACCAGGAGGCTCGCCGGAGTCACGACTGGGCGGTCTCAATGCGTTTAATTCTGAGAATTCGACACCTGAATTCGGTGCACTTGAGCCAACAGAAAACGTCCCGCAGCCACAGGACAACGAGTTTCCGCTCAGTGCTCTTGAAGGCACTGAGGACCTGCCGGCTTCGCAGCGACAGCCTTCGATTGACGTCGCTGAGACGTCGGACGGAATCACTCTTCCAGAAGCTGCCTCTTCAGAAGCTGCCTCTTCAGATGCTGCCTCTTCAGATGCTGCCGAAATCTCCTTCGACTCCGCCGATGCATTGTCATCCATAGAGACATCAACAACAGAAACCGAATTGTCTGAAACGCCGATGCTGGAAGAACCAGCGGCTGACTCAGAGAAGGAACCTGTTCTGATCGCAATGCTGGATCCTCAGGATTCTGCCGCCACCCAGAATGCCGACGATGCTTACTCCGATCGAGTTTCCAGCTTTGCACCCCTGGATGATGCTTCCGAAAGCAATCCTTCAGCCACAGAAGACAATACGCCAGCGTTTTCAACAACGGTTGAACAGGAAATGACTGACCGGACTCTCGCGCAGCAGTCAAACGGTTTTGGATCACGAGGCTTTGACGCCGTGACTCAGCCGGGCGGACGCACTGGTCGCAATACCGTGCGAACGGCAGGCGGTTCTGGCGCAGATGGAAAGTTCAGCCTTGCGGCATTCAACAGTCAGAACGCAGAGGCCGAACCAGCCCCCGACGACGGAACAACTTACGAATACACGGTCGTCAAAAACGGCGAGAACTATTCAAAGATCTCCAAACGCGTCTACGGGACAACTCGGTATTTCTCGGCTCTGGCGGTTTTCAATCAGCATCGAATCGCGGAGCCCAAGCATATGCGTCCCGGCATGGTCGTGCTGACGCCATCCAAAGAAGTGCTCGAAGAACGTTACCCTCAGTTGTTTGTGGATTCGAAACCGAAAGTTGTCGAACCAGCCGCATTTCTTCTGCTGGAAGATGGGTCACCAGCGTATCGAGTCGGGGAACGGGAAACTCTGTCAGAGATTTCAAAGCGGTTCCTTGGACGATCCAGTCGTTGGGTTGAGA
>JBILXT010000068.1:0-23841 GCA_044378235.1 Planctomycetaceae bacterium
CGACGATTGGCGGCCTGAATTCTTTCTATCGCCTTCGCAAACGCAACTACGACGTTGGCTTGCACGCTGTCACTAACTATGCAGAGCCTGGCACCAAACAGGGACCACTTAGCAAGCTGCTGCGACAGTTGCGAATGAAATGGGAAGACTTTGACCTGCGACCTCAATTGCAGTCATCGATTGTTTTCCCCGGGGCGACTCTGCAATTTACAAATCAGTTCAACTATTTCGTCGAGCAAATCGCTTCGGCTTTTCCTCAGCAGATCGATGGTTTCCGTCGCCTCGTGACTCGTATCGCCGAGCATGATGCTCTGGATCTGGAACGCCAAAGTGTTTCAGCTCGTCAGGTTGTCTCGGAGTATATCCGCGACCCGCTGCTGGTCGACATGTTGTTCTGTCCGCTGATGTTTTACGGCAGCGCGACACCGCGAGATATGGATTTCAGCCAGTTCGTGATTATGTTCAAAAGCATTTTCCACGAAGGATTCGGCCGACCTTTCGATGGCATTCGGCTCATTCTGAAACGGCTTGTGAAGCACTTCAAATCGCTCGGCGGACACCTGAAACTTCGTGCGGGAGTGCAGGAGATTCGCCAGAGCAATGGGCGAGCCACTTCCGTCCTGCTGGACGATGGGACGGAAATCGAAGCCGACAATATTCTGTCGTCGGCCGGTGCAGCTGAGACAATGCGGATGATTGATCCGAACAGCCCGCCCGTGAAGGCTGAGCCTGGCGATATCTCCTTTGTGGAATCGATCAGCGTGCTGGATTGTGAGCCAGCTCAATTGGGGCACCGCGACACGATCGTGTTCTACAGTGATTCCAAAGACTTTCACTATGAACGTCCGGATGTGCCGGTCGATCTTCGCAGCGGCATTATCTGCTCACCGAATAACTTTGATTATTCTGAGCCGCTTGAAGACGGTCGCATTCGTATCACGGCATTGGCAGATCCGCATTATTGGATGAATCTTCCTGAAGACCAGTATGTCGCAGCGAAGCAGCACTGGAACGATGAAATCATCAGAAGTGCGATGAAGCATATTCCGGATTTTCGATCACATGTGATCGACACGGATGTGTTTACGCCACGCACCATTCGCCGGTTCACGGGCCATCTGAATGGTTGTGTGTATGGCGCGCCGCAGAAGTTTGTGAACGGACAGACGCCGCTGAATAATTTGTTCCTGTGCGGAACTGATCAGGGGTTCCTCGGAATCGTCGGGGCGATGCTCAGCGGAATAACGATCGCTAATCGTTATTTGCTGAAGTAGGTTGAAGCTTGTTCAGGGCTGTCACTTCGCGTCTAAGTCGTTCTGCGCGAAATGTAGTGCGTGGAAATGAGTCGTTGTTGAGACCGCTAATGAACGCTAATTGACGCTGATGTTTTTGCGGTCCGAACGGTGGTCGCCCTGAAGAGTCCGTCGAATAGTGGCAGCAATTGGCCACGTTGTGGATGATCGCGTTGGTTCTCTGAGCTTTGCATTAATCAGCGTTCATTAGAGCTAATCAGTGGTTCAAACTCTTGCCTTCGCTCTGTTCCCGTGTCGCCCGGGTTTTCCATCGGGTCAACAAAGATCAATAACGCTGTATTTCTTCCGTTTTGTGCGGCGCAGTTCATTTCGTGCGGAATCGTTTATCTTGTCTTCATTAATTCACGCAGCGTCGCCGCTGCATATTCCGGCGAAACGGTCACGATTTCCACGCTGCTGAGGTATTCCCAGCCCGCATGCCGTCCGATCCGCGGCAGCAGTTCCAGCATCCAGCGATACTGCGGCGGCTGATCAAGTCGAGGATGTGGCAGAATCAGGTTGAACGAGAATGATCCGTCGAGCGCGACTTCCAGAGCCTGAATCGTTCGCTTCAGAATCAGAGCCAGTTCGCTGATGCAATGTTCTGAAGCTTCGCCAAAGTACGCCGGCCCCACAAGCAACGGAACGAAACGAACCTGCCACGGTGCTCGCGATGCGAAGGGACATAGTGCGAGGAAATCCTGTGTTTCGACGATGATCCGTTGCCGGTCACCTCGCTCAGCCTCGACCAGATCCATCACCAACTCGCGCCCCGTTCTTTGCCGATGCTCCACTGCTCGTTCATGTCGTTGCTGGTCCAGAGGAGTTAAAGTCTGAGCCGCAATAATCTGCGAATGACAATGCGACAGGGAAGCGCCTGCGCTGAATCCTTCGTTGCGAAACACCGCCAGGCTTCTGTACTTGTTGGATTCTGCCAGATGCTGAATGCGCTGACGCCACGCGAACAGAACCTGTGTGATTTCCGCATGTGAAAGATCGGACAGACGGGAACGTGAATCGGGGCACTCGATCACCACTTCATGAGCACCAAGCGCTGCCGCTGAAGGAAAAAGATCGGATGCTGGATTCGATTTATTCGCGTCAGGATTCAAATCCGAGACCGGCACAACAGCCGGGTAACGATTGGGGACAACTCTGAGATCCCAGCCCGGAGTATTGGGAGCAGAGCCAGGTTTTCGAACGGCATAGCGCTCGCCTGGAGTTTCCCCTTCGGAGCCTTCGGCAAACGGATCGTCCGTCCGTGCAATTGTGGGTTCCGAGTGTCTCGCCGAAGGCCTTGCTGAGCGTGCGGGAGCAACCAGGGATACGAGCCCCGTCAAAACATCAGTGCGATATTCAGGAGCGGAGGATGCGTTCATGTGTGAGGAGAATTTGGGTGATTTAATCGAATAAGTTCATTAACTGCGGTAAATCATTGCAGGGAGGCATTCTGTCGAAGGACTGTCTCCCTTCGTTTAACGGCAAGCCGGAGACGCCGGCTTTTGTGCTGGCCGGAGCCTTTTGAAGTTGCCCATTCTTAGGCCCGGAGGGTCGACAAATCTAATGCCGGTGGCGTGAGCCGGCTTACGCCACCGGCAGAGGATGTGCCAGGCTTCCAGCCCTAACACTGAAATGCCAACTTCAAAGCAGTCGCCTCCGGCTGGGCGGTAAACGATTCTATGGACCATCTTCTATCACAGGCTCAATCGATTCTCCATTGTCGATCTCAAGACGGCACTTGGGCAGACTTGCGATAAACAATCGGCCGTAGGGCTTCGTCAGTACTCGAGGATCCAGTACCACTACTCGTCCGGTATCGTTCCGGTGGCGAATCAATCGGCCGAAGCCCTGCTTGAGTTTGATGATCGCTTCGGGCGTTTGGTAATCACGGAACGGGTTTCCTCCCCGCGCTTTGATGGCTTCCAGACGAGCTTCCAACAGCGGATGATCGGGCACACTGAAAGGCAGTCGAGGAATAATCACGTTCTGCAGCGCGTCGCCGGGAACATTCACGCCTTGCCAGAAGCTGTCCGTTCCAAACAAGACAGCTCGTTCATCCGCGCGAAACCGTTCCAGCATGGCGGTACGGGGTAATCCTTTTCCCTGGCAGTAGAGGGAGAGATCGTTCTGAGCCAACCATCCGGTCAGACGTTCCGCACAGCTTTGCATCATTGAATAGCTGGTGAATAGGACAAACGCGCGGCCTTCGGTTTCCAGTAAGTGTCGCTTGATGCGATCGCAGCACTGCTGTTCGAATCGCTTCGGATCTGTTGCCGGGTCCGCCATATTTGTCGACAGAATGAGGCGTGCCTGCTTTTCGTAATTGAACGGACTGCCCTGACGCGTTTCCTTGCCTTCGGTCAGGCCAACTCGAGAACGGAAGAAACCAAAATCCTTGGTTCCTGTCGCCAGGGTCGCGCTGGCCATCACCACTGACGGGACATTGTTGTAGAGATACTCGCGCAGAATTGGCCCGACCTCGATCGGCGCACTCATGAGCGTCAGGCGATTTTTTTGCACGCCGCTTTTCTCGACCCAGAACACGGAGTTCCCCATGCTCTGGCGAGTCCACGACAGCAGATTATCTGCCAGAATCTTGCAGCGATCCGAAGCTGACTGCAGTTCGACCTGATTGGCTTCGGAATTCGCGCCAGCGGCTTTCTCGGCAATCATGATCGCCAGAGCGGTCAGCTCCGCGGAGAGCCGATTATCAATCTCCATCGGCCCGGGAAGTCGCCCGTTGGGTTTGCAGAATCGAGCAGCCCAGTCACCGACGTCTTCAAAGAAGCGGATCGACTCTGATCGGATCTTTTGAACCTGCTTTTGAGCATCGACCAAACTATGGGTCACCAGAAGCCCGCGTTGAGACTGGTCGTTGTAAAGCCGATTCAGCAAATAATCGACCTGACCTTCTGAAACCGAAAGCCCCAGATGATCGGCGGCCACAGCTTCGACAGTGTGAGCCTCATCAAAAATCACGGTGTCATATTCGGGCAGTATGCTGGCATCGTCGCGACGCAATGAAAGGTCCGAAAAGAACAACGCGTGATTCACGATCAGCAGGTCCGCATTCCATACTCGCCTACGTGCGGCGTAGTAGAAACAGTCGGCATGGTTCGGACATTTTTTTCGCAGACAATCACCATGATCGCTGAGCACTTCATCCCAGACATCCGGACGCGGCTGGAACGGGAGATCTGACCGGCTGCCATCTTTGGTCGTATTAGCCCACTGCCGAATTCGCGCCAGGTCGCGCTGACCTTCGGGTTCAAACATCGACTTCTGTGACGATCGCTGCACGGCTTTATCGAGTCTGCGCAGGCTGATGTAGTTGCCTCGCCCTTTGACCAGGACAGCAGAAAACTCCACGGGCAACACCGACTGCAGAAACGGAATGTCGTGCTGAATTAATTGTTCCTGAAGGCTGATCGTATGCGTCGAAACGATGATGCGTTTCTTTTTCTTGCCTTCAGTCGCATCGCCCTGATTGCCCTGAGCGGACAAAATTGCAGGAATCAGATAGGCGAAGCTTTTGCCGACGCCCGTCCCCGCTTCCGCAATCAAATGCTTCTTATTGGCCAGCGCATTCTCGACGGCTTCGGCCATGGCCAACTGCTCGGGCCGCGGTTCATAGCCGGGCAGTCTGCGAGCAATCACACCTCCAGGACCGAGCACGTCGGCAACAGAATGGACGTGCTCGTTCATGAATTCTCCTGGCGCGGCCAACTCAAAAATCTGGTCATGAAAATCATGCGGCCAGAAGAACGAGATCATCCGCCGACCTCATCAACTCTGCGCGCAACCATAGTGTATCAGCCGAACGCACGATTCTCATGTCGAGCCCGACGTTATCGCGAAGTTGGCACTGGCAAGACCATCGCCAGCAATTGGGCGAGGATAACCAGCCGTTCCAGGTCACCCATGTCGAATTCAGGGCCCGGATCTCCGGAGATCATCTGCAGGACTGCGTAACAGCTTCCCTGCCCAGTCTGGATCGGCACAGACATCACGGAAACTCGTCCCATCGCCGACAATCGCGGTTTTTCTCCCGGCTGATTGCGCCATTGATCGGCCAGCAGAAAACACTTATTCAGTTTTGCAGTCTGCATAATGACGTCATCGCAGACCATCGCTGTCGATCCCGCTTCACGACTGTGTGCCAAACTGACCTGAAACGCCTGAAACCCGGGAGCCGTTTCCTGAGTCAATACAATCTGAGAGGCTTGAGGAAAAAACTGATACAAGGCGGTGAGGGCAGACTCAACAGGATTCGGGCCGGAGCGATCACGAAGAACTCTGCTCAACCGCAGCATTTGTGAAAGTTTTCGAACCGAGTCTGTCGTTGCGAGACTTGCGATCGACTGATCCCGAAGCGAAATCTCTCCTCGGACTTTATCCTCGGAAATGCATATCCCTGATTCGAATCGAATCGCACGGCCAGGGCGAGCGGTTTTGTGGCTGATCGAATCATCCGGATCACTGGGGGCGCCTGGAGGACGCCGTGATCGGCCTGAATCATCATCGATCTCCGGAGGTGCCGTATCAAAAAAAGTCAGGTTCTCCCATCCGATGCGAATCTGGTCACCGGGGACTAGTTGCCTAACTCCTTCAAGCCTATTCCCGTTGACAATGGTTCCCTTTGAGCTTTCATTCCTCAGAATGCAACAGCCTGAGCGACATTCAATCACGGCATGAAGTTTACTGACCACCGGAGATTGCAGATTGAGATTGCATTGTCTCGAACGGCCAATCGTTGTCGTTCCGTCAGGCAGAGGAATTACCTCGACAGAGTCGTTGTTGGTACGTTTCAGAAACGCCATGACATAAATCTCGGGACAGCGGGGAGAGAAATGCGGGCAAGGTCAATGCAGTCATGTTGCAGAATTTACAGTCTATCGATGTTCGGACGCCTGTCGATTCTGTTCCACCGCTTTCTTTTCAGGAGAAGAATTCTCATCTCACGACTGGCGGGCTCCGGGATATCCCCCAGGAACGTTCAGAAACCTTTACAAATCTTTACCGCTCGTTCTTTAAGGAGACGTCGATTCCAACCTTCCCATTGGACCGGAGCGCAAAAAAAGAGTATCTATAGGGCCGAATCTTCACTTAAACGTCTTGCTGGCATCGAGTATTCAAAATGCAACACGACATGATTTCTTTGTTCTTCGGCCGTCCACTCCTCATCCTGCTGCTCCTTTCGGCGGCATTGCCGGAGCTTCGTGGTGCCCCAGCGGACAAGCCTCAGGGAATACCAAAGGAGACTGTTCGTTTCGAAGGCGCTGGCTTCGAGAATGTTCAGTTGTTTGCATCGGGAAATACGCTGTATATGGAGGTCAAAAATGCGGCAGAGAATTCGTCACTCAAGATTCCTCGTTTGGCCAATGTTGTGCAGTCCATTCGATGGCAGTCTGCTCCAGAACCAATGATTTCTCTCCAGCCCGAACCAGATCATTGGATTATCCGCCATGGTAAACCACCGGTTGAAAGTGGCGACGTGCTGATCATCACCTTCGATGCTCCACCCATTGTGTTTGAGGGATCATCCGTGATCAACGCGGCCAATGATGGCCTGATCTTTCTGCCCGCGAAACTGGCAACGACTGCCGGTCAGAATCTGCGATACGAACCCCAGCCTCACAAGAATACCGTTGGCTACTGGAGCAATGTAAACGCAACCGCCGAATGGAAGTTGACGGCGTCTAAAGAGGGTGCCTACGAAATCGATATCCTGCAGGGCTGCGGCACGGGCCACGGTGGCAGCACGGTCGAAATTCAGATTGGCAAAGAGTCTCGATCGTTTGTTGTCGAAGAGACCGGTCATTTCCAGAATTTTATCTGGAGAACTGTTGGCACTGTCGAACTTCCCGCCGAAGAGGCCATCACATTGAAGCTGGCGCCAAAATCAAAGCCTGGCGGAGCAGTGATGGATGTCCGTGCGGTCCGCTTAAGTCCTCCAGGAGCCAAACGCAGTTTCGAATCTGAGCTTGCCGCTCCAGATGCACTGCCGAAAAAACAGTAGAACCACGTGACCAACAGGGTGATTCAGGCGAAGACTTGATAGCTTTCTGCTGAGCGGAGCGAACTCTGATCCCCTGCAGACATGGCAATTTTGAGTCTAAGTTCACCCGATGATTCGATAAAACAGGACTTTCTGCGTATTTGGAGTCGAACTTTTCCGTCTCTGCCATGTCTGCATGATCGCGCTCATGGTCTGCTGATTCTCAGAAAATCCCGCTTGCGGCAGCTACGGGAAGTTCCGAAAACCAGCGCTTTACACAATCAGAATTCACTGTTACATTCCGCCCGCCGCGCGAGTCAATTCGTGCGGCGATCTACTCCGTGGTGTAATTGGTAGCACTACAGTTTCTGGCACTGTCAGTTGGGGTTCGAGTCCCTACGGGGTAATTTTTAGTAGCGAAGCCATAAGAAGAACCCCGAAAAACATTCAGTTTTTCGGGGTTCTTCTCGTTTGCGGGCAATATGTCGCAGCCTTAGTGCCCCGGACTGCACCATTGCTGCAGTTCCATCCTGCGGCTTGTTTCCTGAACGCTGGTTAGCGCCTTGTTGCCTTCTTTCGCGAAAGCGATCGACTGATCCTGGTTGAGCCGGTGAATCATTTTGTGGGCAAGGACGATGTCGATGATTGGTTAATCGAGCCTTCCTGCACTTCCGATGGACGTTCCGTTTCCGCGGGGATTTCAAGAAGGCGCATCCGTGTTTGAGGTTCATCACGCAATGCATCATTCGAAAGAACTGCATCCCCGGCTGTTCTATGGCTGCTTGTAGATCTCGCCTTCTTTCATGACGAAGATAACGTTTTTCATCACGCTGATGTCCTCCAGAGGATTTCCTTCGACGGCAACGACATCGGCCAGTTTGTTCGGTTCGAGCGTTCCCAGCTTGTCTTCTACACGCAGCAACCGAGACGCTTCGATCGTGGCACATTGGATGGCTTTCATGGGCGGCATGCCGCCTTCGACCATGAGTTCAAACTCATGAGCATTCTCGCCGTGAGTTGACACACCGCTATCAGTGCCGAAGGCGATTTTGACACCGGCCTTATAGGCTTTGGCAAATGTCTGCTTGATCGCCGGGCCGATGGCAGCGGCTTTGGGACGAACAACTTCCGGGAAGTAACCGGGCTCGGCGGCTTTCTTTGCGACCCATTCTCCCGCCATATTGGTCGGAACCCAATAGGTGCCCCGCTCTTTCATCAACTCCATAATCTCATCGGTCATATACGTGCCGTGCTCGACAGAATCAACACCGGCTAACACCGCCCGCTTCATGCCTTCGGCCCCATGAGCATGAACGGTGACGACCATACCATAGTCACGAGCAGTCTCCACGATGGCTTCCAGTTCTTCTTTGGTGAACTGCGGGTTCTGACCGTTGGCCGCAAGACTCAGAATTCCACCGGTCGCCGTCAACTTGATCAGATCAGCTCCCTCCTTGTAGCGTAGTCGGACAGCCTTTCGAGCATCGTCCACTCCATTAATGACGCCTTCAGTCGGACCGGCGTCGCGGCGAAAATCACCCTTCAGGCCGTTTGTCGGATCTGCGTGACCTCCGGTCGTCGCAATGGATTTGCCGGCCGTGTAGATCCGGGGCCCGACGATCCAGCCTTCGGTGATTGCTCGTCGCAGTGACACGGAGTTAATTCCATTGTCACCCAATTCCCGAACCGTCGTGAAGCCAGCCATCAACGTAGCACGAGCAAACATGGTGGAACGCAGGGCGTAGTCTGATTCTTCCATGAAGAACTTCTCGGTATACGCCTCTTTCGAATGCTGGCCGATCAGATGCGTATGCATATCCATCAGCCCGGGCATGACAGTTTGTTTGCTGAGATCGATCAGGCGATCATCGCTGGCCGGATTGATGAATCCCTTGACAACTTCCGTAATCTTGCCGCCTTCTATGACAATGGAGATCTCCGTCTGCATTTCATCGCTGCGACCATCGATAAATCGCCCCGCATGAATGATCGTAGCGGCAGGCGCTGTTTCAGAAAGAACAATCAACACACCAATCAACACACCAATCAACGCGGGCAGCTGGATTCGCATGGCAGAGTTCCTCAAGGTTCACTATTGAAGGTGACGCAGGGGATTCTGCTGAACTCAACCCGTGATTGGAAGCGTTGCGATTCAAAGCTCCTCCAGAAAGGCCCGCTTCATACGATTGTGGCTTCTGGAAATCTTAGGAACGAGATGTGTGACTTCATCCCGTTCCTTATCCTCCACTTCATGCTCCAGCAGTTCCAGTTGCTCCCGAACAAGTCGAGCTTTCCAGCGATGGTAATCACTCAGCTCACCGTGTCGGAGGTAAGCCCCGACTTCAAGTTTTCGAGTCCAGTCGTCATAGCGTTCAGCCCAGTATTTTGTCTCCGTATGATTCAGAGCCAGTGCAGCGCTGAGCGCACCGATTTTGGCGTCGACCATCGCGTCCAGGCATTCGTCCGGAGCTGGGTAGTATGCAAAACAGCCGACGATGCTGAAGGCGATCAAGCCGGCCAGTGAAAGAAATCCGAGCACGGGGCCCGGGACGATAATGTCTCCACGACGCGGCGCCGACGGAGCGATTTCTGATTCCAGCCAGCGTTCCAGCTTCGAAGCTCGATCGGCCAGTCTCAGAACGAATCCAAAACCAATGAGTCCACCAAACAGCCAGAGATTTCGCCACTCGAACGGATTGATATCACGTTGCAGTTTCTGACCAACCATCTGCGGCCACGAGGCTCCCGTGGCATCGGAAAACGGCTGACAGTAAATATCAAACGCGTGAGTATGATTGGCCGGTTCAATGTCGCGAGGAAACAAAGGCTTATCAACACTGTAGGCCAGCACCAGGACGATCCCCAGCAGCAGAACCATCCAGGATGTGCCGCGTTTAAATCCGTACTCGCGGTAGAGCCAGAACACGATGCCCATGTTCATGCCAGCTCCCAGTACGAGCAGAACAAAGGCCGCTCCGACCGAATTCGCATGCTGGAACATCATTCCCAGCTGAGACATCGCCAGCATTGGAGTCGCGTAGACTGGTATGGCCATTCCGGCCATATACAACGGAGCCAGCGCATTATCGTGGTTAAAGGTATGCTGCAGACTGTTGGCAGGAATGATCGCGCCCAGCAGACCAACGCCGGCGAGTCCGATCAGAATGTAGACCAGCGACGCCGAAGTGGCTTCTCTTCCGGCTGCTGTGGCCACGGCCAGCATGCGTCGATATCCATAAGCGACGGGCTTTTCTTCAACCATAGGCAACGCGGAATCCGGAAACATGCGATCCCAGATGATCCCGATGACCGTCACAATCACCAATGAACAGCCTGCGAATGAAAGGATCGCAATCGGCTCCGACAACGTCAGCCCATACAACAGTGAAAGCGGATTAAACAGTGGTCCTGACATTGCGAAGGCCAGAATCGTTCCGCCTCGAATACCCGCTCGCCGGAGTTCTCGGATCACCGGAATGACACCCAGCGAACAGACCGGCAGCAGCATCCCGATCACCCACGCTCGAAACAGAGCGGACCGAGTGCCCTCGCCAAACAAACGACGAGTTGCCTCGTAGCCAAAGAACCGTCGCAAAATCGCAGCAATAGCAAATCCGCACAGGATAAACGGCGACGCCTGCACAAGGCTGCTGATAAATCGGACCGCGAATCCCCAGAACATCATTTCGGCCATGATTACATCGGCTCCGTGGAAGTCTGTGATTTGGAAACAAGAGCCTTCAGCTCGTCCAGAAGTTTGGGAATCGATGACTGATCAACCGCAGTCGTTCCCTCAGCGGGCTTTTCAAATCCTAGAGCGATACTTAAGCCCGCGCCCGCCGAGACTGCTGTTTCGAATTCCTGTTTTCGAAGTTCACTGTCGGCTGCAAGCTCCGGAATCCAGCCAATGATGTCGATCAACTCCTGTCGCGCAGTCGCCGATTGATCTGCTGCTGGAGCCCCTTCGCCGGAAACTGAAGACGGCGATTGTTGCGCTATCCGCTTTTCCAGTTGTTCCACGAGGGCAGCGAAGTCTGCCGGTTTGTGAGCTGGCACAAAGTGCTCCAGATGTTCATCCTCCGCGTGTTCTTCCGAGGAACCGCATCCGCTGATCGCTACGGAGAATCCAACCCAGGCGATCAGTAACATTTTGCATTTCAGCATCAGTAATGTGACTCTCAAAAAGCTCCACTGCCCCGGCCGTCGCAGTGGAGTCAGGCGACTTGATTTATTGGCCATAGAAATCTTCACTATCCATAACACTGAGATGCGGCTATTCCTGATATTTCGGAACAGCGACGCGACTCAGGATCTCTTCGATCACGGTTTGAGCTTCCGCTGACTCCAGCCCCAGTCGAACACCCAACACAGGAAAAGCGACGTCCTGCACATCATCGGGCGTAACGAAAGTCCGCCCAGCCAGCCACGCATATGACTGAGCGACTCGTTGCCATGTGAGGAGACCGCGAGGACTCAACCCAAGAGCAATACTCGAATGCTGGCGAGTTTCGTGCCCCAGTCTCACCAGATAGTCCTGAACATTGCGAGCCACCGATAAAGCGGCGACTTGTGCCTGGATCCTGCTCAGCGTGGAAAGATCCAATACCGGATGCTGGGCAATTGTCTGGTCCAGATGCCCCACAGCATCCTGCAGCATCTGCAGTTCGTCGGCGTGTTCCGGATATCCGACGCTCAACTTCATGGCGAAGCGGTCCAGTTGAGCTTCCGGCAACGGATACGTTCCGTGCTGGTCGACGGGATTCTGCGTCGCAATCACAAAGAACTGACGGCTCAGGGAAAACCTCTGATTGTCGACTGTGACCTGTCGCTCCGCCATCGCCTCCAGCAAAGCACTTTGAGTACGAGGCGTCGCGCGGTTGATTTCATCGGCGAGGAGAATGTCCGAGAAGACCGGACCGCTGCGAAACTCGAATTCACGAGTGCTCTGGTTAAAAATATTGAAACCCGTGATATCGCTCGGGAGCAAGTCCGGCGTGCATTGGCAGCGAGCAAATCGGCCGCCAAGTCCGGATGCAAGAGCTTTGGCCAGAGTCGTCTTCCCAAGGCCAGGTTTATCTTCCAACAGCAAATGCCCATTGGCCAGTAAGCAAACGAGGACCAGTTCCACCACATCGGACTTACCTCGCAACGCCTGATTGAGGCGATCGCGCAGTTCCGACAGCGATGTGTGATTCACGTCGATCGATTGTGTTGTTGTCGCCAGCGTCATGAATGGAATGTTCTTTTCAACAAAATCAGGGAGCACTTAACAACTTCGAACTCGCCTCGGTCGGTAACAGTCCCGCCGGGCTGGTCGAGAAATTCGCGGAACGATCAATCTCCAGCTGAGCCGATTGTTCTTTTGACCGAATCATTGCGGCAGCTTTGTGGCAGTGTTTCAGGCTGATCTCACGGACAACAGCCGCACAACAATCGTTGATATGTTGCGTCTTGAGGGAAGAAAAAGCACCCTCCGCTCCATACGCCGCCAACTCCAAAAGGCGCAGGAATTCCTTTAAATGAATCGCATTCCCCGATAATTCCGGCAGTCGTTTCATCCACCGTGGGAAGGTCGTTCCACTGGGGCGAGCTAACCCACATCTGACCAGACGCGAATCCAGCAACTGCAAAGTCCGAAGCACTCGAACTCGCGGGTCAGCGGACGTACTGATCACCCAGATCGCTGTCGACACGCGATCCTGAATCAGATGACGTTTCAGAAAAACCGTCACAGCCACTGCTGCAATAGAAAGTGTCAAAAGCCAATGCTTCAACATCCACTTGAGAGTCACTTTCAATGCGATCAGACATCGAGCAAAGAATCCCGGCGGCGGCGTCAGGACCTCATATCCTGGCGTTGGCTCCAGAGTAATCCATGTTGATGATCCGATGAATACTTCACACCAGAAATGAGCATCCGCGTTGTGGACGGCAGTATGACGCTTCTGCGGGTCGAAGTTGTCCGGACTGGCATAGAAACCGGAGACGACTCGCGTTGAGAATCCCAGACTTCGCAACATCAATGCCGCAGCGGTCGCGAACTGATAATCCGGGCCGCGTTTTGCCTCGAACAGAAAATGACTGACCGGAAAATCACTGCTTTCCGGAGCGACCGCTGTTCGATCCAGCACATAATTGCTTCGCAGATGATTGATCACGGCGTCAACACGAGCATAACCGTCCGGCACATCACGAGTAATCTGCTGGGCCAGATTCCTCACATCAGTCATTTGCGAAAGCAGCGGAAGCTGAGTTCTTCGCTGGTCTCCAATGGCATTGAACGTCAGCTCGGTATGATGCAGCAGTTTCGCTCTTTGCAGGCACTCCGAGGATTCATTAATCGTGATAAACTCCGGTAACGACTGTCGATTCAGTTTTGGAATCGAAGCCTGCGACCAGCCGTACATGTCCGACTGATCGACCTTATCAATATTGATTGCTCTCAGTTCCAGCGGCGCGGGGATCACGTTTGATTTGAGATTGATGATCTTGATGGCATGAGTCTCAACATCCGAAGACAGTCCTAGACTGCGACTGCCACACGGAACGCGCAGCCAGGGACGACCGTGAGTCGGCACGATCGCCATTCCCGGAGGATGTTCCAGAGGCTTATCCGGGATCC
This sequence comes from Planctomycetaceae bacterium, assembly GCA_044378235.1. GTDB lineage: Bacteria > Planctomycetota > Planctomycetia > Planctomycetales > Planctomycetaceae > SXXK01. The sequence continues at coordinate 13,913 of JBILXT010000068.1, forward strand.
AGTTGATCCCATCAAATACGTCGTAGATCTCCATCCGCAGATGCAGCGGAACTCGCCCCGCAACGTAAAGCAACGCGGGGCTTTTCAGATCCTTGATTCGCTTCTGATCGGGGCGAGTTGATTTTCGGAGTGTTGTGAATTCACGACCACTCTGAGCAGACTTTGCCATACGAGCATTGATGTCTGCCAGAAGTTCGGGAGGCAGCGCAATTGAGCGATCCTGGTCTTTCACCTTGCGAACAGGCTCATCAAAGGCCTCGTTGAAAACATCGTAGAGACTGGGTTTGTCGTCTTCAGCGAACGGAGCATCCTCGATCGGCCCAAATGACTTGATGTTGTCAGTGCCCGCAACAAGATTCTCGCCATCATTGGCTCCGCTGCGAGCATATGGATCGGATTCGCCGTCTCCGCCGGACCCCGGCAGGAATCCTCGCAGAACCGTTATTGCATTCTGGCCTCCCGAAGCTGATGCCAGCAACAACAACAGCGGAATACAGGGCCCGATTATCAGCCATCGCAAAGGAATGTGACGTGATTGCCCCGACAACAGGCGGCCACGAAGACTGTCCCAATAACCTGCCACCATCCAGCTGACAGCTGCGAATCCATAGATCGCAGTGAGCCACAACACCTGGTTCTGCCTTGCGATGGCCGCACAGAAAATGGTGAGCGCGACCCCGGCCAGAATGGATAGTCTCTGATAGCCAATCTGGTAGCCCAGGATTGCTGCGGCAAGCATCATGTTTTTCTGCGTGTGCATCACCATCATTTCGAATGGTCGACCGGCCAGCAGAAACATTCGCTGAAACGGTTCCCACAGCAGACTGGCTACCACAATAAGGACCAGCAGAGGCATGATAAGTGGAGTTTCGCTGCCAGCCGCAAGTCTGCGACGCACAATCAGGGTTCCCGAGATGACCAGAACCACCTCGACTGAAAGTTGCATCCAGATCGACGCCTGGCTGCGTCCACCATCGGCATCGGCCAGAACAAAAATCGTTCCCGCCAGCAGCGCCAGAATGACAGTCATCCAATGCAGTGACGCAGCTGTCACGCGATGCCGACCTGAGTCGTCGACCGGTGTCGTCGTGGCGTGATATCGTTGCGAATTCCCACGGCGGGAGCGCGTTCCGCCTTCAATTCGACGCACTGCAGAAGACTGGCGATCACCGAGCATCGCAGGCTCCCTTCCATCGCCGAGGCAACAGGGTCTGCACGTCGCCGGTGCCTCGCAGAGACAGCCAGGCTCCAGTTACTGGAACCGACTGATGCAAAGTAGACTCGTCAGAAACGGCGATCACATGCTGATCGGCCAGTTGTCGGCCGCGCCAGCGAAGACCCATTGGAGTTGTCACGACAATGCCAAACGCGGTGCTTGCCGATCGCTGCCGACTCAATGAACTTGTTGACTCATTCAAGGCAGCCTGCGCCAGGGCATCCATGAGCTTTTGAAATCCCAGGGCCGAGTCACCGGCCACATATAACTTCTGGTTCAGCATTAGTTCCACTCGACAATGCTGCCGGTGAAGTGATTCGCAGACGCTGGCCGCCACCTGAATCACCAGCTCGACAGTGTCAGCGACAGAGCGAGCCTGAGTGTCACAACCGGGATGGCTGGCTGCCTCCAGATCTGCGGTCACTCGCACAACCGAAGTCGCCGGTGCCTGGCGTTCGCACACAATCAACTGCTGCTGGCGAGCTGTCTGCGCCCAATGGATTCTTCGCAGGGAATCTCCCTGGCGAAACTGACGCGTTCCCAGCATGTCACCAAAATCACCGACTCGACGATCTGCCAGATGCTCATCCGATTCCCGTATCTCCGCAGCATCCGGAAGGCCGCTCAGCATGACCGTTGAAGGCCAGATGACAACATGACCATCCACGGTGGCTTTGCGAGCCGCTCGGTACAGACCAAACGGAAAACCGGTCTCGACTTCAGGAGCCACCAGCGGATAAAGCCCGCGGACCTGAGGAACAAAGGTCCAGGAATATTCCGCCGTGCACCAGCCAGGAACTCGTGCCAGAGAAACGCCTTCGTCTGTATGAGCAGAATCCTTCAGCGCGAAGCCTCGAACAAGTGACAGTCCCCAAACCGGCCACGGCCAACGATTGCGAATCTTGAGTCGCACCAAAACCGGTTGGCCGACTCGACCTCGTCGCAGATCGAAGGTCAGATGCAGGTCAATCCCGCGCATGGCCAACCACGGCATGGCCACGCCGATGCCCACAATGATTCCCAGAATGCCCGTGATAAAGAACGCCTCAACGCTGAGAAACGTGCCGCAGATTCCGGACAGCACCATCGCCAGAAAGATGCTCCAGAACGGCTGTTTGAGCCAATAGACCCAGCGATTCGCCCACGGGCAAAAGTCGTGATGCAACGCGGCATCGGCCCGACGCAACAGGGGCACCGCCCGTTCAGAGACGGAGAATTCATCAGCAGGCTGTGCGATCATCTCGACAGACATTTTTCTGTTCAGACCTTGCAGGATGAAGGAGATAACACTCAATTGAAACAGAGAAAATCTTGCTCACCACTGTCCGCCTGCCACCTTTTCGCTCGCTTCTGACCCTCAGATCGATTCGAATGACACCTTGTCGCGGTCGCGCGAAGCACGGACTGGTCGGACCCGTATATTGCTTCGCGCGAACCGCAGACGAGATGATTCAGGCGAGCCTTGACGAAGGCATCGCAGACGCTCAGTAAGATTTCATAGGCCCACGAAGATCGCAGCACCACCAGGACGGAACCCGTCCGAATCTGCTCAGTGACTAAGTCGCCGCGATCTTGTTATTGCGGCCACTCGCCCGACGCGACTCAACTGTTGACAAGCGAGCCATCGCAACGGCACGGATGGAGAAGGCTCGAACACCGTAGGCCCGCTGCCAGGCAGCAGTTTCGGAGTTGTATTGGCCAGAGTCCCGCAACGGCAGAAATCACCAATTCAAACAATCCGACGCACGTAGAGGGTCAGCGGCAACACAAGGGTCGTACGCAGACATCCAACGAGCAGAGATCGAGCATCAGTTTGCTCACGCAACTGGCGGAGCACGGGCCTGCAACTGCAGACCAAAACCCAGCTGAGGGTTTGCACAGATGGCAACCGCGACAAACGGGGCGGTTTCAGAAAGAGTTGGCAGATCAATCGGCCCGGTCAAAATACGAGGAGCCGAGATTGCCTGACACAAAGCACATTCGGAACAGTCATGATTCTTAACGGGGCTAGGTTCCGGAGTCTCTTGTCCCGCGTTTTCTGCGAGTTTCTGCTCGTGATGATGACACGGCCCGTGTGAATGATTGTGATGCTGCGCAGGACCTGGAGCGTCAGCTGTGCAGCAGGAATCTCCCATCAACGAATGCAACCATGGTGCACTCGAGGGAAGAACCAACTGCCAGCAAGCCAGCATCAGTCCAAGGAATTGTGTTAAGCCCCAACGCATACCGTATCACTGCAGGTTTGACGGAACAAAATCGCATCGACAGCGCATCCGCTGAGCATATGCTAATCGTGCTTACGCCGTGATCAAAGCTGAATGCGGGGCGAATCCCGGATTTCGGGGCTCAATTTGAATTCTTAACAGACCGCCCTCTGGTCGGGCCGGTGATTTCGAGGCCTGGCCTGGATTTGAAGAAGAAAAAACACCCTTGAGCCAGCCGTTGAACGAGCAAATTTGTGGTAAAACAGGAGCGTTCTGGATTTATCAAAAAGCGTGGCCGATCTCTCGACGTCGTTTCGATAGGACCTATAGATCAACATTGACCCTGAGGCGTTTGTCGAATCGTTGTGTCGTTCTTGTCATCGCGCCATTGCCATCATTGTTGGCGGAACGTCGCGAGCTATCCGGTTTTTCCACTCACATTGAGGTGCAAAACCGGACAGCTTGAACAAGCGTCTGGCTTCGATCAATTGCGGATAATGTGTCTGAGGAGACCTCTCAACGTGGCAAAGACTGATGCTCTGTCGTGTTCTCTGTCTTGGTTACAATGGCTGGCTCGTTGTCGCCGTGATCTTGTCGGTTCACCTCGACGACGAGCCGCAAGGGCGAAAGGATCCCCCACCGAATCCCTCGAACTTCGCAGCTTGCTGACAACATTCACGGTCACCAGCCTTGCGGATTCAGGATCCGGAAGCCTGCGACAGGCCATTCTGGACGCAAACTCCAATGCTGGCGACGACGAGATCGTTTTTCAGTCGGGTCTGAACGGAACAATCTCCTTGACCTCGGGTCAAATGATGATCTCCGAGACGGTCGAGATTACCGGCAATGGAGCTGCTAATTCGATCATTGATGCTCAGGGGGCTTCGCGAATCTTTGAAATCAGTTCAGGCGCTGTTTCCTTGACAGGCCTGACGTTTCAGAACGGACAAACGACGGCCAACAACGTCAATTATGCAGACAACACGAATAATGGAGGAGCCATCAAGTCGTTATCGTCAGGGACTTTGACAATCAGCGGCTCGACGTTGTCGGGAAATGCGACGCTCGGCGGCGGCGCACATGGAGGTGCGATTTTCTCTGACACCGGAGCCATCGTTATCAACGAGAGTGTTCTTTCTGGAAATCGTACGACAGGTGACGGCGCCTACGGCGGAGCACTGTTTTGTCGAAGTGGTGAAGTCACGATCACACGCAGCACGTTATCGGGGAATCTGACTGAAGGCGCCTCGTCTGATGGTGGGGCAATCTTCATCGCCAACGGGTCCGTCTCCATCAAACAAAGCACACTCTCTGCAAACTCAACGACGGATGTCTTTGCCGACGGAGGTGCTGTTTTTGCCCGGAATAACTCGGTGGTCCTAAGCCAAAGCACGATCTCCGGGAATTCCGTTCAGGGGAATGGCTCACAGGGCGGCGCGATTTTCTCCGGCTATGGTACTGTGACCGTAAGCCAGAGCACGTTGACTCTGAACAGTTCGACGCAGAATGCAGGGGGAGGCATCTTCAGTAACTCGGGATCAATCTCCATCCGCAACAGCATTGTGGCGGGTAACACGGACAATGGCACCGCTCCAGATGTGCAGCGGTCACTGAATGTTGGCGATACGTTGACCGTAGAAAGCAGCCTGATTGGTCGCAATAACGGGACGGCTTTCACAACGACCGGTCTGATCAATCCGGATGTGAATGGCAACTGGATTGGAGGCAATACGCCAGGGACTGCTGTAAGTCCGATGCTGGCAGCATTGGCAGATAACGGCAGTTCCACAATGACTCATGCTTTGCTGGAAAACAGTCCGGCCTTTAACGCCGGCAGTAGTCTTTTGGCCGTTGATGTTCTGGACAATGATGCGCCCCTTACAACAGATCAGCGTGGAGCAGGATTCAGTCGCTTCCAGTTTGGTCGGCCGGATATGGGAGCATTCGAATCTACAACGCTGGACTCGCCCGATGGAACAACCTCCGGCGACGCGTTCGTCCTGACGTACTCCAGCACTTCAACGACAGGAAATGTCGTGGTGACGATTTCCACCAACGGAGGTCCCGTCAGGGAACTTGGAACTTTCCCGATGAGTGCTCTGCTGAATCTTGACGGCAAGGGCGGCTCCGATTCTGCGCGGGTTGTTGGCACATCCATGTCTGACACGATCGTTGTCGGGAATTCTGGTCTGACCGTAAACGGAGCTTCACTGGTCTTCAGCAGCATCGAGAATCGAACATTGGCTGGCGCAGCGGGTGACGATGAATATCGATTCGATGCCGACGCATCGCTTGGCTTGTTTACCCTGGATGAATCGTCGGGTGGCACCGATACACTGAGCTTTTCTTCCACGACCACTTCGGGAGTTACCGTTAAGCTGGCCGTCGGGGGCACTCAAATTGTCAACACCAACCTGAGCCTGGCACTGGGCTCGGGACCGACGTTTGAGAATGTCACTGGCGGGACGATGAACGACACGCTTGTCGGCAATTCGCTGTCAAATGTGCTGCGCGGCAATGGTGGACACGACACAGTCAATGGAGCGGCGGGAAGCGACACTTTGATCGGCGGAGCTGGCGATGATCTTTATGTATTCGCCGCGGCAGCGTCGAACGAAATAGATGCTGTTACCGAACTTCCCTCGCAGGGAACTGATACTCTTTCGTTTTCAGCTCTCACAACCGACGTCGTATTGAAACTGAATCTGACAACGCCACAGACTGTGCATACAAACCGAACGGTTACGCTGTCTTCCGGCTCTGCATTTGAGAACGCAACCGGAGGTTCAGGAAATGACACACTCGCCGGGAACGCACTTGTCAACATACTACGTGGAAATGCTGGCAACGATTCACTGAACGGAGCCACAGGCAGCGACTCATTATTCGGCGGGATCGGCGATGATCTTTACGCATTCGGCGCGGCAGCACCAGGCGAGGTTGATGTAGTGGCCGAGCTGCCATCGCAGGGAACAGACACTCTCACCTTTTCATCACTGACGACAGGCGTTGCAATGAGACTGAACCTTTCAACGCCACAGATTGTGCATACAAATCGAACGATCACGCTGTCATCAGGATCCGCCTTCGAGAACGTGACCGGAGGTTCCGGAAACGACACTTTTGTGGGCAATTCCCTTGCGAACGTGCTGCGCGGTAACGCTGGCAACGACGCACTGAATGGAGCAGCGGGCAACGACACTCTGTTTGGTGGAACAGACAATGATCTCTATACATTTGGTGTCGCAACGTCAGCGGAGGCCGATGTCGTTGGCGAAGTACCATCCCACGGGACCGATACCCTGACGTTCTCGTCACTTTCTGCTGATGTCTCTCTTAAACTCAGTCTGACAACTGCACAGGTTGTGCATTCAAATCGCACGCTCAGTTTGTCATCTGGTACAGCCTTCGAGAACGTAATCGGAGGATCGGGAAATGACATGCTGATTGGCAATTCGCTGAGAAACGACTTGCGTGGCTTGAGTGGCAACGACATTCTGATCGGCCATGGAGAAGATGATCAACTGTTGGGCGGAGCCGGACGAGACATTCTGATCGGCGGCCTTGGAATCGATCTTATAGTCGGTGATTCTGGCGACGATATTGCGATTGCCGGGCGAACAACGAATGACAATTCCTCCAATGCACTTTCGGCACTCAGATCGGAATGGACTTCGGGAAAAAGCTATGCTGCAAGAATTGCCAACCTGAGAGCCGGCGTCGGAAATCCCGTCGTGTCGCTCAAAGCGACAATCAACGTTCTGAATGACTCGGGCGAAGACGATACGCTGACTGGCGGAACAGGCATGGACTGGTACTTCAGAGCCATTGACGACGCAGTAACGGATCTCTTTGCCGCTGAAACCATCGATGCGATCTGAAATGGCTTCTTCATGTCGCATGATTGGAAAGTCGGTCGACCGTTTTCGAGTTGTTCGTCCAGTTCAACATGATCGACGCCTGCGGCTCATACGATGAGCGGCGCCCATTCAACGGGACTCACTCGACATTTGACAAATGCCTCTGCGGGTTATGACGCCATATCAGGGCGTCAGGGTGTAGTAGATTCCAAGATTGTTTCCGTTAGCACGTTCTGATGGCTGATAAAGTTTTTCTGCTGCCGGAGTTTCGAAACGAAGACCATTACCAACCGGCTGATTGATAAGTTCGCATTTGTCGTCTTCTGGCGAAACGTCGTTCCACCATGCCAGCGTGGATGATCCGCCTCCATCCATGTTGATTGCATCATCGGCACCAGCCTGCTGCAACAACTCACCCAACTCCTGAGTTGTTGCGCCCTGGCTGGATTTTCGTCGGCCGTCGATAATCATGAAGAACAGGAACCGGGAGTCGTCGGAAAGACCGAGTCCCGTGCGAGGATGCAGGTCGTCACCAGACGGTTGAGGTACTCCGTCTGACAAACATAAGCTGAATCCGCTGACGGCCGTTCTTATCTTCGCGGTGGAAGTCTCCGCGGTCGTGATCTGAATCGACGCTTGATTGTCAGCGTCAATCAGCAACGACGGCGTACCGTTAGCCGGGGAGACAACAGTCCCCTGACACATCGCAAGTCCCTGCAGGTTTGTTGGCGTCGGCTGGTTCCACGGTGCTGGCCAGGGAGAGAACGCGTCAGCGTTAATTGCAAGGCGAATTTTTCTGTCACTGCTCTGCGAACTTCGGATAAAATCCCGAGTCGTCTGTCGAATGGTTTCAACCTTGTTCTCGCTCCATTCACTGGTTCGTCCGGTTGTCTCCAGTCCGAGGCCCGGAGTCCTCAGGTCAACGCGCACGCAATGTAATTTCAAGGGACGCGGTTCCGTTGCGAGTTCTGAGATTCGTCGCACGCCGGGGAGCATTTCTTCTGTATGTTCCCAGTCGAATTTGACGGTTTGAGCCAGGCAACGATCGGGCGAGACGACCACGCACAGGGCGATTCCCAGCAGCATTGGTATGCTGCTCGACGGCGATAAATGAAGAGCCACGTTCAGAGTTCCTTGCTATCTGACACCACGCAAACACAAAGATCAGAATGGAAAGCGTACTCTGCAACGCATGTTTCTCTCAAGACAACCCAGACTTCCTTCAGGGGTGAGTTTGCTGCACGGTCTATAATTTCGGTTGTGCGGGCAGGCCTTCGATAAATCTGCAACCGCAGTCATATGCCGCTGCAGTATGCTCGGTCCGCCAATCCGGGCTGCAATCTGTTCAACGAAGCCAGGTTGCCAGCATCGCCATTTCGGACTGATGACGGGCTGTGTGAGCAACCCGTGCATTGACAGCGTTGGGAGAGCGGAAAGCCATGGGTTGCCGAGTTCGGTGCCTATTTGTTTGAAGCACATGAAACTGCGACGTCCCCTTTCTCTCGAACCCTCTCACCGCCAGAAGATTCGCTTTCGGCCGGGGCCTGAATTGTAAGTGTCGAAAAAGCGGCTGATGTAAAGCGTATCGAATCCGAACCCAGCATTCAGTGAGTTGAAGCCTGCTCCGCCGTCGAGTGTGTCGTCACCGAGCGCTCCGAACAGCGTATCGTTACCCCAGTTGCCAAACAGGAGATCGTGACCCGCGTCACCAAGCAGTGTGTCATGGCCACTGCCTCCGGAGAGTCGGTCGTTGCCGGTGCCACCTTCGATTGTCGACGACAGACTAACCCGCGAATTGATCGCGACGTCGTCATTTCCTGGGCCCGCGTCGATGCAGATGCATGAGATCCATGTTCCGGGAGTTGTCAGGAAGGAGCGTCCGTTAATCTGAACGTTGAGCGACGATCCCCAGACGTCAATTCGAATGGTATCGTTGCGACTGGTCCCGAAGACCTGCAGAGCACCGTTCACCACCTGAACACCGGCTCGCATCGGCAGACAGTTTGCCGCTACGAAACGGCCGACAGCATCGCCGCTGGACAAGCCAGCCTGATTGTCAAACTGAAAGTGAATGCCGCCATAGATGCGACTCAGCCCGGCTTCCGCTGCAGCCGCCCGAATGCTGGTGTACAGTCGATCGGGGACGCCAGCCACTTCCGATTTCGCAACGAACCCAATCGCATCAGTGCCGAAGACATCCGTCAACACAGCGGCCCCCGCAGCGCTGAATGTGCTGTGCCCGGACGTATACGTTGGAAACGCGGGTGTCTTCAGCAGCGGTGTCCAGAAGGCGTCGCGCACAGTGGATCGGTTTCCGTCAAGGTCCGCATTCTGAATCGCACCAATCGGGCGCCACAGGTCGTAATTGAATTTTGCATGCCATGACGTGATCGCGGCATCGGCCAAAGCGATGTTCAATACGGCATACATCCTCGCACTTTCTTCCATCGACAGGCCTTCGCCCTCAGCGATGGTCTGAGCAATCATGTTCCACTGGCCAGGAGGCGTGGCTGTACCTGCAGCGCCAGCCCAGAAGTAGGCGATATTGGTCTGGTCCCACGTGCGAACTCGACTGTTGACCGAACCAATCGCCTGCACTTCATTCAGATCACGAGCATACGTGGAAGACTGCAGCGAAGGAGGCGCGGC
>JBILXT010000394.1:0-6651 GCA_044378235.1 Planctomycetaceae bacterium
TCGCTCAGTCCGACGATCATGCCGAGGACGCAGATGGTTCCAACCAGAACCAGTTCCGCAGATACCACAAAGCCGTTTTCGTCGTTCTTCAGTGCATTCAGAATGTTCATCGTTCGTCTCCTGTGTCGTTGTCGTGAAACTCAGTTTCGGATGAGTTTCACACTTGTCTGTCTTAGCTGGTCACTTTGATCAGCGTTGATGCAGGAGATGTAAAGCAGGCTGTATGCCAAACCTCGTTGGCGCGCAAAGAAGATTGTTGAACTTGAGGTGTTGATCTGGCGTAAGTGTCTGCTGAATAACGTTTTGCGGCGATCGGTAAATCTTTCGTGCGGTGTTTACAGATCGTAAAGCCTGTCTCCGAGCGATGTTGCCGGAAATCAACAGCGAGATCGACGTCGGGAGATGAAGTCGCGTTAAATCCTGTGCTCAACAGGTTTTCAGCCGACGCAACATCAATTGAAACAAGTGATGCCGGTTAGCAACGCTGGAATAATCGGAATCGTCTCGATGAACCCGGGCCCGGACGGACACAACGGCTCAACAGATTTTGTGAGGAATTCAGCGACATCATCGGCGCGGAATGCCGCGAAGAGCGTTAGCTCAATTCGCACGTGGCGGCAACAGAGGACACGGTTTCCAGAATCCACGCCGTCATGTGAAATGTCTGTTTCACTTGCGACTGGATCTGAGCCGCCTCGTTGCGACTATCAGCGATGACGAAAATCGTTGAGCCACTGCCGGACATGAAGACAGGGCGTCTGGCAAGTTTGCCAAGTCGAACCATCAGGGCGGCCATCTCAGGGTTCGTTTTCTGTGCGGCTGAAGTTAGTCGGTTAAACACGACATCCTGCAAACGTTGAGAGCCCTGCCCTGCCAGTGCTGATATCACAGCGGAAGAGTTTTGGCATTTAGAAGGCAACACGGTGGCTCGAAAAACGGAAGCCGTGCTGTTGCCTGACTTTGGCCGAACTGCCACAAAGAAGAATTTGCCAGCTAGTGCGATGGGCTCAATCAGTTCGCCACGGCCACGACAAGTGGCCGCGGGAACGCCACTCAGCAGAAAATTGATATCACTTCCGAGTCCAGCCGCAATTTCATGGAGATCAGCATCAGAAAGCGATGGCACTCCCGGGGCTGGTTGCCAGATCTGTCGGCAAAGCAACAATGCCGTGGCGGCGTTGCTGGAACCTCCTGCCAGACCGGATTCTGGAGGAATCCGTTTGTGAAGGATAAACTCAGCACCACAGTCCGTGGACAATTTCTTCCTGACAGCTGCTGCAGCTTTGAGGATCAGGTTGCTTTCGTCGAGCGGGACACCGCTGCGGTTTTGTGGTGTGGTGGCATCGCTGAAGCGAAGAGTCAATTCCGGGGAAAGTGTCGGCCGTGCTGTTAGTTGGTCTGAGAACTGAGTTCTCAGCATCACGGTTTCCAGTTCATGGTAGCCGTCGGGGCGTTTCCCGAGGACCTCCAGAAACACATTGAGCTTTGCCGGAGAATCCAATGTGACCGCATTGTCAGACCTCGATTTGTATCCGCAACCAATCTTTGTTGACGGGGAGGTCAATGAGTTCCCGCATTCCATCATTGGGCTCTCTTTGCGAATTCCATTTCTGTTCAGCAGGGCCGATCACACGCGACACTACGAGATCAGGCTGGTATCCGGAGACGTCTGTTGAGCGTGCTCCTGCATATCTTTCAGCACTTGCTGAATCGTGACCGACTCGACGCCATCGAATGATGGACGCACCGGTGGTGAAGTCAATTGATGAGTTCTCGTGCCTCGGAAGACATTGTCTGAAATCTGAAACTGCCAGATCAGCAGCAGAACTCCGATGCAGATTGCGATCCCCACCCACATCAGCCACGGATTCATTTCGTCGGCTCGAGTTACCAGGGTTCGTGGCGGCAGGTATCTCAGTCGGCCCGCGAGAATTAGTGGCGTCAATGCCAGGTCGCCTTGTCCGTCGACACCTTTGGCCGCATAACCTTCACGCTTAAAAAAGTATCCTGCCAACTCAACATCCGGGCCGTTGGAACCAAGCTCTTCCTTCAAAGGTAAGCCGGAATCGGCAGACAGAGCGACCACATGCATAAGTTGATTGCCGGAGTCGCGAGTAGAGATCCACGCATCGTAGGCCGATCGAACTCCATACGTTTCCGCACTTTTAGGCAACGGAGCTTTCACCAATCGTCTGAGTCGGCCCTGAATGGTGAACGCCTTGCCGCGGCAGGATTGAGGAGCATCCATAAAGAGAGCAAACTGTCCTTCTGGAATGCGAGATCGCTGTTCGCTGGTAATCTTCTGCGCCATTCGCAGGGTCGTGAACCACGCATCGCTTTCAGAGGAGAGCACTCCCAGCACGTCGTCGCGAATTGTACGCGCCAAGTTGTACGGAACGTTGCTGACACCGTTTGTGTTTTCAGGAACCGTCGCCTCCATTTGAGCGGCCCCAGCTCGATCGATCATCGACGCGTAGTCGTTTGCAGCCGCAGGCGTTTCGGTCGGCACGAACTCCACTTCATCGGGACGCAGCTCTGTATTTCCCATCAGAGCTTCAGAAACCGACTGTGTTTTTTTTGGGGCCGTCGTTGGATCAGAGAACAGCTGCGTAAACCATGCTGACTTCCCAGAAATCATCAAAAGCATGACCAGTATGCCTGCACCCGCAATGATCAGCGTAATGCGTCGCTGTTCTCGCGCAAGCATCTGCCCTTTCGGTTGGCCTTTGGATCGAAATCTCATTGCGGTTCTCCTGATGATCGGGAATTGACGCGTTTTTCGAGGTGAACCTGACAGAGGACAGGCTGGCCAACTCCATTCCTGCCACCAGTGTAAGGCCATTCGCACTGATGACTCAAGTGATTCTACCCAGTCGACGTATTTCTTCTGATCTGCGTATTTCGGCGATGTCTCAGCCATCGAAGCGGATTCCGGAATGCTGAGCGATCTGCGATACTACATCGTGTGTCTGTGATTTGTGCCTGCGGGGTCGAAATATGCTTGGGCCACGCGAATTTGTTGGAATTGGGGCGAAATGGAATCCAGGTTTAATATGTCGGAAACAGGGCGAGTGAATGGCTGACAAGGGACGCAAACATCATCGATCTCAGGAAGGAAAAAAACACCGAGTCGACATCCGACGCAACAAGCAGACACGAACGCGCCAGCAGAACCTGACTCAGGACTTGCAGAGCAGCGATGAAACTGTGGAGGATGTGTCTCGCGGCGAACGAGTGACGGCTCGTGGAGATCTTTCCCGCCGTCGAACACTGGTCGGGATTGAGTCCCATGGCGATCAGTTGTTGCGAGTTGTGGATGAAACCGGATGCCGCACCGGCCGAGTCTCCAGTTTCATCGGGCTCCATGTGATGGTGCTGGACGATGCTGATGGCAAAGAGTATGCCTGCTCGATTCGTGGAATCCTGCGTTCACTAGCTCGTGATTCTCGCAACGTCGTCGTCACTGGCGATCGAGTCTTGTTCCGCCAGGAAGGTGATGTCAGTCAGGCCGTTATCGAGCGAGTCGAGCCAAGACGCGGGATCCTTTCACGCGGCAGCCAGGGGCGTGAGCATGTTCTGGTCGCCAACATTGATCAGGTGTTGATAGTCGGGACTGCAGCCGATCCGGATTTTAAGCCGCAGCTGATCGACCGCTATCTGGTCAGTGCGGAGCGGCGAGGAATTCAGCCGATTATATGTATCAATAAGATTGACCTCGTGGATCCTCGGTCGCTGCTGGTGCACGTCCGAGCCTATGGTCGTGCGGGTTACACGGTTGTGTTGACGTGTACTCGAGATGGTCGTGGGATTGATCAGCTGCGAGGATTGCTGGCTAATCGACAGACGGCCGTCAGCGGACAAAGTGGTGTCGGGAAGTCGTCCTTGTTGAACTGTGTAGATAATGAACTGGGGCTTCGCACGGCGGATGTCAGTGACTGGACGCGCAAGGGAACTCATACGACTCGTCGTGCCCGGCTGGTGCCGTTGACTTTCGGAGGCTGGGTTTGCGATACACCGGGCATTCGACAGTTCGAGTTGTGGGATATTTCGATCGAAGAAGTGGACGGCTATTACGTCGAGTTCCGCCCGTTTATCCGATATTGTCGCTATCAGGACTGCACCCACACTCACGAAGATGGATGTGGCGTTAAAGAGGCTGTAGCCCAGTCGCTGATTTCAGAGTCCCGTTACAACAGCTATCTGAGACTGCGAGAGGACGACATATGGACATGGAAGAACCCCGCTCGCGGGCATGTGAAGCAGTGATCGATCGCATGGCGGTATGCTGAAGATTAGTCCTCCGCGCGGCTCAGGATCTCCTCGTAGATCGCTTTAGCTTTGTGATACTCTGACAACGACTCATCGGGCAGCACGCCGGTGTTTCGAGTAATCTCCTCATTCATTCGCTGGACGAAGAATTCAGCGTCGCGGCGGCGTGGCTTCTGGGGATGTCCGGCCACGTCCATGAAAACGGGATTGGTGTGAGCGAAGCTGACTTTTTCTCCGGGAAGGTCTTCAAAGCAGCGAAGAGCTACCCAGCCAGAGTTCTGCAGCGACGCTTTTGTATTGACTGAGTACTCCCAAACACCGTGTTCGGTTTTCTGAGGCTCGCCATTGAGACGCTCTACAACGACTCCATTGTGGATCACCTCGATCAACTTGAGCCGATTGATGCAGGTGACAGTGCCAGTGATTGCGATATCGTTCTGTTGTTCGGTCCTTGCCCATGTCGTACCTGGAAGATCGCCATTGAAGCGGATGTTCATCAGTGGTCCGGTTGTCACAAAGCTGTGTCCGGCGTTCAGATGTTCGATCCACTTTTCATAGGAGAATGGATTTCCGGTGTGGACATAAACCCGGCTATGTCCCGCCGGTACGGGATGAACGCCCGATCCGGTGCCGGCACTAACCCTCATACGAAACCCGCAGTTCAGCAACGAGTAATACGTCTGGAGGGCAAATTGAGTCCACCCCAGCTCAGTAAATCCAGTCGCGTTGCGTTCGACCTCAGCCCAGCTTGGAGCGTTCTCAATCGTCCACTGCGAAAATGCGAAATCGGTCCGCCAGTTGTGATTGTTACTGAGTTCGAACAGATCAACGTTCATGATCGGCACGATCATCATGGACCAGGCCCAGGAGTGCTTCTCAAGATCCAGCAGTCCGCCCTGACGGCGAGCTTCTTCGGCGACCGAAAGCGACGGAGGAGCGGGGATGTTCAACGGACGTTTATGATTCAAGACCAGAACTGCTCCCTGAGTATGACGCTTGTTGTTGACCGAAAAGACTTCGTATTCGGTATTAACCGGGTAGAGGAAATGGTTGGGGGCCACAGAGAGGGGCTTTCCTTCGAGGTCGGGGCCCGTTGTTGACGGGATTTCCTGACTATCTCGGACCCAGTAAGTCATGGGAAATCCCACGTTCAGATCTTCAGCGACAATGACGTTGGACATTTCATCCATGGGGCGATGGGCATGGACATCCCCGGAGAACCAGCCGGATTCCTGCATGTTGATGAATCTTCGAATGGGAATCTTCAAATGGATAGGTTTGTCATGGACTTCGAATTCCTGAATTGTCGGCAGGAATTCCTTTCCTCGTACGACTTCCATTCGGTATTGGCCTGGTGCCAGCGAGATCTGGAAAGGATCAGCAGACAGGGTGGTGTGCATTTCCTTCGACGTTGTTTGTCCGACCTGCCGACGATATTCGATAGCCGTTCCTGAAGGGGCATTGGATTTTGGGAAATGCCATTCGCCGGTATTTTTGTTTTGCAGGTATATGCGAGCGGCCAAAGGAAAACTGGATTGGGAGTCGATAACAGAACCAGAGACATGTTGAAGCGACGCTGGTTTTTCGCCGACAGCTGAAGCTTTCTGGGGCAGGCTTGCGGCCATCAGAGCCAATAGAACACATTTTGTAAGGCGTGAGTTTTTTTCGCCAATCCGACAGACAATCAAGCGTACGAACTGTTTCATTGGAGTGGCCGTCATGGGGAAAACTCGGTTGCAAACAGGGGAGTGATGAGGGCGTCGTTGGAGGCAAGATCAAAGCAAATTCCCATCAGGAAATTCTTTGCATTGTGTGAAAAATCTCAGTCATGAGATTGCCTGTAAACTCGTCTGCATGGTATCACATGTATACTTCGGGTGCGATTCTGCTGGATGAACATTGCCGAGTGAGATCTGCTGTTGATCCCTCATCATCTTTATGCCCCTGACTCCAATCTCAGCACTGGTGAGATAAATTCGAGCAGAGGCGATTGATCAGTCGTCGCCCCAAGGAGGTGTCAAACTGACTGTACTGTTGGAATTTTGGGAAATTGATTGATTTTCTTCAGTTTTCACTACTGGCACATACTTTGCAACTCTTCGGAGGTTCACAGACAGGACGTGATGAGCATTGAGTGACTCAGAATGCTTTTTTGCTCTCCGTTCCGACAAAGAGATTCAGGTGTTCTTTAATTCGGCGTTACCTGGCAAAGTGCAAAACTTAGCCAGTTCTCCTTCGTTCTAATGCTCGTTTTTTTTCAGGAGAGAGTTATGAGGGTTCGTCGTAGTGGTTTTACATTGATCGAATTGCTGGTGGTGATTGCAATCATCGCAATTCTGATTGCATTGCTGTTGCCAGCAGTGCAGCAGGCTCGAGAGGCAG
>JBILXT010000069.1:0-23826 GCA_044378235.1 Planctomycetaceae bacterium
TGCATCGTCATGTTCAACAATTCAAGACGACAGGGAACCGAGGGTTCTCGTTGTTTGAATTGTTGATCGTGATGACGATCATTGTGACGATCACCGCGATGGCCGCTCCGAATATGATGGAGCGAGTTCGCAATGGGCGAGTTCAGGAAGCCGCCGAAGACGTACGCGAAGTTTTAGCCTTCGCTCGGCAGCAGGCGATAGACTCCGGCGTCGATTACAACGTTCGATTCGAAGTCAATGGGCAGGCTATTATCGCGATTCCTGCTGAGCCGCAGCCGACTTTGGTCAATCAGGCAGGGAGTGATTCATCTAAGACCGAAGTGCTGGTCATGTCGCTGGTTCTTGAACCAGAAAAGATGTTTCTGCGAGGTATGAAGGGGGAGAACGTCGGAGGCGAACAACTTGAGCCAGCTGCGCTTGCGAATCTGGACGGCAATGAAGGTCTTTCCGGCCGTTCGTGGTCAACTCCGATCTTGTTCCGCTTCGACGGATCTGCGGAAGATCGAAGCTTTCGCGTGATGGACGAGGAAAACCGTACGTCCGAGATTTCCGTGCGAGGTCTCACCGGGGCCATTAAAGTCGCTCCTGTCTTCATGATGGAGGCAGATTGATGCGACGACACACAGGTTCACACAAAGCCATAGCTGCATCGGTTAAGAATCGCCGCGGCCTGAGCTTACTGGAGATCATTATCTCGGTCGCCATCTTTATGGCATCGCTGGCAGCCATCATGGAAGGTCTGCAGATTGGCCGCAGATCTGAATTGTCCGCGCGACTGCAGTCTGAGGCTGTGCTGCGCTGCGAGACCGTGATGGGAGAAATCCTCAGCGGGGTGAAAGAAGCGGCCAGTGCTCAAGGGAATCCGTTTGATGACGATGAAACGGGGAACTGGGAATGGACCGCTGAAGTCACAGAAGCCGGGACGACCGGATTGCTGCAGGTGACGGTGCTGGTGGAACACAGACCGGGCGGCGAGGAGCCGAATGCGGCCTTTACGCTCGTTCGCTTTATGCGTGATCCGCAGCTCTTCCTTGATGCGGCTTTGCAGGAGAGCGAATGATGAAAGCTCCCTGCCGCATCGCGAAGATTCGAATTCCCCGGACACATCGAGCCGCCTACACGATGCTCGAGCTGATGATTGCCGTGGGGCTGACATCTCTACTGATGATTGCTCTGTTCGCGGCAATGCAGCAGTACTTCAGTCTGCAACTCGACAGTAACGAGGAGATCACTCGTCAGCAGATTGCAAGGTCTCTGCTGCGTCAGATGACGCGCGATATCCAGTCTGTGGTCTTCGTGAAGAAACTGGCCAATGACGAAAAGTCGGGAACATCGACCAGTGTGAGTGAAGGCAGCAGTTCCAGTTCCAGCAACACTTCGGGGTCATCCAGTTCAACGTCTGGCAGTTCAGGCAATTCGACGTCGGGAAGCTCCTCGTCAGGTACTGGAACATCCGGCGGCACCGGCAGCAGCTCTACATCAACAGGATCAGCCAGTTCCAGCTCGAGTACGCTGGACGGTAACTCATACGGCCAGTCTTCGATCGATCCAGAAACGGTCATGACCACGTATACCAATGGACTTGTCGGTACCGCCACGGATCTGCAGCTGTTCGTTAGCCGTCCCGACAAGAGTCTATCATATGTGGCCTCGCAGGATCTCACGTCCACCAGTCAGCGATCGAGTGATCTGATGATTATTCGATACCTGATGGCTCAGTCGGGTGGTGGTGGCCTCGCTTCGGCCATTGCGGACAAAGAATCGATCGGCACTGATTCCGGTCCCATCGGGATCGCAAAGCTGGAAGGTGATCTGTTTGGCCTGAGCACCGCTGTTGAGACGAGTGAAGAATCGCCTCAATTGGCTGCCAGCAAGCTTCTGGCGAAAGAAGTCTCGGGGTTACAGTTTCGTTATTACGATGGCCTGACGTGGCAGGAATCGTGGGACAGCAATGCACTCAATGAAATGCCAAAGGCGATTGAGATTACTCTCACGCTGCGCAATCAGGAAGATGCTGGAGAAACGTTCTCAGACGATGTGGTGGATCCCTACGCACTCCCCGAGACGACTCATCGCATGGTTGTGCCGATCCCGGTTGCCGAACCCTTTGTCACGGAGTCGGCACTATGAGCAGCCCCGAGAGCGACTCTTGCAGTGAAACCAGGCCGTGTAGCGACATCGCGATTGGCCGTGTCCCGTCCTCTGCGTTCAGGGCCGAAGGCCCGACACAATTTCTGCCGGGGCCGTCAGGCCCCGGGAACGCATTCAAGCAAACCCCGGGCCCGAAGGGCCCACACATTCATTCTTGTTCTGGCCCTTCAGGCCTTGGGGGCAATAAGAACAACCACCGGTGGCTCACGCCTCCGGCAGAGGTTGTTTCAACCCATTCGGGCCTAAGACACAGCAAGGCCGCCAATCAAAACAACGTCAAGCGTCGCAGAGGATTCATCCTGCTGGTCGTCACTGTCGTGATCATCCTGCTGTCATTGGCGGCCTATGGATATCTCAACTCCATGGCCACCGAGCATGCTGCGGCCGCGATGTTTGGACGAGACGTGGAAGCTCGCATGGCCGCTGAGTCGGCCGTTGAGTATGCCGCATGCCAGATTGCTCTGAAGGAAACGGATCCGTCAATTGACGTGTATCACAATCCGGGGACGTTCCACAATCAGGCGATGAATGAAACCGATAACCCTCGTGGCCAGGTCCGATTCTCGATCGTTGTGCCCGACATCAACGGAACCACTGCGGGGATGCCTCGCTCGGGCTTGAACTCCGAGAACGCAAAATTCAACATCAATCGTCTGATGGAATTCGAAAACGATACCGACGACACCACGGACCCTTATACGGCCGTCTCCTACATCCCCAATATGACGGAAGACATTACGAACGCGATTCTCGACTGGATCGACAGCGACGAAGAAGCACGGCTGGGCGGAGCCGAATCCGTGACCTATCAGGGTCTGGCTGTACCTTACTCCGCACGAAACGCGCCACTCGAATCGATTGACGAGCTCTTGCAGATTCAGGGGATTACTCCGCAGTTGTTTTACGGTGAAGATGCGAATCGCAACGGAGTACTCGACCCAAACGAAGACGATGGCGGAGAGAAGCCTCCTGCGGATGATGCGGACGGCGTTCTGGATGCCGGGTTCCGCGACTATCTGACGGTGTCCAGCCGAGAACGCAATACGCTGCCAGGCGGTGACAAGAAGATCAACATCAACAATGGCATCGTGGCGGAGATGTACGACTTCCTCGAAGAAGAGTTCGACACGGAGACGGCCACCTTCATCACTGCCTATCGAATGAAGGGCGACCAGAATGCCGATGCGATGGCGCAGGGGAAGTTGACGATTGAACAACAGCAACTGGTCGACTGGATCGCCAAGAATATCTCCAATGGTGAACTGGGACAGGTCACTCGAGGTGGCATGGATCTCTCCGAACCTCCCACCGCGCAGTTTCGATCAATTTATGATTTGATCGATGCCAGGGTGGAGGTGGAAATCAACGGTGGCCTGGTGACACTGGCAAGCCCATGGACCTCGGATCCGGGATCGCTGCTTGAAAGCATGCCCATTCTGGAATCCAAACTGACGGTGCTGAACGACGAGTTCATCGACGGACGAATTAACATCAATCAGGCTCCGAAAGAGATCCTGATGGCGATGCCGGACATCACCGAAAAGATCGCTGACGACATTCTTGCGGCCCGCCCGCCGATCGAAGCCGGAGGCATGTCTGCCGCCATGATGGCGACTCGCGTGAGCCCGTCCTGGCTGCTGGCTGAGGGCTGGGTGGATCTGCCGACGTTTAAGCGGCTTGGTCCGTGGCTCACAACCGGCGGCGACGTCTATTCGTTTCAGGCTCTCGGGCATTTCGACGAAGGCGGCCCGACGACTCGCCTGGAAGCGATGATCGATGCCACAAAATCTCCTCCGAGAATTGTTTTCCAACGCGATCTGACGCATCTCGGTCGCGGATTCACGCCCTCGCTTCTGGACGGCTCAACGGAATAGCAGAGCAGGGTACGGCGAATTTTGCCGATCCTCCCGACAAACTATTCGATATGATCAACCGGGTCTTCATCAACCTTGCCCGCCTGTGTTAAATTGTCTTTAACTTCAGAACCGGTTTCTCGATGTTCAGTTCAGGGACTTGAGCCTGACGCGCTAGCCGAATTTCTTTGTCGAATCGGCTAGCGTCTCGGGCTCGGCCGGTGCATTTCTCAGGTCGCTCTACGCGTTTCGGAGGATTGGGGACTTTCCTGGATCTTCCCGCGTTTCTTCGCCGTTGTATAAACATGAGTCGTCAAACGTCTGGTAAACGATCTTCCGTTAGCTTCGTTCCAGTGCTCGTTTCGTGGAAGCAGGTCGAACTTATGGACTCCGGCTTCAGCCATAATCAGCCCGTAGGCCTGAAGGAACTTCCCGCTCCGGCCCTCAAGGACGACCTGCCGATCGACACAACGCCCGGGATGGCGTTTCGGTCGCTGCCCTATCGCGAAATCAAACGTCGGATGTGGCACATGGCTCCTGGCCTGTTAGCCTTCGGTCTGCACATCTTTCCTCATAAAGACCCGATCACCTGGATAATGAAATCGATCATTATCGGATGCTGCGCGGCTATTGGGCTGAGAATCTTTTTCAACTTCCAGCAGATCCAGCGGAAAGGTGAAGGAGCGGGTGTCGCGGCGGTTTGTGGCTACGCGTTCTCAGTTCTGTTCATGTGCCTGTTGTATCCTCAGGATCTGGAACTTGGGCTGTCTGTTCTTGCGATCCTCGCATTTGGCGATGGTTCCGCAACCCTGTTCGGACTGATGTTGCGAGGCCCCGGATTGCCATGGAATCCGTCAAAGTCCTGGAGCGGTCTTCTGGCGTTCATCGGTGTGGGTTCGCTGATGACGGCATGGATCTACTGGGGCGAGACACACAACCCGGAAGCAGCTGAGCCCGCAGTTTCCTTCGGCATGGCACTCGCCTTGACGATGCCAGCCGTGGTGTCCGCAGCAATTGCAGAATCAATTCGGTCGGAGATCAACGACAATTTGCGTGTCGGTGTCATCGCCGCCATTGTTCTGGCGCTGGTGCATAACCTGCGATAGTGTTCAATTAAATCTTCAACCATTGACGCATGCCTGCTGCAGTTCGAGAGATTCCGTATGTGATACATCAGGTCTTGAAGGCATGTAGGGCGATGATCTCTGATTGGCGATCAGTCGAATGCCGCTGACTGTACGGAAGAATGCATCAACGCACTGTGGATCCCATTGATTGCCACTGCATCCTCGCAGAATGGCCTCCGCTTTGTCGGTTGGCATCCCGCGACGATAGGGGCGGTTGCTTGTCATCGCATCGTAAGAATCCGCAACCGCCAGGATTCGAGCATACAATGGAATTTGTTCCCCTTTGAGTCCATTCGGATAGCCGGAGCCGTCCATTGCTTCGTGATGATGCAGCACTCCAGGAAGAACGTAGCTTAGGTTTTCCAGGTGTTTCAGAATCTCATAGCCAATGACAGGATGCTGTTTGATCAGTTCGAATTCGGCGTCAGTCAAACGACCGGGCTTCTTCAACACATAGTCCGGAACACCAATCTTACCGACGTCATGCAGCAGCCCCGACATGTAAACTTCTTCGCACTGCGCATCAGTCAATGACAGCTCTCTGGCGATAAGTCGTGAGAACTCCGCGACACGGTCACTGTGTCCGCAGGTGTAGGAATCCTTAGCGTCGATCGCATTGATCATCGAGCGAATCACACCACGCAGAAGAATCTCTTTCTCGTGGAACAAACCACAGTTTCGTCCATGTGCTGCAAGGACCACAGCCGTAGCACTCATCAGGCTGGCTTCAAAAGTCCCGAACTCCCTTTCGCTCATGTACGTTCGATAAGCCGGATCGCCGAACGTCCGCGAGCATCCATCCAGCGACATCTCTTTGTCGACGGCCAACAGCCAGCCCAGTCGCCCCGATGCTGTCGCGACAGGGACCAGTACGCAGGATTCCACACCACCGAAACCGCCGTCACTGAATTCACGCTGTGGAAAGTTCTTGACGACCGTGCGATCAGCCTGTTTTCCCCGTAGTGCTTCTATGATCGCAAGGCAATTACGGCGAGGAATCCTGATTCTACCGGTCTGCCAGACAATTGGCAGTCGTGCATTCAGGCCCGTCACAGGCACGTCGCGAACAAAGATCAGCGAGTTTGCGTTCATCAACTGGCAGAGGGACGGCAGGACCGTTTCTGCAATTCGTTCGACGCTGTTGCCGGATTCACTGAGTTCAAGATTGTTGGCCAGGTTCCGCAGCCAGGTGAGTTCCTCCAGATCCTCGGACACCTGCGCCGCATAAGCTTCCAGCTGCTCATACTGTGAAGAGATTTCTGTTCCCGATGATCGTACCGAAAGTTCGCGTGTCCACGCACAAAGCGAGGAGCGATTTACCAGTTCGGCGAGTTCATCAGGGTCTGATCCAACCAGTTCCAGTGCGACTCCCGCTGGCGACTCATCCAGCAAGGGTACGGCCCAGGCAAAATACTTCTCGGAAATACGTTTCAGCTGAGGCTGTCCGCTGTGAAGGACGTATCTGCAAAGTGTCAGAACCT
Organism: Planctomycetaceae bacterium; assembly: GCA_044378235.1. Taxonomy (GTDB): domain Bacteria; phylum Planctomycetota; class Planctomycetia; order Planctomycetales; family Planctomycetaceae; genus SXXK01. The sequence goes on from JBILXT010000069.1 coordinate 6,613, forward strand.
CTGCTGTCGCCGATGGCGACAATGAGTCTCGTAAATCGGCTGCCGATAACAAATCGGCTTCGGCGGTTTCCAGCGAACGCAATATGGAACAACGAGGCCCCATCAGCTCCCGAGTAAATCGGTCACTTTCAGCAATCTGCTGATTATGATAGGCCTGAATCATGATGCTCGGGTATCCCGCCACGTCAATTCACACCGTCGCAGATCATGCCAAACGGCACGACGTCATCCGATGATGGTTCAATCGAGTCTAGGTCAGGACCCTCTCCCCAGGTGGCGTTTCCCCGGAGAAACCCACAATCAGCCCCGGAATAATCGGCACAATCGCAGTATCCCTTCGACGACAGCTTCGTTTGGCGTCAGAAAGTTCCTCCCGCGACCAGTCTGAATCCTGCTTCGTTCGCCTTTTCCTGGCGTCGCGTCGACTAAATGTCTCACGCGAAGACGCAAAAATGCCAGCCAGAAACAAATCTCAGCCAGCAATTTAACGCACAATCGACATCGCGCTGGCGGTCATCAGCATGACGTCTTCGGAGTCAAACTCGCCCGTGCCTTCAATGACGAGCAGTTCGAAGTCTTTGATGTCGAAAAGCTCGCGAGCATCCAACGGGATCAGCTGGCCAGCTTCATCCTGGAACTCAACAAGAGCCATCATGCTCTTGACGTCTCGACGACAAAACGGACATTCATGCGGATCGTGAGATTCGTCTCCGTCATGACCAGTCGCATCTGTCACGAAGAACTTCGCCGATCCATTCACGAACGGCGGAAACTCACCAGCGTTAATGCGAACGCGAACTTTAAACGGTGTGCCTGGCTTCATTTCTCCCGACTTCAGTGAAGCACGGATTTCCGAGACAGGTGTTTCCTTTAATTCCGATGACACCTTCAGGAAACGATCCCGAATTGCAACCACTTCAGGATCTATTGTCTCCCCACAACCCGGCATGGCGATAAAGAGAACCAGCATAGCGACAAAGCCACGAGCTACTGATCGCGCGCCGTTCACAAGTGCCTCGAGATCAGAATTCAGATCTGTCATGAAGTGCTCCGTGGTCTTTAAGTCAAATATCAGTTCGGGTTAGCAGCGGCCGGGGCGTCGGCGGGAGTCGCAGCTGGAGGCGTCGTTTCAGCGGACGGTGCCGGTGTCTCACCTGCCGGCACTTCTAAAGTGGCAGCGTCAGGCTTTGGAGTTGCTGATGGATTCAGCAGCGATTCAAGTTCCAGCACCGCCGCATCAATGGTTGCGGATTCCTCGGCATAGGTTGATCCTTCCTGACCGTGCATCGTCTTGTCGACACGACCAAAGGCGTCCATGAGAGTGTCCACCGCCTTCTGGATTGATGCCAGCTTCTCGGCTTCCACGTTTTCTTTCTTTGCCAGTTCCGGGATCGCCAACAGAACGTCGCCCACCTCGTGCAACGGATCGTGAGCCGTATCCATGTCGTTGGCCGCAAATGCATCGCGAATCGTATTTCGCAGTGACATGACTTCAGCCAGCCCTTCCCCCGATGTCGCTGGAGCATGACTATGACCATGATCATGTTCTGCAGACTCGCCACCCGCATTCGCATCTCGCCGCGTGCCATCGTCTTGGCAGCCCGCGATCAAGGGCACAAGCGACAAGAAAACGACTTTCAAAGTTTGACTGACTGAACAGTGCATCGAGCCGACCTCAAAGAAGGATTGAAAAACGCGATCGAGCGACCAACAGACAGAAAGTCCCTCTGGCCCTCGGATGAATGTTGGCGGTTTCAGTCCTGCAGATCAATGCTTATGCTCCGGCGCACCAATGGCGACAATTGCATCGGGTGTACCTCCGACGATGGATTTTGCCCGAATTGTCAGATCCTTGAGACTCAAAACCCAGACAGAGCCTTCGCCGGGATTGGTAAAACAGGCGATTCGCCCTTCGGAATCAAAGCTGATGGCGTGGTGTCCGTGGTGACCGTCAACCTTGCTGGCTCCGACGGGAAGAGTTTTCGAGATCGCAGCATCAGAGAAATTTCGATCGCCATTCGGATCCAGATCAACGATCGTCAGCTTCTCCTGTTTGTCGCCTTCTTTCTTGTCGTGAAACAGGAAAGCGTAACGTTTCCCGCCGGCCGCCAGAACAACCTCCGGCGTGGTCAATGAAAGTCCCTCTTCCACTGCGATGGGAAGCTTAACAACCGTCGGGACAGGGGCTGCAGCATCCATGAGGCAAAGGCTGGACTTGCTTTCTCCACCGCCCGTCGTGAACAAAACCCAGTTGCGCTGATTCACGAAAGCACCTGTTCGATTGGGTTTCTCCGCACCTTCATCTTTTCCCAGTGACACATGATTCACGACAACCGTTTCTGCCGTCTTCGACAAAGAAGTATCCGCATCAACCCAGCAAACTCCATCGGCTGGCGCAAAGAAGACTCGCCCGGAGTTTGCAGTTGCTCCGTGGATCACGCCCGTCGGCAGATTGAATGAGTAGGCAATCTTGTCGCCCTCTGCTTTCTTGAGATTGACGACGTCGACTCGCCCCATATTTGGTCCGCCGCCATCGATCCACGTGGAGTAACAAACCGTGTTGTCGACCGCAGCCATGGTGATATGGTTGCCTCCTCCGGTAAAGAATTTGCCGCATTCACTCGCTGGCTTTGAGAGAAGATCTTTGGGATTCAAATGAGTGAACCCGTTCTTCTTGTCATTCGCCATGTAGAAGTGACCATTATACAGATACAGATGGGCCGGATTTCCCTGCTCTGCATCAAGTCGACTGCTTTTGACGGACGGTTGCGCGACAAACTTCCAGTGGGAGTGATCACCATGTGGTTCTTCACGGACGCCCGTGTCGACCGCAATCCATCCACTCTGGAATTTTCCATCATCGGTGTCACGAACACCGACAAGCAGATGCCCCTCCGCATGGTCCATCTGCACCAGATCCTGCTTCTCGGGATCCAGCTTCGGAAAATCTTTCACGGGCGATGCTGAGACTATCCATTGCTCACCGCCATGGACTTCGCCCCACATCAAAGTGTCTTTTGCCCGATCCTGCCAAAGAACTCTGGCGATTCGAGGCCCGCGATCTCCGGCATCGCACGTTTGCGAAAAGACCGCCAGACCAAGTCCCATAGCGACGGTTGCTCTGAGCCGTCGAAGAGCAAGTGCGTGAAATGACATATTGAATTCCCGTATCTGATTTGATGATTCGAAAAGTGATATGGTTGGCCTACGCGGCCGTCGTTCTTAAACCGGATAAATTCTTCGAACGGCTCTGGTCATTTCACAAAAGGACTGCCTGTGCCTTCAGACGTACGAAACTTCCCACCCTCAAAGTGAATACAGGACCATGCCAGAGCCTCTGGAGTTCCTCGAAACCAATAGAACCTTCGATCAGATTTCCCGGTCACCAGCACCTGCGGTACCCCTTCGAAATCGGAACTTCCCTGATAGCTGGCGTGAATCTGAAAGAACTTCATCAGCACTTCTTCATCGGATTTGTTGAGCGATGCCTGATGCGTCCATGACTTTCCGTCCGCCGTCCAGGATTGAGGGACCTCGACCTGAACGGACTGCACGGCCTCAGCGGATGATTGACTGCAGCCTGAGAGAATTACGGCAGAAAGAGCGAAGAACAATAAACTTATTCTCATTGTTTGAGACCTTTAGTTTTTCTGAGATGAAGACCTGTTGCGAGGCGAACTCTGCCGGGCACCTATTCGCCGCGAATACAAAAGAGGCGAGTTCCCGTTCGGACCACAAAAGCTCCGTCGGCGGCGGCGACACCATACACAATGGGATCGCGTGCAGAGTCCTTCGATCCCTCACGACGCTTGCGAAAACTCTCCTCCATGGCCTTTAGTTCTTCGGCATCCAGAACCTTGTCTTTGTTCAGATCGATTCTCACCATCATTTCCCGAACATCAGGCGACAGTTCTTCTTCAGAGATCTTTCCATCTCCGTTGGCATCGCTCTTCATCAAAGTGGCCATCATTCCGCCACCGGGGCCGCCGGCCCGTCCAGAAGCCTCGCCCTTCGCACTACTGGTTTCCGACTTCTCGTTGGAACCTTTTTGTTTCTCCTGAGCAACGGAAGTGTCCGCGGGGCTCTTCTGCTGATTGCCTGCATTGCCAGAAGAACCATGTCCATGTCCACCGCTCTGATGCTCTTTGTAGAACTCCGGAGCGGGAGCATTACGAGGATCCCAGAGCAGATTGGTGGCGACTTTGGAAAACTTCGCCCCCCCCTGGATCACCACGGTCTTGCCATCCTTTCCAAAGAAGTAAACGTTCTCGCCCGACGCAACGGGAGTTGCCCAGCATGTCGTCCCCAGTCGTTCGGTGTACTGAGTTTCTCCGGTCAGACTGTCAACGCAGTAGAGCACTCCCACATTGTTCAGGTAATACACGCAGTCGCCGTGGATGACTGGGCTGGCGTAATCACAGACCGCTTTCTTTGCGCGCCTAAGCACTTCGTTCTGAGGGTTCTCGGAAGAGTCCAGCCGCAGACAAAGGTTGGACTGGGAAGCTTCCTCCGCTGACCCGAACTCCGGGATGCGGGCTCCAACGTAAAGATACGGACCGACCGCTGTCGGTGAAGGTACTGAGTTCCCCGAAATCCCGTCGAAAGACCACAATTGTTTGCCATCGACAACGCTGTAACCGCTCACCGAGCCACCAGAACTGACAATAACCTGTTCTTTTCCCTCCCGCTGAACCACGATTGGAGAAGTCCAGGAACTTCCGGACGGACGATCAACCTTCCATCGTGTCTCGCCCGTTTGCTTATCAACCGCCAGCAGGTACGAGGGACCTTTGTGCTCGATATTGACGATGACCAGTTCGGCCGTCTGAGTCGGCGAGCTTCCCAGGCCATGGTTGTTTTCAAATTTTCCGAAGTCGTCAGTCAGACTTCTGGACCATTTCAAACTCCCATCAGAATTGATGGCCACAAAATCTCCACTCTCGAAGAAACCATAAACACCCTTCGCATCCACGAGCGGCGTTGGTGCGGCTCGCGACGCCATGTAATTCGACGCTGCACGGGCGGAAGCGTTCTTTTTCCACACCCAGACTTGCTCACCGGTCTTCAAATCAAGACACGTAATCTGACATTCATCCTTCATAGGGCCGACAACGGATGTGACAAACACGCGTCCATCGAAGATCACCGGGCTGGACTGACCATACCCAGCGAGTTCCTTTTGCCACGCGATGCCACTCTCCGGTGACCACGCCACGGGCATCGTCCCCGATGAATGGGACGAGCCACCATTTCGAAACTCGGTCCACGCCGACGGAGACAATTCTCCGCCATAACAAATGGCCATATTCAGTAAACAAATTGCGACTGCAGTGGATCGCATGGATAACGTCCTGAAAAAAGACGGTTTAGCACAAAAAGAGCAGGCGCTGGTTGAGATTGCTCAACCAGCGCTGCGACAGATCACGGATCAGAAGGCCGGATCGATTTCAGCCGGTTTACTCCGCACACGACGACGATCGAGGCTGATTACGGTCGGGTGTCCCTCGAACGTCTGGCCTCAACTGACACCGTGTCGAGAATCGACTCAGAATTCGCCCAGCACCTGGCCGTCATTACGCGCGAACACGTTGCGGAAAATGCCAAGGTTCACGTTCTCTGAAACAAAGCGAACACTGCCATCGCAAAGCGACAACTGAGCTCCTCCCACGTGCAGACTTCGAGGACCTGACACGACTTCTCCGTGATTGCCGAAGTCGGGGCTTTTTGAGTTCGGCGGATAGTAGCCCTGAATAAGGGTGTGAAATCCCGTTGATGAAATCCAGATTCCAGCCCGGTTGCCTGTGAAGTTCGTGGACGCCGTTGCTTCCATGGCTTCAGCCGTCGGCACGCATGACGCTCCGAGACTGACTCGCTTCATCTGGCGTTGAGGATTCACCAGAGTTGTTGTAGCCGCCTGCCTGTTACCAAACAATGTCTCCGCCATGAATGCGGTGTTGCTGGTTCCATCGGTGATGTCACGAAACTTGATGCTTGATCCGCGCCAGAAAAGCCCATCATTATTGCCGGAACAGTAGTTCAACTGTGTTCCTGACCCACCATTCACAAGATAGTTGCCGCCAGCCCACGCAAATCCAAACGAATCCGTGAACATCGGATTCCCGGAGTCACTGGGGCACATCAGCACAGAAATGCGAGTCCCGGCCACAGCAGCAATGGCAGGGTTCACTTGCGGATTCCACGCTACCCCGATTGTCAGCGGCTGATTAAAGTTGATCAGACTATGCAGGCTGCCCTGTTCATGGAACGGCAATAGCTGAGCCTGAGCTGAATAGCCATAAAGAGATGCTCCGGCCTGAAGCGGAAACGAATTATGTGTGTCCGCATAGTTGTGAGCAGCAAGGGCCAGCTGTTTAAGATGATTCTTACATTGAGTTCTGCGAGCGGCCTCACGAGCCTGCTGAACGGCAGGAAGCAGCAAGGCAATTAGAATGGCAATAATTGCAATCACCACCAACAGTTCGATCAGAGTAAATCCTCGGTGTCGGGTCGAGCGTACCTGGGAGTTCAACATCAAAGTATTTCCTTATGTGATTTATTCGGGATGAAATCAAGTTCGAAGAACCGTTTGAAAATTGGCAAATCATTGGCGCAATGCGGAACGAGGTTTACCCGCCGGTCTGCGCAATGACACACTTACTCGTCGTTTCATGATTTCAGCCAAACGAGCTAAATCACGAATACGAGTTGAAGGCATTCGACGCTGCGAATTGCGTGAGGACACTGTTCTGGCCGAAAGGAGGCGTATCTCCCGGGATGAGAACTAACGCCAACTCGTGCAGATCAGCACGCGCGAACACAGCGCGATGGTTGAGAGCGGCAACTCCGTGGTATTCACAACCAAATGATGGCACTGTCTCTGAAGGAATCCGCAGATCAGGTCTTACTGAGACACTGTGCGGCTGTCCTGAAAGAGATCACGGAGAATCGCGAAACTCTACGCTAAAATCACAGGCGGAGCACGGCATTGTGGCGGCAGACCAAAACCCAGCAGGGGATCTGCACAGACTGGCACGACAAGAGGTACGATCTGCTCGGGGGATGACGAAATTTCAACGACTGAGGTCAGAATTCGCGGAGCAGCAATGGCCTGACAAATCGCACAGTGCGCACAATCGTGAGGAAGTTGCTGGCCACGATCGTGCTGACTCGGTGACGTGGCTGACGACTTGTCGGCAGCAGTTGAGTGATGACAACACCCCGCCGTACAGTGGGGCCGTTCTGCCCGTTCAGGAAGAGACGATACGGAACCAGGCGCGAGTGTCGACGTGCAGCTATAATCGCTGCTGCATTCGATAAATGAATGCAACCACGGAGCAATCGCCGGAATCAGGAGTTGCAGCGCAACCTGCAGCGAAATTAGAATTTGAAAGCGACGCGTCTGCATGCTCTCTGGGCCAAGTGGGATCAAACAACCAACTTAGGGCCCGACCAGAGCCGCCATTCTAATAACTTGTACGAATTGTCAATTCGAATCGTAGCCGCATTTCCGCGGAAATCATAAGTGGGTGCAAAGTCTGCACAGCGTACAGGCGATTACTTCCGCTTAGCGCGATCGACTGTCAGCGTGATGTCGTTGGATTCGATCGCCTGAACTGTCGCAGTTAATGGCGATGACGAGTACGAGCCGTAAAACGGATCAACAGGATCGCCGTGATCCATGGAATGCTTAGGAAGCCCATCACTCACAATCATCTGCATGACGATGGCTTTATGAGTTCCCTCAACTGCACCGTCGTCACTGCCAAACGTCCCCAGGACAAAGGTGCCGTCAGGCTGGATGGCCCCTTGAGCATTCACTTTTCCGTCTTCAGACAGCAGTTCAACCGTTCCCAGCATCACGGGCTTACCATCTGAAAAGGCGACTCGCCCTCGCGTCGGGTATGTGGGCGGTTGTTTCTCGCCACATCCGCTGCACAGGACAATCAAGCCGAAGGCCGACATCAGGACGCGAGAACGAATGCAACGAGGGCTGACAGTGATTTTCATAAGGATGCCCACAAATGCTTTGAAACCCGGCCGAGCTGCTGCGATCGCCCGGAATTCCAGTAGCTTCTCAGTGAATGAAGAATAGGTTCTGTTCCGAACCGAATGTCAGAAGTCGCCAACCTGAACACCATCTGATCGATGGCAAAGGCTGGCGAGAACCTGAGTGCTCAGATTGGAACTCACGGCACGTGCACTGCCATCAACAAAGGCAAACTGGCATACGCCGATATGGGCACTGCCAAATGAATAGACGGAAGCACGCTGGTCATTGGGGTGGTGGGCAATCGCAACACCCGGGCCTCCGATTCTGGCGAAATGAGTGACATGGCGTCCCATGTAAGCAGGACCATTCCACGGACTCTTTGAAAGCTGATCTGAAGGGATGTGCGGTTCACCCACCAGAATTGTCTGACTCGTCCCATCTTTCACATCACTCATCATGACGGTGTCGAGCCAACGCCGTTTCAGGACAATTTCGTAATTGGATGATTTTGCTTCGTCGACCTCGGGTGTACTGGAAATCAGAACGCCTGTTCCATATCCCCCCCAATAAAAATCGGTGGGCAGACCGGAGGCCCCCGGAGAAGTGTCTCCATGATTGGCCACGTAGTCTACAACAGCGCCGCCCGGGATGGTCTGAACGCCTCCCTTGCAACCACATTGGAAAGAAATTTGCAACCTGGCATCCGGAGCGACGGCATCCGAGGCGGAATGTCGATCAGGGCACAGATAAGTTGACACAACCGACGAACGTACCTCCAACGAATGCAAACCATACGGTCTGAAGACATCCCATTTATTGAAGAGTGCGGTCTGCTCAAGGTGCGGCAGGATATGAATCAGCCACGTTGGCTCATCCAGGCCAACATCTTTGCCGTCGTTGGTATTCTGCGCTCGATCCACATTCAGGACGATTCGGGCCGGAGGGAACTTCCGATTGATGTCGTGAAAACTGTGAATTGCCAGAGCGATCTGTTTGAGGTTATTCAGACACTGCGTTCTTCGGGCAGCAGCACGAGCAGCCTGAACGGCCGGAAGCAGAATCGCCACCAAAACCCCAATGATTGCGATAACGACAAGAAGTTCGATCAGGGTAAAACCCGATCGACCGGGCGCCTTCCGAACAACCGTTTCGAAACAACGAGAACGAGATTTCATGCTGGTCGATCCTGAACAATTTTTAACCGGCGATCGTGACTGTATCCGCAACGTTGTATGTCAATGCACGAATGCACGAACTATTGCGGCAACTTCGGCTTCGCACCGCGAAGAGGTTTCCGACCAGAAAAACGCACTCGCTGCAAAGGACTTGAACAGACTAACAGCCAGCCGCACTTCGGCAAACCTTGATTTCCTGCAAAATGGCTCTGTTCAGCAGGTCCGGAACCGCAAACGACGCGGAAGATCGGGCTACTCCGCCGAGACCGGCCGAAAAGCAGATCGGATCCGAGTCAGCAAAGGCCCCAGTGAGTTCAGCGGTTTTCCCAGTTTTTTTGCCACTTGTTGATAGCTTAAACCATCAAGATAAATCCACTTTAGAACGCTGACGGCATCCTGTGGCAGCTTCAGAAAGAAGCTTTCGATCTGATCTCGCTGCTCCAGCTGTCGACCCGGCGGTGAATCGCTCGAGGCATAATCGACAGCCGCCTGATGAGCATTCACGTGCCCCATCGCCTGCAAATAACGGTGCTGAGTCAATTTTCGAACGACGACGCGGCGGGTGATTACAGACAAATACGTGGCCAGCGAACTACGTCCCCGAAACGCCCGCAGCGCCGCCATGTCCCGCAGCAGCAATTCAGCGAAAGTGTCAGCGCAAAGATCTTCGATATCGTCGGCGTTGAGTTTGAGGCTATGAGCCTGCGCGGTGTGCTTAATTACCTGAATAATCAGGCCTGTGAATCGATCGACAAAAAGCCTCCATGCACCACTCTGGCCAGCCAGGAGGTCGTTCAGCAGTTTTCGGTCAATGTCAGTAAGTGGCACGGCGAACGCTCGATTCGTGTTATCTCAGTCTCGTTGATTATCCCAACGAGCCCAACAACCAGAAGACCAGTCGTCAGACTCAGGACGCCTGAAATTCAAAAACACCACAGAAATGACGTGTTTTCCAAGGCGCCCTCAACCGGCTTTATCCAAGCTGGCGCCTCGTCCATACAAAAACGAACCAGAAAAATTCAGGGACAGGCCGTTTTCAACTGGCCCTCCATGAGAACGCTATACGTTTCGAAGCCACCTTCGGATCAAAACTAGCCAGAGATTTCTCTCCGCTCAGAACAGTCACCCGATGACTGCGTTCGCAACACTTTCTGACAGCGAAGATTGTGCCAGTCCTGCTCAACACCGACAACACTGGATTCGCTCCGCAGAAAACAATCTTTGTTCAGTGTTCCGATTAGGAAACCCTGAGAAAACTTCCGGAGCGTTCCGGTGGCCGGGCTCCCATTTTCAGCCGGACTTCAAATAGAGACTCCGTCTCAATTTCAACTCTGTGGGATTGCCTGTCCAACATGTCTGGAAATTGCCGAAAAGGATGTCATAAAACTCAGCAAGTGGATCCTCGAACTTTGAGCGCGTGCGATTCGCTGTTTGATTTCTCTACGTGTGCATCAATTCGCCTCATGTTGGGCGTTGTCATCTGTGAGTGACCAGTACTTCTGGTGGGAAAGGGTATTCAATGACTCATGTCGTCGCCGAGCCATGCTTCAACTGCAAATACACTGATTGCGTGGTCGTCTGTCCAGTAGAATGCTTCTACGAAGGTGAAGCTATTCTCTTCATTCATCCAGATGAATGCATTGACTGTGAAGCATGTGTTCCTGAGTGCCCGGTAGCGGCGATCTTCCATGAAGACAATCTGCCAGCTGAATGGGCCGCATACAAGGAACTGAATGCCGAGATGGCAACACAGTGCCCGGGCATTACCGAACAGAAGACATCAATGGCCGAATCGCATGGTGCCTGCACAGCACCAAAACGATAGTTGCCAACGATAATTCAAAAGAATCGACTCCGGCCCTGTTTCAGGGCCGGAGTTTTTTTTTGCGCGCCATTCCTGAAGGACGCTTTTCCGCGTAAGACCGCAGGACCAGCCATCAATGACAACGACTTTTTGCGTTGCAACTGACTGGCAGCTCGACTGAAGGACGAATCAGAGGACATTCGCTGGGCCGTCAAACCTCAACGGGCAGTTCGATACGTGAACTGATGTCTTCAAGTTCCACGAGCATCGCTTCAATGGTCTCATCGTCGCGTTCCTCCGCGGCAAACTGGAGTTTCCGAGATGGCTCGGTGAACGCGGCAAATCCCACCGTCCCCCCTGTGCCTTTCAGACGATGAGCGATCTCGCGGACTTCCTGATAATCCATTCTTGCCTGCGCCTCGCGGAGGCTTTTCATGGTGTCATCCATGCAGCCCACGAACGACTCGACGATTTCACGGAACTCGGGAATATCAAGTGGGAGAGTCGAATAGATCGGTTTTCGAACCGTTGCCCGTGCTTCTCTGCCAGTTTCTGTTTCCATTGACAGGTTTCGACCCAGCGCGCGAGCGGCGGAATGGCCTGGCAGCTGATCGAGGATTTCATCAAGAGAGTCACCGCTCAATGCCGTCGGAGCTGAAGCCGCGTTCTGCTTCGTCATGCCGATGCCAGCGGCCGAATGACCGACCGGCGCTGAAAGTTCGGGCGGCGCGTCGGTTGTTTCGAGGTACTCCGCGATCGTACTCAACAGCAGATCAATGTTGATTGGCTTGGTGAGAAATCCTGAACATCCGGCAGCCACACAACGCTGGCGGTCCTGTTCCATCACATTGGCTGTGAATGCCAGAATTGGCGTTTGCAAGCCCTGATCACGCAGCGTTTTTGTCGCGGTGAAACCATCCATCACCGGCATTTGCATATCCATCAACAACAGGTCGTAGATACCGAGGCTGGCTTTTTCAACCGCAACAGCCCCATTTTCTGCCTCGTCGACCGTCAATCCGGCTTTGCGCAGAACAAGTCCTGCCAACTGGCGGTTCGCCGGAGTGTCGTCCGTAATCAGAACTCTGGCCGGTTTGCAGTAGACTCTCAACCCCTGCTGTTTGCTTCTCAGCGCCGAACGGAACTTCTCAGAAGCCTGCTCAGCGTCCAACATCGGTATACCAGACAGATTGCCAGTGGCGATCGAGAAGTAGAACGTGCTTCCGACACCCAGTTCGCTTCTGACCGCAATTTGTCCACCCATCGCTTCGGTCAGACGTTTGCTGATCGCAAGTCCCAGTCCTGTTCCGCCAAATCGGCGTGTGACCGAGGAGTCCGCCTGCATGAATTCCTGGAACAGTCGACTCATTTGTTCCGGTGTCATGCCAATGCCAGTGTCGGTGACTTCAAACCGCATGAATGGTTGTCCATCCTTCTCCTCCATGCAGGTCACGATTCGAACCCCACCCTCCGCTGTGAACTTGATCGCGTTACCCACGAGATTCATCAGGATCTGACGCAGGCGAGTCGAGTCAGCCTGAATCGTTTCCGGGATTGAGCCACGCAGGTTGATCGAAAGGCTGAGGGACTGCTGTTCGGCCTTCATTCGCAGAACATTGACCACTTCCGTCATTAGCTGATATGGACTGCATTCACGGATTTCGAGTTCGAGTTTTCCGGCTTCAATCTTGGAGAAGTCGAGAATGTCGTTGATCAGTTCAACGAGATGAGTTCCGCTGGCGTGAATGGTATCAAGATACGTGGTTCGAGTGGCTTCAGAATCTTCAAGGCCGCGACGAAGGATGTCGGTGAAACCGACGATCGCGTTCATCGGATTCCGGATCTCATGGCTCATATTCGCGAGGAAGTCGCCTTTCGCTTTGTTCGCCGCGTCAGCTTCGTCTTTAGCAATTCTGAGATCAATCTTGTTCTTCTCGAGCTGGGTCACATCATCCAGAGACACCATGACGCCTCGAATTTTCCCTTCGTTGCCGAACAAAGGCGAACAGTTCACTTTGAAAATTCGCTTCTCGCCGGTCTGATCGACGTAGTCCATCGTGACGCCGGAAACCGGTCTCTCGGCAAGACCGCATTCGGTCCATGGCATAGTCGAAGAACCGTCGGTCCGCTTTAAACTCATCTCGCCGGCTTTTCGACCGACAAGCGAGTCGGCTGAACAGCGAGCCGTCCTCGCCAGAGCGTTATTAGCCAGCAGGATACGGTCATCCAGACTGACAATCATGAGTCCTTCGTTCAGAATGTCCAGCGCTTCACGAACGCGTCGAGGCACAGCTCGGGACGGATCCAGATTCTTCAGTACGAATCTCAGAAACAATCGGAACGAAAAGAATCCCGAAACCGCAACAAACAGCAGCAGCTGTAACTGAGCATTCTCCAGGAATGAATACCAGCGGCCGGAATCCAGGGGCAGGAAACTGACTTCCAGTTTTCCCCAGATCCCATCGGAAGTATGTGACAGTGGAACCTGCATGAAACTTGCGTTCGAGTTGTCTCCCATTGACGCAGGCCACAGTGCTTCGTGGTCGCCAACGGCAACGACCAGAATGCCGTCAGCTCTGCGAACTCCCAGACTGCGAACCTGCTTTTGACGAGTCGCCACGTTGCGCAGGATCTGCTCGATCCCGGTTCGGTCATTGTTGGATAACAGCAAGGACGTACTGAACGCCAGCGACTCCGTCAACTGTGCACGCCCCTGTGTAATCACGACATTCTGGTCCGGAAGCAGCCCCAGAAAGTTGGCTGTGATCAATATACCGACCATCGAACACACGAGGCCGATCGTAATTCTTGAAGCAGCAGTCAGGTTTTTCATATTCAGAACTTCTGGTACCAGAAAGTAATTCAATGCTCAGGAGTCATCATCAGCCTTGAGAATCCGTTTCGGAGAATCTCAGGCGACAGGTCTTACGTCTTTGGTGGCGGGGTGGCCTTGTTCAGACGGGCTTGTTCACGGTCCATAATGGTCTGCAGGGATTCCTTGTCATCATCTTTCCCTTCTCCGTCAATCACCATCAGCGGGTCAAGCATGGTCCATGCCGGAATCTGCGAGAGTACTCCCGAGAGCAACATCCCACCTCGAACCGCCCAGATCAGGTAACCCACCGAGAAGCCGGTCGTGACAACGCCGACCGATCCGACAACCCGGCCATCCATACTGACGTTACGGCTGAGCTTCTTTTCGAACGAGTCGATCTGTTCTTCTGTTCGAGCCGCAAGCTCTCGGTAAAACTCCTGACGCTGAAGTTCCAGCGGAGTCAGAGCTGTATGAACGTCCCAGAGTTGCGACGTGGGGCCGAATGCCCCGGGGTATGCTTCACCGAAGGAGTATCGTCGACCAGCATCCCTGTCAGTACCAGTGGCGTTGGCTGATGCAGAGGTTGCAAGCGTTCTGCCGGCGTCACCATCCTGAATTTGCACCTGTGGAACAAATCCTGTCAGATCTTCATCGTCTGAGTTAGCAGCGGCAGAAACGCCGATGGCCGTCAGCTCATCGTCCTCTTCGGAAGTGCTGTAAGCCGCGACTGCATTTCCCGCAGGTGCCCCCGTTGTATTGCCGGTCCCGCTCGAACTCGAAGTGGTCGAAGTGGTCGAAGTATGGCCCGAGGTCGAATTGGTGGTCGTCGTCCCGGTTGAAGTGGTCGTTGTGCCTGTACTGTTCCCGGAAGATGTCCCACCGGAAGTGCCACCTCCCACAAGTGGTGCCTGCACAAAGAGGCTGGCAGTCATTGTTGCTCCGGTCGCTTGACCATCAGAGCCGGCAAACTGAAAGCTGTCGGAGCCGAAGTAGCCTGTTGCGGGCGTATACGTGAAGCTGCCGTCAGGCCTTATCGTGACTGTACCGTGAGACGGCCCCTGAATCAGAACTGCCGAAATGGAAGAGTTGTCCACGTCGGTCGCTCCCAACAGAAGACCCGGAGTGGTTGTTGTCAGGGATTGCCCGGAAAACGTTTCGCCGGTGTAATTCAGCAGGACTGGAGCATCATTGACCGCAATGACGCTGTGTGTGAACTGCGATGAGACGGTTGCACCAGCAGCATCTGTAGCCGTCACTCTGAGCACAGCGGTTCCGAAGGCATTTGACTTTGCCTGCACCGAAAGAACTCCGGTGTTGGCATTGATACTCACGGAGTCCAATAGTCCTGTCGTCTGGCTTACGGTCGTCACTGTATAGGTCAGCGACTCCAGATCCGGATCGTGGAAACTGGCTGCTGTGGTGATTAACTGGAGACCGGCGTCTTCATTGATGGAGGTATTCAGGATGCCGGATGTAATCGGACCTTCATTCACATTGGTAATGCCGAAAGCCACGTTTCGAACATTGTCCGGATCACCGGCAATGGTGGAATCGTTAACCTGTCCTGTCACCAGAAAACTGCGACGAGTCTCATAATCAAGGCTGACACCGGCCTTGAGATACAGCACATTGGCTCCATCCAGCTCAAAGAATCCCGCATCAGCTCCAGCGAGTGAAATGCTGTTCGTGCCTATGCCATCGTCGGTCACCAGGAACTGCCCGATTCGCAATCGACTGTTGAGTACCGTATTCTCGGCGATCGAAACCCTGGTTCGCACAAAGTCCAGCGTGGCGGGTTGGTTAACGGTCAGCGTGACGGTCACCGGTTCGCTGTTCGATTCTCCATCATTGACGAAGTACGCGAATGTGTCGACTCCGGAGAATCCCGCCATCGCCCGATACCAGAACGTGCCATTTGCGTTCAACCCGAACGCGGCGGCATTGGCAGGGCCGGACTGGATCACGGCTGTCATAGAATCATTGTCCGGATCCCTATCATTGTTCAGGACTCCGGACGAAGGACTGGAAACAGATAACTGCTGAGTGCCATCGACAGCGTAAGAATCTGCAGTTCCCTGAGACACGTGATTCACGGTCAGCACGAATCCGGCCGTACTGCTGGCACCATTGAGATCCGTGACCGTGATGTTAACTGGAACGTTATGCTCGAGTTCATGATCCAACGATAGTCCGCTGCGGAGCCTAAGATCGCCATTGACGACTTCGAAGCGAGTGTCATCAACTGTTACGGTATGTCGGTCTCCGAAATCCACATCCGTAAATGTTAAGCGGGCGACGGAAGCTCCTGCGACTCCTTCCGTCACACGCAGGTCAGACAGGGCAAGGTTAGTCGGCGCGGAGTTATTAACCGCAACAACGAACGGCCCGCCGGTCATTGAATGAGTCCCGTCTTCATCGGTTCCTGACACGGTGATGGATCGTGTCCCGCCAGGAGTCGCGTAGACGTGCGACACTGAACTGTGATTTCCTGCGACCGTTTCCGACGGACTACCGTCACCCCAATTGATTGTCCATGACGTAATTGTGTCCTGCCCCGGATCGGTCGAAGAAAGATTCAGGATATAGGCCGCCCCGCTATTGACGGACGCAGCTCCACTCACCGTGATGATCGGAGGAGTGTTAGTAACGGTCAGCGTCGTTGTCACGATCGTCGAGAGTCCTTCAACATCTGTCACTCGCACTCGGACATTGCGAATTCCATCATCGTTGACGCCCGGGGCATCGGTGATCAACTGAGCCCACGTTCGTGTGGGATTGATTCCGATTGCATCGTCGAAGAGGTTGTCGCCATCCAGGTCCCATTCGTAGGTCAAAGCATCACCGTCGGGGTCACTGGATCCGTTCGCATTGACAGTCAAATCCTGCCCTTCCGCAATAATATAGGGGCCGTCCATCACCGCAGCGGGCGCTTCGTTGACGTTGGTCACGGTCACAGAGAAAGTGACAGTCCCATCCGGGCTTCCCCCGACGTCGATGTCATCGATCTGCAGGTCCACTGTGAGTAACGTCTGACTTTCGAAGTCCAGCAGTGTCGAAGTATTGATGTAGAGGCCATCTCCAACGATAGAAAACATGGAAGCATCTGCCCCCACCAGTGATACCTGATTGTCGCCGAGGGCATCGTCAACGATTGTGAGATCCGCCACTCGGACAAACGTGCTCGAGTTCGTGTTCTCTGCAACCGAAGCCATCAGAGGAGTCACAGCAATTGAAGGAGCTTCGTTGATATCCGTGATTGCAAGCGAAAATACCTTGGCATCATCCGGAGACCCGGCATACGCAGGGTCATCAACTTCAATCGTAACATCGATTGTCGCCGCCGTTTCGTGATCAAAACCGGCCCCTGCTCGGAGGTAGAGATCCTGCCCGATCAGTTCAAATAAACCAGCATTCAATCCAGTCAATGTCA
>JBILXT010000395.1:0-6600 GCA_044378235.1 Planctomycetaceae bacterium
ACCTCCAGAAAAAACAGAAATCATGATGCCAAAGACAGGAAGGCAAACATGTGATATCAAAGCTATGACTCAAACGATTCAGTTTTCAACTAATCGCCGAAGAACAGTGTTAAGTTTGTTGAAATTCTATCGAACCAGGGGATTAAGACGGCCATTTTGGCCCCAATGGTGACTTCAACCTCAGCACGTGAGAAGGTGTTTCCCAGCCAACAAATCGGCTAAACACCGTGACCGCACAAAGTGCGCCGAAACGTGAAGTTGAACTGGTCAGGCGGCATAGATTTCGGGCCATGTTTTGTGAAAAACACCTGGGGGCAATACTCACTCCGGCAGGCGTGTGTGGACAACGTCGCGGCAATAGACCATCTGCAAAGCAGGCTGCATTCCGAGCATCGGATTGATCTGGATCACGACGGGGCACTGGCGGAAGTCAAACACACGGCTCACTCTGTAGAGTTCATTTTCTGCCCGATCTTCACTGCAAGTTACGCCGTCTCTTTCCCGGCACAGAAGTCGTGTGCTTGCGCGTTCAGTCAGGCCTCTCTGCAGGAGCCCTTTGAATATCACTACTGATCTCGCGTCAGACGCCACAGTCCCACAGAATAGGAGTATCGCGATCACATCTGCGAGCGTGAATTGCCGATGCCCCTGGTGTGACTCTTTCATGCAGGATTCGATCGATTCAGAATTGAGAGACTCTGGTTGCTCTGTCAGACCACCTGCGGGACCGGAGCAAAAGTGTTGTCAGAACAGGCAATGACAACCAGTTAACAAGCGATTCTTTGCACGCTTTGGGGACCATTGGTCATTTCACCATGTGTCACTTTGCTGATGGCAACAACAATCTGAGGAACCAAAACGTCAGTAGGAATGGAGGGACAGCAACGTCGCCATCTTCGTTCGGAATTGCCTGAAGGCATGCTCTGATTCTGTCAGACATTTCCAGTCTCTGTCTCCGTCCAAAAAAGGGGCGACGATGCCATGGTGTCAGACTCGTTTGTCGTCACCTGAGACTGCAGCGTGGCGCAGAGCAGTGTTAGAACGTCCGGCGAGGAAAAGTACTCTGTTAATTATTGATTTATCAGAAACGTGGCAATGTGTGACATGAAAGCTTGAATGACCTGGGTGGCGTCGGGCTTAAGTTGACTCTTCTCCAAAGCGTTGTGCATCAACCTGACCCAACGATCTCGAGCCCGCTGATCGACCGTAAATGGCGCGTGTCTTAGTCTCAGTTTCGGATGCCCTCGATGCTGAAGGTAATCCTGCGGGCCCCCAAAACGAAAAATCAGAAACATGCGGAGGCGTTCTTCTGCCCCCTGAAGATCATCCTCTGGGTACATGGGCCCGAGAATGTCATCCTGGGGGACCTGTTGATAGAACGCTCGAACGAAGCGTTCAATTCCCTCTGAACCAATCGCTGCGTAAATGTCGTTTTCTGTCAATCCGGTGCTGTTGGCGGAGGGCTGGTCAGACAAAGATCTTCTCCGGAATCCAGTCAACATGTTTTCTCAAGATGACTGGTGGAATTCAAAAAGGGGCTTTAGGTGGCAGTTGGAGCGAAGGACATCGGCTATGACAGTCGGGGAAGACAGCTCTGGGAGGGAGTTTATTGGCCACATAGACGGTCGCAAGCCAAAACCAGAGACCACATGATAGCCACCGAATTACCATCACCTGTTCGGCCAGCATCAGCCGAAGGATCACGACCTCGCGCGCCAGACGGTGGTACCGTTCAAGGACGATACAGGAAAACTGTTCATTGACATTGGTCGTAACGCTTGACGCGTAGTGGAGTAAGTCCCATTATCAGCAGTCAAGAGTTCGGATGTGTGCTGTCCGCTGTCTAAGCAGCAATGTCGTCATGCGAATGATCCGGAGTTCTCGTTATGGCTGTCGGAAGACTGGTACCCCCTCCGAGTCTGCCTACCGAAATTGCAAGAATGACTCTGGCTCATTTGCCCGCTGCCACCTCGCTTGAATCCATCTATCCGTTTGTCTGTCAGCTTGCTGCAGCAGCGTTGAAAGTTGAGCGCGTCGGGATCTGGTTCCTTGACAACAACGACACGATACTCAAATGTGCCAACGTCTATCAGATGTCCAAAGGCACGCATTCATCCGGATTGATACTCGATGTGAGCAAGATCTCCTGCTACGTTGAGTCGCTTCAGCGCAGGCGATCTTTGCCGGTCGAAATTGTCGAAGCGTTACCGTGGACGGTAGAGCTTTATGCGGGCTACTGCGAACCTCTCGGAATAACGTCGATTCTGGATGCGGGGATTTTTTTCGAAGGGCGATTAACGGGGGTCGTCTGTCACGAACACGTTGGCCCTGTGCGTGACTGGAGTTCCGAAGAAAGACACTTTGCTGAGTCTCTGGCCGATTTCGTTGCGTCAAGATTGAAGTCTTCCAGCGATGAAGTGAAGCTGACTTCAGGTGAATCGGCACGGCAACCATTGACCAGCAACGAACTGCAATGTTGCGCTGAAGAGACGTTTCGTGTTGTCTCAGAAATGTCGTGCAGGCTCACGTCCCTGATGGAAACAGACGGCAAAGGATCAACAATTCAGAAACGACTGGAAGTGCTCAACCGCGAAATCTCCGCCGCTTCGAGCGAAGCTTTGAAACTGCTCGGCCAATACTGACTGCGCTGGATCGTTCTCAGCATGTGGCTGCGGCCGCGGGAACTATTCCAGCGCGAAGCGGTTTGCACAAACACAGAGAACGCTTATCAGGAATCAATCGGTTTCACGAACGCGTTTGATTCTTCGATTTGAATTGGTCTTTTCGCGACCCTGACTCCGTCTGACTTTCGAATGGTCTGGACCCGACGCATTCATTAATCCATCTTCTTTGTGCCTCCGAACGGACGACGACGCGATGCGATGATCTGTGTGATCCGCACCACCGTCACAGGCCGTCAGAACCAGACATTCCCCAAAGTCATCGTGAATCATCCAGTGTGATGTTGTATTTCTGCAACATCTCGTCGGAGTTCCCCGGATCGGAACATCCCCCCAATTCATGGTGTACGTTTCTATTGAGGTTGACTGCGCTGATACTGCGTCCAGATTTCTCCTTTGTGCCCTGCAGCGACCTCACTGGGGTAATCCGGGATGTCGTTACGAGACTTCATCCGTCAGACCAAAATGCTGATCGAGCATGGTCTGTACGTGACGCGAGGAACAGCGAACGGAGGCGTCTATGAGCGCCCACTGGAAGCTGCGCGGCTCGAAGAACGCATTCTGTTTAGTGCGTCTGCCATGGCTCCCGTTGCGGCAGAACTCGCTGAGGCTGGTGAAGCGGTCACCTCGGCTCTGGCAGCGATGGACGACGCGACGGACCAGTCGGACGGCGGCACATTATCAGATCAGCAGTTCCTGGACCTGATCGCCGACTCGATTCTGCCGCAGTCGATTTCGCAGTCTCCCTCGGATTCTTCGGCGGCTGAAGATGACACTTTGTTAACCGAGGATCCTGCAACGCATGCAGAGCAGGCGATGCCTGGCGAAGCATCTGCTGACAACTCTGGAATCGAACTGGTCTTTGTTGATTCAGGGATCGCGGACTACGAAACCATCGTCAACGATATTCGAGCCAACTCTCGATCGACTCGAGCCGTTCAGGTTGTCTTGCTGGACGCGACTCAGGATGGTCTGAAGCAGATTAATCTGCACATGTCGGGGATGACTCAGACGGTCGACACCGTCCATTTTATTACTCACGGAACTGATCGAGCTGTCAAGCTGGGTTCAACGTGGATCGATGCGGGCAGCCTGGCATCGCACCAGAGTGATTTCGAACAGTGGCGAGATGTCCTTTCGCCAGATGTCGATCTGGTCTTCTATGGCTGCGATCTGGCTGGAGGAGAATCTGGTCGCAGCATCCTGGAGTCTATTGCACTGTGGACCGACGCTGATGTCGCAGCCAGTGATGATTCCACCGGTCTTCTATCGCTGGGCGGAGACTGGGATCTGGAATATTCGATCGGCGACATTGAATCGGCGATCATCGTCAGTGGTGAACTGCAGCGGGAATGGCACGGCCTGTTGGCTACATTCACGGTGACGAATACGAATGACAGCGGTGCTGGATCTCTGCGTCAGGCCATCATTGATGCGAACACTCTTGCTGGCACCGATACAATTTCGTTCAGCATCGGCTCCGGGGTGCAGACGATTACGTTGTCAACGATTCTTCCTGCCATAACGGAAACCGCAATTATTGACGGGACCACGCAGAATGGTTTTTCCGGAACCCCACTGATCGTCATCAACGGGAACAATGCAATTCTGGATGGTCTGCGACTTTATACAGGATCTGATAACAGCACGATCCGTGGTTTCGTGATCCAGGGGTTCACTCAGGATGCCATCGACATTACGTCGTCAGGGAACACCATTCAGGGCAACTACCTTGGAACGAACGCGGCCGGCACTGCCGCAGTCGGGAACTACAACGGCCTGAATATCTGGAGTGGCGACAATAACATCGTTGGAGGAACAACTGCAGCCGATCGGAACATCATTTCGGGCAACACGAATGTCGGCGTAATCCTCAGCGGTGGAGCCAACAATACGCAGCTCTACGGCAATTACATCGGACTCAATGCCGCAGGGACAGCCGCGCTGGGCAATACGTATCACGGCATGGTGATCAGTGACAGCAACGGCACTGTGATCGGAGGCACCACGGCCGGACATCGCAATGTGATCTCCGGAAACGGCCACATTGGAGTTCTCATGCTGAATGCTGACAATAGTGTCATCTACGGCAACTACATCGGCACCAATGCAGCGGGGACCGCGGATCTTAACGGAACCACATGGAATTCGAGCCAGTCCGGAATTCTCGTCGGCAGCGGCTCCAGCGGAAATCAGATCGGGAACACCATCGCCGGCGCAAGGAATATTATTTCCGGCAACAATCACTATGGTGTCGAGATCATGGATTCGACATCCATCAACAACACAGTTTCCGGGAACTATATCGGTACTGATGTGACAGGCCTCAGCGCTGTTGGAAATACGGGCGGTGGTGTTTCATTTTGGGGTGCCGGTACCGGAAACATTTATAGCAACAACGTTATCTCCGGCAACTTCTACGTGGGAGTACTCGTCGGCAGCGCCACCACGGGAGCCACGATTCAGGGCAACTTAATCGGTCTGGGAGCTGATGGATCCACCGTTGTAGGGAACTCAAGCGCTGGGGTCTATGTTGCTGAAGCGTCCACTGGCACACTGATCGGAACAGACCTGGACGGCAACGGTGATGCGGCCGAAGGCAATACGATCTCCGGAAACTCCCACGGGATTATTGTCAGTGATGCCGGAACGACGGGTACGCTGATTCAGGGGAACCGCATCGGCACCAACGCTGCCGGAACACTGGATCGAGGCAACGCGAACGACGGTGTGCTGGTTCAGAATGGTGCCAGCAACACCACCATCGGAGGCACCGCTGCCGGCGCTGGGAATGTGATCAGCGGCAACAATGAGGGCATTGAACTCACAGGCTCTTCAACGACGCTTAACACGATTCAGGGCAATCTCATTGGTCTGAATGCCAGCGGAACAGCAACGATTGGAAACGACTTCGACGGCATCCATGTCTCGTTGGGTGCTCACCACAATACGATCGGCGGAACAGCAGCGGCCGCTGGAAACGTTGTCTCCGGCAATGGTGCATCGGGAATTCAGGTGGAAGGAGCCGGATCAGACTTCAACACCATTCAGGGCAACGTCATCGGGACCGACATCACCGGGCTCATTGGATTGGGCAATGGCAACTCGGGCGTAAAGCTTGGCAATTCCGCAGCGAACAACACGGTCGGTGGAACGATCGCCAGTGCAGGAAATGTCATCGCAAGCAACAATCAGAACGGGATTGAGATTAACTCATCGTCCTCGAATACGGTTCAGGGAAATCTGATCGGAATCGGAGCGGACGGTGTCACGGTTCTGGGGAATTCTCTTCACGGAATCGACATCAACACCGGCAGCAGCAGTAACCTGATTGGCGGAGTTGATCCTGGCGCAGGAAACACGATTGCCAATAACGGGCTGGATGGTGTGTCGGTCGATAACAGCGGCGGTTCTGATAATTCGATCCTGGGCAATTCTATCACTGCCAGCGGTGCTCGCGGGATCGATCTGAACGATGATGGCGTAACTCTCAACGACTTCGGTGATGGCGATACGGGAGGGAATGCACTTCAGAACTTCCCGGTACTCACGGCGGTCTATTCTTCCGGCGGAAATACTCGCGTTCGCGGATCCCTGAACAGCACTTCTGGCACCACCTTTCGAATTGAGTTCTTCGCAAGCCAGTTTACCGATGCCAGAGGGTACGGCGAAGGGCAGATCTTTCTGGGTGCGATCTCAGTCACCAGAAATATCAGCGGCACGGCAACGATTGATCACCTGCTGACGGGAGTCTCTGTGACGCCTGGCTATGCAGTCTCCGCGACGGCGACAGTCGATCTTGGCGGCAGTTATGGCGACACGTCGGAGTATAGTCTGAGCTTTGCAGCAATGGGGTCACCCTTGCTGATCTCTGCGCCTTTGCAAACGGGCGAAATTCGAGTTAACACAACAACCGGCA
>JBILXT010000070.1:0-23522 GCA_044378235.1 Planctomycetaceae bacterium
TTAATACTGCCAGTACGATCTAAAGATCGGAAGTTCAGAGCCTGCTTACTGGTCCTGACGATTTAAGAGGCAGGTCTTTACAACTCCTGTCTGAAATAATGTTTTGGAGTCATTTCAAGAATCTCACTCGACAGACCATTGAAGGCACATCGCGGTATCCGGGACTAATTGGACACGAGTGATCGTCTGAACTCAATGGACCCCAAAATCACGAAGATCATGGCAATTCGATCGTAACATTCTCGATCTCGCCCTCAAATCGGAAAGGTACGTCATACGTCAAATTCACCGGTGTACCGCAGTCTTCGCCGATGTCGAGCGTTTCATCAAGCGTAATTCGAATCGGAATCGTTCGTTCGACTCGGCCTTTGGCGGCCGGCTTGCCATCAACAATAACTGTCGCCATGCCACCTCGACCAATCCCGCCGCCGTCGTAGGCAAACTGCATTTCGACCGTATGCTTACCCGGAGCCAGCGGCTCTTTCCCGGCGACATCAAAGCGAGCCACATCCACAAAGTTGTAGTGGAACACTGGCTTGCCCTGATCCAGGTAAAGTCCCCAACCACCGAAGAGACCGCCCTGAGTGACGATGATCCCCGAGGCGTTCTCTTTGACCTCGACGTCAGCCTTGAGCGACCACGACTTGTTCTTGATGTCCGGGCTGGCTCCTTCGGGAATTCGAACCATGCCTTCGGTGTAGCTGAATGACTTGCGACCGCGAGTCAGGCTTGGCCGAATTGCCGGATCCAGTCGCTCAGTCTTGCTATTATCAATCGGCAGCACGTTGTAACGAGCGGCTTCGGTATAGAACAGCAGTTGCAGATCCTTCAGCTTGTCGGGCATCTCCGCAGCCAGATCATGCGCCTGTGAGAAGTCTTTGCTGGTGTCGTAAAGCTCCCACTTGTAGCCCGTGATTTCGTCGACCTTGGCACCGGCCGAATCCCACGGAGCCCCGACCGGCGTCGTGCAGGCGACCCAACCGTCGGAGTAGATGGCTCGATTCGACAACAATTCAAAATACTGTTTCGTCCTACGATCTTTCGCATCAGCTTCCGCAAACGCATAGGACATGCTGACACCTTCGATCGGCTTCTGCGTTACCCCGTTGACCGACGAAGGCATCGTGACCTTGCAAGCTTCCAGAATCGTAGGCACGACGTCGATGCAATGATGGAATTGAGTTCTCAATTCACCTTTGGCTGCGATGCCTTTAGGCCACGAAATCACCATACCATTGCGAGTTCCCCCGAAGTGACTGGCGATCTGCTTTGTCCATTGGAACGGCGTACACATCGCGTGAGCCCAGCCGACGGGATAGTGATTGTAGGTCTTCCATGTTCCGATCTCATCGGCGCGTTTCAGGACGTCGTCGATGTTCTCTTTGACGCCGTTGAAGAAGGTCATCTCATTCAGCAGGCCCTGGCGACTTCCTTCCGCACTCGCTCCGTTGTCGCCAGCGATGAAGATCACCATCGTGTTGTCGAGCTCGCCTCGTTTGCGAATGGAATCGATCACGCGGCCGACGTTGTAGTCAGTCTGTTCGAGGAACCCTGCGTAGACTTCCATGAATCGAGCATACGCTTTTTTCTCGTTCTCCGAGCATGAATCCCACGCCTGAATTCCAGGGGCCAGCGGTGTCAGGACAGCATCCTGAGGAATGATGCCCATCTTCTTCTGGCGAGCAAACGTCTCTTCGCGGACTTTGTCCCAGCCCTGATCAAACTTGCCTTTGTATTTCTCGACCCATTCTTTCTTCGGATGATGCGGAGCGTGAGTCGCGCCCGGGGCGTAGTAGCAGAAGAATGGCTTGTCAGGAGCAACAGCCTTCTGCATGCTGATCCATTTAATTGCCTGATCCGCAATGTCGTAGTCGAAGTTGTAATCAGGATCATTGAGATATGGATCAATGGGCTTGGTGCCTTCGGTCACCGCCGGACGCCATTGGCTCGTGTCGCCACCGAGAAATCCGTAAAAGTGATCAAAGCCAAGACCGGTTGGCCACAGATCAAACGGACCGGCCTGGCTGGTTTGCCAGTCGGGAACGTTATGGTTCTTGCCGAACCACGCCGTGCCGTACCCGTTCTGCTTGAGCACTTCCGCCACCGTCGCCGTGTCCTTCTGCATCACGGAGTCGTATCCCGGGAAACCAGTTGCGGCTTCTGTGATGACACCCGTGTGTACAGTGTGATGATTACGACCAGTGATCAGGGCGGCTCGAGTTGGACTGCAGAGCGCCGTTGTGTGGAAGTGATTAAACTTCAGACCGTTGTCCGCCAGCATCTGAAACGTCGGCGTACTACAGGGACCACCAAAGGTGCTCGTCGCGCCGAACCCGACATCATCCAGCAGAACCAGCAGTACATTCGGAGCCCCCGCCGGAGCCTTCAGCGGCTGAGGAAAGTCGGGCTGCGACTCCTTTGCTCGCAGGTTCACCGTGCCCTTGAAAGGCTGTGGAGGACGTGGCAGTACATCCTGCGCAAACGCAGTTGAACCAACATGAATGGTCAACATCATTGCGATGAAAGTGAAAGAGCGGCCTGGGTTCAAAGTCAATCTCCACAGAGTTTGAAAGCGTGTTGAATTCGGTGAGCAGTACGACAGGTTTCATGCTTGTGTTTTTTTGACAGGAGGCAGCAGAGGAAGCAGAGTTGAAGTCAGAATCGCAGCTACTGATTGCGATTTCTCTGCTACCTCTGCTATCTCCTGTTCAAGTTGTTTTCTTCAATGCTCGTGTTTGTGTTTTCAACAGGAGGGAGCAGAGGAAGCAGAGTCGAAGACAGTATCGCAGCTACTGATTGCGATTTCTCTGCTACCTCCGCTATCTCCTGTTCAAATTGTTTTCTTCAATGCTTGCGCTCGTGCGTATTCTTAACAGGAGGCAGCAGAGGAAGCAGAGTTGAAGACAGAATCGCAAAGACTCACTGCGATTTCTCTGCTACCTCTGCTTTCTCCTGTTCAAATTGTTTTCTTCGATGCTTGCGCTCGTGCGTGTTTTCAAAAGGAGGCAGCAGAAGAAGCAGAGTGGAAGACAGAATCGCAAAGACTGTCTGCGTTTTCTCTGCTACCTACTGTTCAAATTAATTCCTGCATTGAAAAGTTAATTTCTCGTTAGCTCAAAAGTAACTTTTTCAATCGTTCCGGTGAAAGGAAATGTCCCGCGATCTTTGTAGGCCGGATCAATTGGCGTAATTGAGTCACGTCCGACTTCGAAAGGTTCCAGTCCATGGCGGAAGCTTGAACGCCTGATCTTGCCTTCGCCGGCTTCTTTCCCGTTTACAAACATTTTCAAGGTTCCACTGCCGACAGGAGTACCATCCGGCACAAACTCCGTGCGAAGATTGACCTTACCTTCAGGCAGTTCTTCTGTGCCCTGAATTGTGACATCGGCAATATCGAAAAATGTGTAGCGGAAGGTTGGCTTATGATCTTTCACGTAGAGAGACCAGCCACAGGAGAAGGCTCCAACGCACGTTACGACGCCTTCTACTCCGCCTTTCGGAATCTCCAGATCTGCTGACACCACATGAGCACGCGGATAGAGCTTGGGACCAATCGGTTCTGGCAACCAGACATTATTACCAAAGTAGTTCCAACTGGTCGCCGGCTTGCCTGCAACTCGCAGCGATGGATCCATTCGCTCAGAGAATCGTGGATCAAGCGGCAGAACGTCATAGAGTTTGGCTTCCTCCAGAAACTTCGACTGCAGTTCCTTGACCTTATCCGGGAACTGCTTCGCCAGATCCTGAGACTGACTAAAGTCTTCATTGACGTTGTACAGCTCCCACGGAGCGTTCACAAAGCCGTCACCACGTCCAGCCGTTTCCCATGGCAAACCGTACTTGCTGCAGGCCACCCAGCCGTCATGATAGATGGCGCGATTCGTAGCCATCTCGAAGTACTGCGTCTTGCGGCGATCGTCAGCTTTGCCATCATCGAACGAGTAAATCATCGACACGCCTTCGATGGGCTTTTGAGCAATCCCGTTGACCTCGGTTGGCTCCGGAATTCCGGCCGCTTCGAGAATCGTGGGCACAACATCAATCACGTGATGGAACTGCTCACGCAACTCGCCCTTGGCCTTAATGCCGTTCGGCCAGTGAACCACCATGGGGTTGCGTGTTCCACCGAAGTGTGACGCCACCTGCTTCGTCCATTGAAACGGCGCGTTCATCGCCCAGGCCCAGCCGACAGGAACGTGCGGCTCACTGGACGGACCACCGATCTCATCGATTCGTTCAATCGAACTCTGGAGGCCCAGTTGAACACCCATCAAGCTGGCGATTTCGCTGAAGGTTCCTTCCAGACCGCCTTCGGCACTCGCGCCGTTGTCACCAACGATGTACATCACGAGAGTATTGTCGAGCTCCCCGGACGTTCGCAGACTGTCGAGCAGTCGTCCGACTTCGTGATCCGTATAAGCCATGTAGGCCGCGTAATTCTCCATCAGGCGGCAATAGACCTTGCGAGCATCCGCTGGCTGGCTTTCCCAGGATGGAATGCTCTCCGGGCGAGGAGTGAGTTTCGTCGATTTCGGGATCACTCCTGTTTCAATCTGCTTTGCGTGCGTTAACTCACGCTGCTTATCCCAGCCGTGGTCAAACATCCCAACGTACTTGTCACGCCATTCCTTCGGTGCATGATGAGGAGCATGGATGCCGGAGGTGCTGAAATAGTTAAACCATGGCTTGTCCGGGTTGGCTGCCCGAATATTACGAGTCCACGCGATGGCTTCATCCGTCATGTCGGCCGTGAAGTGATAACCGGCTTCCGGAGATTTCGGCTGTGGCACCCACGTCGTGTTGCGATAAATCGTCGGATAGTATTGATGCGCCTCGCCCTGATTGAAACCGTAGAAGTAATCGAATCCCAAACCCGTCGGCCATCGATCGAACGGTCCCGCCGGACTGATGTCAGGCTCTGGTGTGTTGTGCCACTTGCCGAACATTGCGGTGGCGTAACCATTGTCACGCAGGGTCTCCGAAACCAACGCGGTGCTCTTTGGGATGATCCCTGTGTAGCCAGGGTAGCCAGTCCCCATCTCGATGATCACACCGGTTGCGACCGAATGATGATTTCGTCCGGCCAGCAAGGCCCCGCGAGTCGGACTGCAGAGAGCCGTCGTGTGGAAGCGGTTGTATTTGAGGCCATTGCTGGCCAGTTGATCAAGATGCGGCGTAGGAACGGGCCCACCAAAGGTCGAAGCCATTCCGAAACCAACGTCGTCGAGAAGAATCAACAGCACGTTGGGACTTCCCGCGGGAGCCTTCAGAGGCAGCGGAAAGCTCGGCTGAGAATCCTTGAAGGTCTCTCCAACCTTACCCTTGAACGCCGGGTCGGCAACAGGAAGCGCCTTCCGGTTGGGCTGTTCGGTCGATTGGCCAAACACCGGCACTGTGATTAACAGCGAAACTACGGTCACGTACAGAAAACGCATCGAATTCAAGTCCCCTCATTGGAATCATGAGCCCCGAATACCAAGTCTCAAAGCGAAGCTTTAGAGTACCCGGCCTCCAGGATGCGTTCCAGCGACTCGGAGGGAACAAACTTCCATGGATCACAAGATGTCGAAAATCCCCCATATGGGCAATTTGCGCAGACTGATCCGAAGCCTGATGGGCAACGCTGTGAAGCATTCTTCCCCTTCGAAACGTGGTCTCTATAGCGGCAGGGCGCAGGCCCACCGGTGAGTCTGCGGCATCAATTCGCCGGACGGCTTGCGCTGATTTCTCGTCTACCCCCAGCCGGAGACGCCAGCATTCCTGCACTGGCCGGCGCCTTCGGCTGGTCCGCAAACGCAGTCCCCATCGCGGTACTGAAATAATGTAGTGGATCTCGCCAGAGATCCCTCCGTTTTGGGATGCCCAGCGACTTCCACTTCATTTTCAGAGTGCGTCCGTAATCTCGCCTGCAAACAGGTCCGAAATCGTGTCGTTAAGAGCACTGAAGTACCAGTCGAGATCAGCGTCGCCCGCAAGAATGTCGTCTT
This sequence comes from Planctomycetaceae bacterium, assembly GCA_044378235.1. Classification (GTDB taxonomy): domain Bacteria; phylum Planctomycetota; class Planctomycetia; order Planctomycetales; family Planctomycetaceae; genus SXXK01. The sequence continues at coordinate 5,988 of JBILXT010000070.1, forward strand.
CGCCCGCGTCAGTCACGACGTTGATCGTGGCTTTCAACGAGGCTCCCGAGGTTCCAACGGACGAACGCAGAGTACTGACTCGCGTGGCATAGCCTCCTGCGCCGATCCAGGCTGATCGCAAATCATTGAGCCTGCTCAACAAATTATCACTGCTCGTGCGGCCCGCAATCAGGATGTCGTCGCCACTGCCTCCGTTGAGTTCATCGCGGCCCAAACCGCCGATCAATAGATCTCGACCAGCGTTGCCGAACAGACGATCGTTGCCAGCCTGACCGATCAGAATATCGTTGCCGCCATTTCCCGTCAGATCGTTAGCCCCGAGGCCACCCCAAAGAACGTCATCACCCGATCCGCCAAGCACGTTGTCCAAACCCGACGCCGAACTTAACGTCAGAGTTCGCAACGCATCGATGTTCTGTGGCGTGCGAATTCCAATGTTCACGACCAGTGAAGTCAGCATCGAGCTGAAGTCCAGAGTATCAACACCCTGGCCTGCGTTCTCTGTGACTGTGTCGGATTCAGGCACAGCCGCCACGTCGAAGACGTATGTGTCGTTGTCCAAACCGCCGACCAGCGAATCTCCACCGAGACCTCCTGACAGACGATCGTTCCCGGCGAGGCCTGTCAGCACATTGTCCAGGCCGTTCCCCATCACCGTGTCATTTCCCGTGCCGCCGATAGCATTCTCAATCGACGAACCACTGGAAAGCTGCAGCGTGCGATTCAAATGAACCAACTGCACCGACGTTGAACGCAGAGACAACGTGATGTCATCTGTCACGGCCGAGAATCGCAGCGTGTCGTTGCCGTCTCCGGAATTCTCCAGCACGCGATCCGCTTCGCCGCCACCACTGACATTGCCAAACAGGTAAGTGTCATCGCCTGTTCCGCCGCTGAGAGAATCATCACCGGCTGCTCCCGCCAATCGATCATGCCCGCCGTTACCTCGCAGGAAGTTGGCCGAATCATTGCCTGTGAGAACGTCATCGCCGGTACCACCGGAGATGTTCTCGAAGCCGGAAGCCGTCAGCAACTGCAGAGTACGATTGGTGTGAATCACCTGAGGCATCGCATCACTCAGTGACAACGTCAGAGCACTCGTCAACGTCGTGAATGACAACAGATCGGTCCCCTGACCAAGGCTTTCCACAACCTGATCAAGTTCGGCCGATGTTGTGTCAGCAAAGATGTATGTGTCGTCTCCAAGACCACCGTAAATCACGTCATCTCCGCCGCTGCCGGTAAGACGATCGTGACCGTTACCGCCCGCAATGCGATTCGCCAGGCTGTTACCAGTCAGGATGTCATTCCCCGAACCGCCGATCAGGATTTCAAACGCGGTTGCCGATCCCAGAATCAGACTCAGATTCGTGGAGTGCACTGTCTGCGTACCTGGATTGCCAAGGTTCGCGATTAGCCCGGCTGAGGTCGCGGCGAAGTTCAGACGATCAGTGCCGCCTCCGGAAGTCGATTCTTCGAGGCGATACAGTCCCAGCACATCATCAGCGTCAAACAGATAGCTGTCATCGCCTGTGCCCCCCGCCAGAGTTCTCGACGCCGGACCATTCAGGATCAACCGAGACCCCCGAATCGTCAAGCCGCTACTGTCGACAACGAAAACATCATTGTCCGACGTCCCGACAACTCGCACGGAATCATTCGCAGCGAGACCATCCAGGGTCATCGGACTCGCCAGCTTAAACGAGCCCAGCGAAACCGGCGTTCCGCCGTTGACTGAATGTGTGATCGTGACGTTCGTAAACGAGTAAGTGACCACGAACGCATCAGCATCGGGAGTCGTGTCGAGCAGATTGGTGAGAGTCAGAGTAAAGTTGGCCGAAGCATCCACCGCACCGCCAACGCCCGCATCATTCACCTCGACCGTGACGCTATATGACGACTTCGTTTCGAAATCGAGCACAGTCCCGGCAACCAATCGCAGCACATTGCCGGAGATCTCAAAGAACGCCGCATCGGTGCCGGACAACGATAAATCGTTGGTGCCCAGAGCATCGTCAGTGACGAAGATGTCGGCCATCTTAATCGCCGTCCCAGTGCTGGTGTTTTCCGCAAGCGTGGTCGTCGTGTTCTGCAGACTCATCGCTGTCGGGGCTTCGTTGACGTCTGTCACACTGATCGTCAGGGGCTTGTCAAAGGTCGCCCCGTCAAAATCGGTCACACGGACGGTGACGGTGTAGCTACTATTGGCTTCGAAGTTGAAGCTCGAGTTAGCTCGCAGGTTGCCGCCACTGATGTTGAACAGTGCATTGTCCGTCAGTCCGGCTGGCAGTGAGAGCGTCAGGGCGTCGTTCGGATCAGCGTCGACTCCGGCCAGAGAGCCAATCACAACGTTGACCCCGGCGTTCTCGGCAATTGTATTGGCCGACAGCGTTACATCCGTCGGTGTGGAGTTCGCTCGTTCGAAGGCCCCGATGTCGACGACTCCGCGGGTGATTCGCGGAAAACCAGTGCCGCGCTGGTCGAACGGGACGGGTTCCGTGGTGTTGAGGTCGCCGTCGAGGTCGAGAGCATCAGCGGGGACGGATGCATTATCCCCTGCGTTGACAGCCGGGCTGCTCGCTTTGAGGGCGATCGTCTGCGTCGGTCCGCCGTTATTGGCGAGAGCCCCCGTCTCGAAAATGTCGGCCACAAGTGCACCGACGATGTTGCCGTTTGTGCCATTGGTCAACCCGCCTGCGGAGCCAGCGTCGCCGATCAGGTTGTTCCGACTGGCTGCTTCGAGAGGCTTTTCTCCAACGTCATTGGCCATGGTCCCCGTGCCGACGAAGTTCCCAGCCACGATCGTATTGTGCAGCGTTGTGAACGTGCGACCGTCGTTGTAAGTCCAAATCCCGCCGCCGATCCCGCTCGAATTGCCATCGGAGTCGGCGCGGTTATTGACCACCGTACTATTCACGATCGTGGTCGAGTTGTCACCGTTTAAGATACCGCCGCCGTTGGCTTCGGCCGTATTTCCAAAAATCGTGCTGTGGCTGACCGTTAGCGTCCCGTTGCTAGATATGCCGCCGCCGCGGGCGCCGGCCGTATTTCCAGCGATCGTGCTGTGGCTAATCGCCAGCGTGCCGTAGTTGGCAATGCCGCCCCCGAATACAGCCCGATTTCCCGAGATCGTGCTGTGGCTGACCTTTAGCGTCCCACTGTTCTGTATGCCGCCGCCGTAAATGGAATTGCCGCCAGCAATGGTGACATCGCGGATCTCCGCCGTCACGCCGGAGTTCACCAGGAACACTCGGCTGGCGTTGTTGCCGCTGATGCTGAGCAGGGCCGCTCCCGGTCCGTCGATCGTAACATCCGAGTCGATCGTGAGCTCCGTGCCGCCGAGCGTGATCGTGTCAGCGGTTGCATCGGTGAAGTTCGTACCCCCCGCGATCGCCGAACCATTCCCAAACGTGATCGTGTCGGCCCCGGGATTGCTCCCCGCAAACGCCAACGCTTCCCGCAGGCTGATCAGACCATCCGCGTTGCTGGTGACATCCTGATTGGTCGTGACCACCAACTCCGTCGCCGAGAGTAGTGTACGCTTTTCCAGAACGGCCAGCCCTGACAGAGCCAGCCGTCCAATCGTGCGACGGCGTCGCGGCAGGTGATTGGACCGTGAGAAAAGCGACTGAAACCAGCAAATTGGGGCCATGATGATACTCCGCGATGAATCGGGCCGTTGCGTTTTCTGGATCGTCGGATTCGCATGCTCCGACCAGTCCATGAATCAATCCGACGTTCCCTGGAAAACCACTCCACGAATTTTTGATCTTTTCTTTCGGCGGTTCAGAAACGATCTTTTTTGGGTGGCTTCGGGTGCAGTCGCGGATGGTTTTTCAAGTAGCTCCTTTCTGCCGGACTCATCTTTCCCTACATTTCTTCAGGACATTATTCAAACGCCGAGAGTTCTGCATCGTTGATGCGCTCCCTGGGGTGCGAACAGCAGGGAAAAAGGGTCGCGGGCAACGGCCCTGTCTCGGCTTCACGCCGGTGGACTGCTGATTTCAGAGCCAGAGGAATCTCAACCCCAACGGGGTTTTACAGCAAAGCCTGGGGTCGCCGTGACAACGGCGCACCCCAGGAGAACACCCACAAAAAAACATGAACCCCAACGGGGTTCAAAAACACAAATGCGAGTTTTTCGTGGGAGCATCGCACGTTGTAGAACCCCGTTTGGGGTTCAGTGGGATCTCCATTTTCTTACCTGGGGTGCGCCGCAAGGCGGCGACCCCCGGCTTTGCTGTGTAACCCGTACCGGGTCGAATCGCAGGATTTCTTGCGGCGAATTTTTCAAGGTTTCAGGAACAATGAACTCTTTCCTGAGTAAAGAATGTGGGTAAGGATGAGTCCTGCCCGGAAAGGACTTTCGCCGCTGGCGAACCTTGTGCGATGTGCCCATGAAACGGCTCGGCGATACTGACGGTTCAGATGCACGGAGGTCGCGGCAAGCCGCTAAGTCCTCCCCGGCAGGCAGGACCTACAATAATTCGCTACTGCACCCATGGCTCCGCGTGTTTCCGGCCGATCAGGAAGGGGCCGAAACGGGGCTGCAATGGAGGGGCGGTTAGATCCTGATGCGTAACTCACTCACGCCATAGAAGCGAACCCCAATCGTACGGGTTATTCTGCCTGCAGCGTGCGCCGATCTTTCAGCCCAAACGCGGCTTGTTGATTTCATCCCAACCCGCCGCGTGATTTTTCAAGTTGCGCTGTTAAAGGTTGGCGGGGATCAGCGGGGCAAAAACACGGAGGGTATCGTAACCCGACGCGTCAGAGCGTCAGCGAGGGATTGACGGCAAAACTTGTAAAACGCCAGCGCTCAATCCCTCACTTACGTTTCCGGTCGTGATATCAAGGCGTGGAAGCATCCGTGAGTTTATCTGTGACAGTTCCTTTGTCACAAGCGAACTGAAGTCCAGAGTGTCGATGCCCTGACCAGCGTTCTCTGTAACAACGTCGGATTCAACGACGGCAGCCGCTTAGGAAACTTAGTTATCGTTGTACAAACCACCACACCGAGCGAACTCACCTGCGACAACCGCACAGGCATCAAACAACTCCGCCATGCACCGCGCATGTCTATCTTGCTTCCAGACCACACACTGCTGGTTCCTCATCAGCCTGGTTCACGCCAACGCAGGCTCATCAAATCCTGATTCAAAGTGATCTGTCGGGAGCAGGTCCGGATCCAGCAGACCTCGGAGTTTCTCCAGTGCCTTCATCTGCAACTGTCGCACACGCTCCTTCGAAATCCCCAGATCGGCCGCGATCTCTCGCAACGTCTGACCATCCGGGTTCCGGCCATCAATCCCGAAACGATAACCGACAATCTGATATTCTCGATCATCAAGTACATCACGAGCCTGTACCATCAAGTCTCGAACGACCTGCTCGGGATCGTCGCAGACGCGCACCTGCTCATCTCGCTCAGGCACTTCACACAGCAGTTCTGACATCGCACTCGGGAACCGTTCCTTGCGACGCTGCCGAACCTTCCATGATCGGAAGAAATGACGCTGAATCGAATGAGTTGCGTAGGTGCTGAATCTCAGGCGGCGAGAATAATCGAATCGATCAATCGCTCCCAGCAGAATCATGCTGCCATCACTGCTGAACTCATCCACTTCGCCATAACTACTCGAAAACTTCCGAGCGAGGTTCGACACCAGACGAAGGTTGGACCGAACAAGCTGAGCACGAATCTTCTCGATCAGTTCCATCTTCTGTTCAATCTGATTCATCGTGCGGACGTCCGGCGTTTCCGCCGACAGCTGACTTCGCAATCGATTGATTCGAAACCGTGCCAGGTTCAGTGCCAGAAAGAGGACTTGCTCCTGTTCGAACGTAAGCAGCGGAGCTGACGATGTCCAGTTCTGGTACACATGCGTCTCGTCTTCCGGCGAGTTGGCTGTTCTGGATTTCTTCTCTGAGTCTGACGTCTGCAGTTCTTCTAACAGCCGTTCCGCAGCTTTCAGTGGAGCAGCGTTCTTCTCCAGCCCTTCAAACTCGGCGACATAGATGAAGCGGTTTTCCTGCCCCAGCAACGCCCGTGCTCGCTCACGCCGCTGCTCCAGTTCTGGATTGACAGCGGTAAATGCAACCCGCGATGGCTTCCTCAGACTCTTCTTGTTAGCTAATTTCGTGACCCCCATGATGCTCTCCCGGCGTTTGAAGACTTGAAATCCGTCTTACATTGGGGAACGATTCTCGAATCGTTCAGATGCCTAAAAACGTTCAACACGATCAAGACCGTTTTCCCGGACGCCGGATAACCAGATTTGTTTGTTTTTCCTGGCAGAGCGCCTACACCGAAAAAATGCGGCCAAAAAGGTGTTTTCAAGGCGTTTAACGTGGGGCCAGTGGCACCGGATCACAAAATTTTCCATTCTCATTTCCAAACCGGGGTTAAGGTTCCGCCCCCCTGTGCGGTCCGTGGGAGAAGTTCAAAACGTTCACTTCCTGGCGGGGTCTGGCCGTGGTTACGATTGATTGGGATCCTCAAAACCGAAGGTTCATTCTGAAGTCAGAAGCAATCCTGGAGCACTCTCCGGAGACGCTTTTTGAATTCTTCAGTGACGCTTTTCAGCTCGAACAGATCACTCCGCCATGGCTGAACTTCAAGATCAGGACCCCGGCTCCGATTCAGATCCGGGAGGGTTGCCTGATCGACTATTCCATCCGCCTGCGTGGATTCCCGATCCGCTGGAGGACCGAGATCTCAGAATGGAACCCGCCTTTCTCCTTCGTGGACCGTCAACTCAAGGGGCCATACCTGCTTTGGGAGCACCATCACACCTTTGAACAGGTGCCGGAGGGAACTCTGGCTCGTGATGAAGTGCACTACCGCGTGCCAGGAGGAAGACTGGTCAATTGGCTGATGGTTAAGAACGACCTGATCAGGATTTTTGAATTCCGCCATCAAAGGATGCTGGAATTGTTTCCTCCTCAGTCTCGTGTCTCCTCCAATGATCGGGTTCAGGTATGACTGGTGTTCCTGCTGTAAGACGGTTGACTCTCAATAAACAGCCAATTGCCGCCAGCGGCGATTACGTTCTGTACTGGATGACGGCGAACCGTCGGCTTCATTCCAACTTCTCCCTGGATCGAGCGATTGAGTGGTCAAAGAAGCTTAACCGACCGCTCCTGATTCTGGAGGCATTGCGTTGTGACTATCAATGGGCCAGTCGCAGGTTGCATGCGTTTGTGATTCAGGGCATGCACGATAATCGTCAGGAAGCGGCTCGAACCGGTCACGCCTACGCAGCCTATGTGGAACCAGGATACGGGCAGGGAACCGGACTTATCTCATCACTGGCCGAGAAAGCGGCTGTCGTGATCACCGATGATTTCCCTTGCTTCTTTCTGCCCCGAATGATCCGCGCGGTCGCGCGACGTGTGCCGGTCTTGATGGAAGCGATCGACTCCAACGGTCTTCTGCCCATGCGAGCGGCCGATCAGATTTTCCCAACGGCCTACGCGTTTCGACGTTATCTCCAGAAGACCCTGGCTCCCCACCTGACGCATTTCCCTGACGTTTCTCCACTGACTGACGATTCGATCCCCCGATTTCAACAATTCCCGTCTGCGCTTTTTGCTGAGCATCCTCTTGCATCCGACGAGTTGCTGAAGTGCACCCCAACTTCGCTCGACGCCTTACCGATTGATCAATCCGTGAAAGAGGCCGTCATGAAAGGCGGCTCAGTGGCGGCGGACAATTGTTTGTCACAGTTCCTAGACCGACGTCTGTCACTGTATGCGGAAGAGCGTAATCAGCCCGATACAGAGGCCGCCAGCGGATTGTCTCCATACCTGCACTTTGGTCATATCTCTGCGCATCAGATCTTTGCCAGTCTTGCCGCTCGTGAGCAATGGTCGGCCGCGAATCTTGGTGACGTCCGCCAGACTCGTGGAAGTCGTGGCGGCTGGTGGGGCATGTCTGAAACCGCAGAGTCGTTTCTCGACGAATTGGTGACCTGGCGAGAACTGGGTTACAACATGTGCTGGCAGTGTCCGAACTACGACCAGTACGAATCCTTGCCGGGCTGGGCTCAGCAGACTTTGGAGGAACATTCTTCAGATCCACGCCAGTACAGTTATTCGCTTGAGCAACTACAGGCTGGAAAGACTCACGATCGACTTTGGAACGCGGCGCAGAATCAGCTGGTGACAGAGGGCCGCATGCACAATTATCTGCGAATGCTCTGGGGTAAAAAGATTCTGAAGTGGTCGGCCACACCTCAACGTGCCCTTGAAGTCATGATTGAGCTGAATAATCGCTTCGCCGTAGATGGCCGCAATCCGAATTCCTACTCGGGCATTTTCTGGGTACTGGGACGGTACGATCGAGCCTGGGGCCCGGAGCGGCCAATCTTCGGAAAAATCCGCTATATGACGTCAGAGAACACGGCTCGCAAACTTACTCTGACAAAGTACCTGAGCCGCTACGCACCCAAATGAGCCGTCTTTGTCGCATCGGAGACCTCTTGATCGCATGAATCAATCACGCCACGTGGAATCGATGGCCGGGATCACCTAAGATGTGCTGGAATTCGCCGGATGATTGTCGGGCGGAGTGATTAATTCGCACCTCTGAACTGTTGGAAATGTTGATCCATGGGACGTCTCGCGCTGGCGTGGAAGGTACTCACAAGTGGCGACTTTGCTGCTCGCATCACCGGGCTTTTGAATGCTCCGCCAGCCATCGCTGCGGCGCCGGAACCAGCACCAAAGCCTGTTGCGGCTCCCAAGCCAGCTCGCAGTGACGCCATCAGTCTGCTGGCCGCATTGCAGCGTGAAGGTCGATTGATCGACTTCCTGAAAGAGCCGATTGAATCGTATTCCGATGCTCAAGTGGGCGCGGCCGTTCGAGATATTCATCGCGACTGCGGAGCGGTGCTGGAACGTCAGTTTGCAATCCGCGCAGTGCTCGACCAGGCCGAAGGCAGCATGGTCTCGCTGACTGGCAAACCGGCCGGACGAATTCGGCTGACGGGGAAAGTCGACAGCAACGCAAACTCCGGCACGTTGGTTCATCACGGCTGGCAGGCCACAACGTGCAGCGTCCCTGTGTACACGGGCGACGCTGACTCCTCGTTGGTTGTGGCCGCAGCCGAAGTCGAAGTGCGCTGAGTTAATCAACGCTATCGAATCTACGAACGCAGAATGTCTCGCACTACGTGGCCATGCACGTCCGTCAGCCGGAAGTCACGGCCCTGGAAGCGATAGGTAAGCTGTTCGTGGTTCACGCCCATCATGTGCAGAATCGTGGCGTTCAGATCGTGGATGTGGACTGGCTTGTCGACAACGTTGTAGCTGAAGTCGTCCGTCTCGCCGTAAACCTGTCCGCCCTTGATACCGCCGCCCGCCATCCACATCGTGTAGTTGCGAGGATGATGGTCGCGGCCGTAATTGTCCTTCGTCAGAGTGCCCTGGCTGTAGACGGTGCGGCCAAATTCTCCGCCCCAGATCACCAGCGTATCGTCCAGCATTCCTCGCTGCTTCAAATCCTTGACCAGCGCGGCACTTGGGCGATCACAGGCGGGAGCCATGCCGCGAATTGCATTCGGCAGACCACCGTGATGGTCCCAGCCACGCAGAAAGACCTGAGTAAACGGTACGCCTCGCTCCGCCATGCGTCGCGCGAGCAGACAGTTGTAGGCGAACGTTCCTGGCTCCTTGACTTCCGGCCCGTACATATCGAGCACGCTCTGCGGCTCATCGGAGATGTCTGTGAGATCGGGCACCGAAGTCTGCATCCGGAACGCCATCTCGTACTGAGAAATTCGCGAAGCAATTTCCGGGTCACCGACCGTGTTGAGTCGGTCCGTGTTCAGCTCGGCCAGTCCATCCAGCATGCGCCGGCGAGTGGCCGCGTCGACTCCGCTGGGGTTGGACAGATACAACACGGGATCACCTGATGAACGCAGCGCGACGCCGGCGTGACGAGTCGACATAAAGCCGCTGCCCCACAGTCGTGAGAACAACGCCTGAGTCTGAGCACCGCCCGGGATTCGTGAATGCAGCACCACGAAGGCCGGCAGATCTTTGTTTGGACTTCCCAGGCCGTACGAAACCCACGATCCCATGCTTGGTCGACCAGGCAACTGGCTTCCGGTCTGAATGTAGGTAATCGCGGGGTCATGATTGATAGCTTCGGTATTCATCGTTTTGACGATGCAGATATCGTTGACGATCGATGCGATATTCGGCAGCAGTTCGCTCACCCACGCTCGATGCTCACCATGCTGAGCAAATTTGAAAATCGACGGTGCGCAAGGCAGGCGAGTCTGTCCTGAGGTCATCGTCGTAATACGCTGACCATTGCGAACGCTCTCTGGCAGATCCTTGTCGAAGAAGTCCGCCAATTTTGGCTTGTAATCGTACAGATCCAGCTGCGACGGCGCGTCGGCCATAAACAGCCAGATGACTCGCTTCGCCGTCGGCTGATGATGCAAGCTTGGCAATTCACCGAATGACGTTTCAACCGGTGTGTTAGCGGACAGCAGGTTCGGGTTCAAAACCGAAGCCAACGCGGCCGTGCCGATCCCTGCGGCCGTCTGACCGAAGAAGTACCGACGAGTCTGCTGGAGCGCATATTGGGCAAATGGGTTCATATGTATCATCCTCTAGGTCGTCAGACGACGTTATTCCTTGGTTATGACTTCATCCAGGTTCAGCAGCAGGTTGGCCATCATTGTCATCGCGGCGTGATTGGCGGGATCGATTCCCTCCGGACGCGGCGATGCTCCGATGACCAGCAGCTTTTCTGCTTCCGCCGGATTGGCCTGATAGTGAGCCAATTGGTCTGCGTGGACTTTTCCCAGTACATTCAGTTCATGCTCCGTGGGCACCCGCGCTGTGCAGACGCGGAACCCGAGAGTCAACTGCGAGGTGACAGAATCGCCGCCTTCCTTAAGCATCTTTGCTGCCAGCTGCCGTGAGGCTTCGACATACTGTTCATCATTCATCAATACGAGCGCCTGCAGTGGTGTATTCGTTCGTGCTCGACGAGCCACGCAGGTTTCTCGTGACGGAGCATCAAACGCCATCAATGAGGGCGGCGGTGCTGTTCGCTTCCAGAACGTATACAAGCTGCGACGATACAACGCTTCGCCAGCATCACGTTTGTAATACTGAGTCGTGCTGCCCACAAACGCGACTGCTTCCCAGATGCCATCCGGCTGGTAAGGCTTGACGCTCTTTCCACCAAATTGCTCTGACAAGAGACCGCTCATCGACAATGCACTGTCACGAACCACTTCTGCATCTAGGCGGAATCGAGGTCCGCGAGCCAGCAGGTCATTGTTCGGATCGATCTGCAGCAGCTCCGGGGAAACTCGCGAAGACTGACGATAGGTCGCCGACATCACAATCAGCTTCTGCAAGGCTTTGATGTTCCAGCCGCTTTCGACGAATTCAACGGCCAGCCAGTCGAGCAGTTCCGGATTCGTTGGCCACTGACCCTGCACGCCGAAGTCTTCAGCGGTCTTGACGAGCCCCACACCGAAGTACTGTTGCCAGTATCGATTCACAGTGACACGAGCCGTCAAAGGATGCGATGGATCGGTCAACCATTTTGCAAGTCCCAGACGATTGCGTGGAGCATCGGCCGGCAGCGGAGGAAAGACCGCCGGAACGTCGGCTGTGACTTTTTCACCCGGCATCGTGTATTCGCCGCGCTTTAGGACGAACGTGTCGCGAGGCGTAGGCAGGTCTTCCATAATCATGGTGATGGCGATTGCTGCGTCCGTCTCGGTCCGCTGCTTCGTGAGTTCATCAATCTGCTTTTGCAGAGGCTCAAACGTCAGGCGAGTTTTCGGATGAACAAACTGCACGAAATGGTCGCGAATCAGCTTTGACTGTTCCGGAGTCCGCTTGTCCGCTTCCACCTTGATCGCGTCACGAACCGGTTGAGGCACTGTGGATTTCTCAACGGACTTGTCCGCAGCTTCCCACGCTAACTGGGATTCATACGACTGATTGCCCTGCAGCGTCTTCGTCACGCTGCCAGCATGATCCCAGTAAACCGTTCCGCCAAACTGCGTGAAAGCCCAGCCGTTCAATTCTGCTCCGGCGGGAAGTCCCACGTGAGCAGCATCCACTTCCAGACGAACCCATTCACCGGCTTTTGGAAGTGGTCCCATCAGACGATGTTCAGGAGTATCTCCGGCTCCGAACGCAATCGCGTCTTCACCCCAGAACGCGCGATGGTTCCAGTTGCCGTCGTTGAACTGCAGCATAACCGTCTTCGGTGGGTTTGCCGGGTCAATCCAGCAGTAGGCAAACAACTTATCGCCTTCACCAATCTTCAATGTTGGCGCGGCTCCGGTGAAGAAGTGCTGGCTCAACGCGTCGGCTTTGCGACGAGTCGACCTGGTGCCTGCATGAACCGGATGATCCGGAGCTGTCACGAATTCCCAGGGACTATCGCCTTCCTGCTTTGCACTGGCCGGAACGTCGTCTTCGATCCAGACGTAATCCGCATGAGCTGGTGCAGCCACCACAGTCCCTGCACCGGGATCGACGTATTCAACAGCTGTCAGGGCCTTATTGAGTTCATCGCGAGTCGCCGCGATCTTTTGATCGTATTCCGCCAGCTTTGCGGTCTCTGCTTCCGTGGGAACTCGGATCGTCGGCGGAGGTGCCAGAGCATTTCCATCCATCGCCGCGTCGGCAGAAGCGTTATAGAAAGCAAAGAGCTGGTAAAACTCCTTTTGTGTCACCGGGTCGAACTTATGGTCATGACACACAGCACAACCGAGCGTCATCCCCATAAAAATGGTCGACATAGTTTCGGTTCGGTCGACCGCGTAACGCACAAGGACTTCTTCGTTGATGGATCCGCCTTCGCTGGTTGTGACATTGCAGCGATTGAATCCTGTGGCGATCTTCTGGTCGATCGTGGGATTCGGCAGCAGGTCGCCTGCCAGTTGTTCGATCGTAAACTGATCAAACGGCTTATTGGCATTGAAAGCAGCAATCACCCATTCGCGATATTTCCACAGGGCTCGTTCATTGTCCAGATGCAGACCGTGCGAATCTCCGTAGCGAACGAGGTCCAGCCAGTAGCGAGTCATCTGTTCGCCGTAGCGGCCCGACGCCAGTAATCGATCCACCAATTTTTCGTAGGCATTTGGATCGGCATCATTGACGAACGCGTCGACTTCCTGAGGAGTCGGTGGCAATCCTGTGAGGTCAAGGGTGACTCGACGAATGAGTGTGTAACGATCTGCCTCGGGGGACGGCTTCAAACCGGCTTTGTCCAGTTTCGCCATAACGAAACGATCGATCGGATTCGCCCCCCAGTTCTCCTGACTGTTCGCTGGCAACGCAAGCCGTTCCGGTCGAATAAACGACCAGTGACCTTTGTATTCTCCGCCCTGCTGAATCCAGCGAGTCAGAACGTCCAGCTGAGCTGGCGTCACCTTCTTGCCTGTCTCCGGTGGCGGCATGACGAGATCGGCATCGGTCGTCGTGAGTCGAGCAATCAACTGACTCTCTTCGGGCTTACCGGGGACAACGGCTGTTGCTCCCGACTCCAGTTTGGCCGTTGCTCCAGCGTGACCGTCCAATCTCAAACCGGCTTTGCGTTCCGCCGCATCCGGCCCATGGCATTTGTAGCACATGTCAGACAAAATCGGCCGAATCTCGCGGTTGAAGTCGATGCGATCGTCAGCGGCAACAAAACGGCCGAAGCCACCAACGACCGAAATCGTCAGCACCAGCAGGAGTTGGCGAATGAGGCGGGAACGAAATATCATAAGAGTCCTCAGCGAATTCATCGCGAGTCATTAGGTGGGCAGGGAACGAGGGACGCCGATTACCGCAGAATTCTCCATGATTGTCAACGAATCAGTGCATTTCAACAGCAAACAAATGCGGCGCCGGATCCGATTCGAGCGATAGCATCGGCCGGACGGCTGCCTGGATTTGGTTCTGGACCAAGGAATCTCAATGTCTCAGATAATTGTAGGCAACAGTGGCACGTCGTCCGGAGAGAAACTCCGGGGACCTCTCCCGCCCCCGGATGTCTCGCCGCTACTTGTCAGCCCATCCTTCATCAGTGAATCGCCGTGCGGCTCTGCAGTGAATTAATCTTTGGTTGGCCCCCGGGTGCGGTGCGAATGCCTGGTGCGCCCCGAGTGTAGTCGCCAATTGAATGGGACCAGGCATCGCGTCAATCGTCAGGATCCGCCCTCTGCGTTTGTCGTTCATTTTTTGACAGGAGTGATTCCGGGTGCTACAATGTGTCACCATTGTACTAACACTCTCGGAGGCGTGAAGATGCTCAAGAACTTCGTCAAACACGGCAACAGTTGGGCACTTATCGTTGATCGGCCGATTCTCGACCTTCTGAAGATTGATCCCGAGTGCCCCGTAGAACTGACCACCGATGGTACGTCTATTCGGATTGCCGCCGCTGAAGACGGCAGTCGGAAGGAGAAACTGCGAAAAGCAAGCAGAAAGGTCAATGCTCGTCACAGCAAGGCCTTTGAGAAACTCGCAGAGTAAGACGTCATGCTTGAATTTCTGACGCTGGAAGATGTGCTTGAGTTGCATGCTGGCCAAATTAAGCGCTATGGTGGAAGCGAAGGATTGCGCAGCGGCGATCTGCTGCAGTCTGCCATCGCTCAGCCGCAGGTGACCTTTGACGGACAGTTCCTGCATACCGACAATTTTCATATGGCAGCTTCCTACCTGTTCCATCTTGTGCAGAACCATCCTTTCGTTGACGGCAACAAACGAATTGATTTGGAAACGGCCCTGGTCTTTCTCGAACTCAACGATCAGTCAATCGAAGCTGACGATGCGGAACTGGTCGAACTTGTTCTCGGAGTCGCTCAAGGTCAGATCGACAAGATGCAGATTGCAGAGTTCTTTCGGACTCACGCTGTCGCTCCGTGAGCGGAAGAGACACGCCCCGCCATCCGCCCCGCTTACTTTTCTCCACCGCGGAAGATCACCTCGACATACAACGCGTCGAGTTTTGTGAAGAATTCATCACAACTGGTTGGTCAATGATCTATAGATGGCTCCGATAGCCCAAAGATCCAGACCATTAAGCGAAAAGCCCGGCTCCTGATCAGGAGTCGGGCTTTAGGATTGAGCGGAGATTACTGTAATGACACGGCCTTGTCAGACCTCGACACTTTTTACAACTGTTCAACTTGTGAAGTTGTTTGCCGCATCGTCAAGGTCCTTCACAGGATGTCCCGATCACAACAGTTCAAGAATGTCCCCTGTACCGCTGGCGAACGTGTCTTGCCCGTCCCGATAAAAGACCCAGTCGATTCCCGTTCCGGCCTTAAAAAGCTGATCTTTTGAACCGTCGTCTTTCACGTTGACACCACGCTTCAACGACACCCTCGGTTCGAGGCCCATAGAGACACCGCCGCGTATGTACCCCACCCTCCGATCCAGCGTGTCCCCTGATGACCAAGCCTGGATTAATGCAAGTCGACCGGCTTCGGTATCGAATGCGGTAGCTGTCCCGGAAATCAATATGTCCTCGCCGACACCACCGTAAAGTTTATCGGCCCCTGCACCGCCAACAACGATGTCATTGTCATCCCCGCCGTTTACTTCGTCGTCACCTGCATCACCGTCCAGCGAGTCGTTTCCATCATCGCCATGCATTTTGTCGTTTCCGTCATTGCCGGAGATTTCGTCGTTTCCTTTACCGCCGAGCATTCTGTCGTTTCCGTCATGGCCGAGCATGTAGTCGTTTCCGGCACCGCCTTCCATAGTGTCGTCTCCTCCTTGCCCGTGCATTTGGTCGTTTCCGTCATTGCCTCTTAGATCATCATTGCCGTCACCGCCGAATAGCACGTCGTTTCCATCTTTCCCATGAAGTGAGTCGTTCCCAGCGCCGCCAAAAAGCGAGTCATTACTACTTCCTCCGATCAGAGAGTCATTCCCTTCGCCGCCGTCGACAGTTATTGGTACCGTCAAACGTGACGCTAAGACGTTATCAACTGCGCCACCCGCAAACACGTAAACTCGATCAATCTTGCCTGTGTAGCTTCGATTCACATGAGCTGACGAAACGTTAAGAGTTTGGCCCGCGTTGGCCAATTCGATCGTGTCGGGGCCGGACCTTCCAAAGATCGTGAGAGTGCCATTTCCAACGTATGCTCCTGAGAAAACAGAATTGTTATCCTCGTTGAATGGATCCTTGTCGTCTTCAGGCACAAGGTTATTGTCGTCGGCCACAAAGAGCAGGTAATCTTTGTACGTAGCGGTCGCCCCTGCATTGTGCAGCTTGATTTCTTGCCCGATTTTATACGTCTTGGTGTGCTGGCCAGGAGTCAAATCGGCCGCTTTTGCGATCTGCACGAAACCGGTCAGTTTGTCGTTCGCCTTAGATAAAAGCGTATCTTCTGACGCGTAAGCCGCGATTCTGAAGGGCTTAACGGCGGCATTTTTAATTGTGTATTGCACTGTCAGAGTGGACTCACCGTCCGATTTCACGCTGTTCAATTGAATGTCCGGTACGACTGGTAAGACGGGACGGATCGCAACGCCCGCGAGCGAACATTCTGGAAGCTCGACTCCCTCAGCACTGATCGTAATCTGACCGCTGGCGGTGGCTGTTACTTTTTTGACGTAGGTAGACAAGTCTTTGGCTGAACTTCCAGCGAGCCCGTTTACAACAAGCTTGCCAGGATCAAGGATCTGGCTGAACTTCTGGGACTGACCGCTTCCTGCGAGCGTTATGTACTGAGTGTCGGCCTGCGTGCTGCCTCCAAAAACATAGACTTCATAGACGCCTGACGGGGTCAGATTTTTAAATGTCAGCCTAATCTTCGAATCGTCGCGAATCGCCCCGCTGAGACCTGCCAATGATTGCGAATGCTTTGGTAGCTGTGATGCCGCAAACGTCGGGTTGACTCCACCACCACGGCCGTCTGCATAAGCGATATCGAGACGGACGTTTGATGCCACTCCGTCTTCGTCGGTCAGTTGCGCGATTGTGCCGTTGGTCGAACCACCGAAGTTCTTCCAGTTCTTCGGCGACCCGTTGGCTGGTCCGAAGTCAACTCCGATCAACGCGGCCGGCAATGCACGCAGTTCGAGACACTCACTGGCGTTCGTTTTCAGCCGAACGGAGCCCTTTCGCCTGGTCGGCTTTCCTACGCTGGTTGGGATCAGGGTTTGCATCCAGGTGCTTAATGAGCGAACAACTTGCTTCACGGTAACCTCGAACTCTCTATTTATTGAATCTTGTGGACAGTCGACGCAGTGATTTGAGGACCCGACGGTAGTCAAATAGATCCCGAGCACCGCTCCTGAAGCCTCTAATGAACTTTCAGATCAGTTCTGCGACAACAAATTCGAAAAAGAACAAAAGAAGGAGTTTTTTTGTGGGCCGCGTTGTTGAAGAGCCCCGCCCCAGCAGGGCAAAAAACCATCGAATTCGGCCTGTTTTTCGAGTTCTCGGGGGGCGAAAGGTCGTGATTGGGGACAGCGTTGGGATTACGGGGCCGTCGGCGGGCAGTCGGGGCATTCAACCAGGAACAGCTGCCACAATTCAGG
>JBILXT010000071.1:0-23510 GCA_044378235.1 Planctomycetaceae bacterium
TGATGTTGAAGCGGGGGTGCCTGGCGTGACAGCTCCTGAACTTTTCTTCTCGACTCGTCGGTCGTCACCGGACCGTCGTTCGCTGGAGATTGATTCAGCAAGGGGCTCCGGGACTTGTGTGATCACCTTTCCGTTGTGCGTCCCTGTGGCGGCGACAGATTTCGATTCAACGTCTGCATTGGCGACGAAGCTTTTCGCTTCAGCATTCTGCACGAGGCGGGTTGAAGGATCCGTCGATTTATGAACCAGCTGAATTGTCGGTGTGCTCTCGTCGTCGACAAACATAAAGATATCCCGTAGAGCACTCTCCGGGCTGGTCGTCGTCAGTCGTATGTCCCAGTTGATGTAACAGATCTCGGCGTCCATCTCTGACAGAGACGGAATCCGGGATACATCGACCTTCACGTCAAACGCGGTGCTGAGCTGACGCAGTTCATCGATCAGGAACAGAGGATTCTGACCGGAATGAAAAAACGAAGGTGAGGGACGAAAGTGAATCTCGTAGGCCTGCCCGGCTGAGGCAGCGGCTGCCGCAACAATCGACTTCGTCTGCGTGGCCGTGGAGACCGATGAGTATTGCTGCAGTGCTTGAAAGGTCTCCTCGACCTGTGGAGGAGGAGAAATGTTATTTTTCTCCGCCTGAATCAGTCCGGACAAAACATCTGTGGACTTCAGCAGCAACTCACAAAGATCCATCGTGGGAAGAATCTCGCCCTCACGCATGCGATCCAGCAGGTTCTCCAGAACATGCGTAAACTTCGCGACCTGATCCATGCCAAATGTCGCACTGGCTCCTTTGATGCTGTGAGCCGCGCGAAAGATTGTGTTCAGCACTTCACTGTCGCCGCCGGAGGTTTCCAGCGCCAACAGTCCGGCTTCCATGTTCTCAAGATGTTCGCCCGCTTCTTCATAGAATGCGGCTCGAAATCGATTCAGGTCAATTTGCATGATCAGACTTCCGGGGGAGAAAAGTCACGACGAACGAATTGTCAGGAGTGCTCAATCAATCTCCGCTCAGCGCGCAACGGGAGCGCAGAGCAAACACAAGGGTCAAAAATGGGCCGTTGTTCTAGTGAACGACTTTGCCCACAACCTGAAGCAGTTGATCAGGATTGAACGGCTTCACCAGCCAGCCGGTCGCCCCGGCGGACTTGCCTTCCTGCTTCTTGGCGTCCTGCGATTCTGTGGTCAGCATCAGAATCGGAGTGAACTTGAAGTTAGGAAGCTTCCTCAGTTCTTTGATCAGCGAGATACCATCCATCACTGGCATGTTCAGGTCGGTCACGACCAGATTCACGCTCTTTCCATTCACCTTCCCCAACGCGTCCTTGCCGTCGGATCCTTCGATCACGGAGAATCCCGCCTGCTGCAATGTAAATGCAACCATTTGACGCATCGATGTGGAGTCATCAACGACGAGAGCCATCTTTGACATGACGAATAACACTCCTGCAGAATCAAAGTAGTAGAGAGAACACAAGGGATAGAGATACGGTAAAGTTACGGCGTGTTGAGCGAATCAGCCGGAACGCGTTAGCGTCCGGTTTTCCGGTCAACATCACGAATAAGCTAACCGGGGGCTAACGCCCTGCGGCTGATAAGCAGACTCAATCAACAGCCGGGTTACCGTCCGCCTGGAATACTCAAAACAATTCAACACTTCCAAAATCTGATGCCGTGGCGGACGAATTCGCCTGCGAATCCTGTCCGATGACCTGCCGTTCTGAGTTCATCGTGCTGCGAGAATTCAGCCACGCACGCCAGTCGGCGGATCGTGAACTGGCTCGCTCAGCACTGGCGACATCTCTGAACGGAGATAGATTCTCTTTCAGAGCCTGCAACGCTTCGACGACATGATCCAGTCGCTGATTGACTCGATCCTGGAACTGCAGGGCCATAATGGATTTTGTGATATCACGAGACACACCTTCGCTCAGCGACTCAGTACGCTGCAATGATGTTGTCAGGCCGTAATGCATGACGCCCAGCTGATCCAGGAGGTTGGACACCTTGACCTGACTGTCGCGAGCAGCCTCGGCGTCGATTGCGATTCGTTCCTGCAGTTCTGTCGAGACCCTGTTGAGGGAGTGATTCAGCTGCTCCACCTGCCTGCGGATCGAAGCACTCGTCTCCGCTGCGTGAACGCCAAGATTCTTCGTTTCGTTGGCGACAACGTTGAACGCTGCCCCGTGACTTCCCGCTCGGGCCGCTTCCAGGCGACCGTTCAAGCCAACAATTCTCGCTTCTTCGGCGATCTTTTCGACCTGACGCAGGCTGGCGTTGACTTCGCCAAGAGTTTGCTCCAGTTTTTGAAGCCGTTCAGACAGCTGCTGCGAGGAGTCGGTTGACTCCTGAACTGCTGACAGCAAACTGCCCAAAACGCTGCGAATTTCGTGAATTGTATCGTCGGTGCTGAGGCCGCTGTCGGACGTTAAACCGCTGTGAGCTGTCTCGACGGTTTCGCGTACACGAGCCGCCATGCCTCCGAAACCGGTGCTGATTTCCAGAACCGAATGCTGCAGGTCTTCTGCAGTCTCGTGGACATGCTTGGCCAAAGAATCCAGAATCGGCAGCATTGCCGCCACTTCGGTGGGATCGGCTTTGCGAGCCAGTCGAGGACGTTCCTGATTCGAATGTGTTCGGCGCGGAGAAGAGAAGGCCGAGTCGGCCACTTCTTCACCAGCAGCATCGTCTATTCTGATCTGTTCCGAACCATTTTCCCGCCGGATCAACAGCGATGAAATGCCGGAAGTCAGTTTTTTCGTCAGAGTATTCATGGTAGCCCGAGAATTCGGAGAGAAGGGAACCGGAAGGCAGCATGCAGCGATGTGATTCAGGCGGCCTGATTGGCGAACGCTGAAGAAAGGCCGGCGATTTCCAGCCAGTGAGTGATGCAGTCGGCACCATCGCCAATGCGATAGGTCACTCGAGTCGCCGCCTGCTTTCCTGCAGACAGAAGGATCTGCATGCCGGAGACATCAAAGGCTGTGACATTACAGAAGTGAAACACCACTTCCGGAAACCTCTCACAGACCGACAGCACATGCTGATGCAGGGCCTGGGCATTGACCACGTTAAGATCACCGCTGAGTCGAAGACAACATCCCGAATGAGACGGGGACTCTTCAAGTACCAGTTCGATCTCGCTCATTTTCGCACCCCTGAACTTCAATCGCACAGAATTTCATTTCACAAGTTCATGCTGAGCGTCAGGGTGTGAATCATGTTGTGAGTTACTGGCTCTTCTGATCGGAGCGATCCGGCAAGGCTTGCTGGCTATCGTTAAGATTCAGTGGACTTGAGCATCCGGTTAGAGACATATGGCGACATGTACAGGTTGCTCAATCTACGACTAGCAAAAAAGCCTGGTGGGCAATCAATCCATGAGAACCTACCCGCTCTGAACTGTCCTGCAGTATTGAATGCTGACATACCCGCATCGTGACAAACGAAATCAAACCACCACCACCGAAACTGAGACATATTGTCACACAATCGTCCGCAACTCGACCTTTGCGATCAGGATTGGATCATCGAAATAAATTCCGACCGTCATCAAGATTCGACGGCCATGGAGAATCCACCGAGACACTGAGGATGCGATCTGCTGGAAATCATGCCTTCGCAACAATCCTTGATACGGGATCGGGATTCAATCGAACAACGACCTGCTATCATTTGCCAATTCAACAGCCTGTCGCTGTTGGTCCCCATTTGAGGATGCACGACCATGAACTTTCGGTTTCAAATCCCCTCTTATCGAGTCATCAGGCACGTCGTTCTGTTGACGACTTTACTAACGTTCCTGGGAACCGGCCGTGCAGAGGATTCCGCTGCGACTCCGGCGAAGGAACTTGTCAGCAAGGTCGTTGCGGCCGCTGGCGGTGAGGAGGCTCTGCTAAAACTGTTTCGTATGGAAGAGCGTTACAATTCAGGAAAAGAAAGAACCTCCCCGGGAACCTCACGTGTCTCTGTCGTTGAGCCCCCAAATTCCTGGTGGATTGGCACGAAAGAGCGAGGAACTGAGCCAGCCAAGATAACGACGTGGGCCTGGACTTTGGGAGTGCTCAACGATCCTAAGTCAAAGCTGGAAATCCTTCCCGACATCACGGACGGCGATAAAACCCTGACAGGCCTGCGCATTACTGAAAGCGTCGATCCTGCCATTGACCTGTATTTCGACAAGTCCACTTATGAGCTGGTCCGTGTCGACTGGCGGAACGACATTTATCGATTCAGCGAGTGGAAGGACTTTGACGGAACGAGATACCCGGCAAAATGCGACATGTTTCGCCGTAATACCGGAGAGCCCTGGTTCTTTCATGAGATCGTCGCGATTGAGCGATTGAAAGAGCTCCCTGAGGGACTCAAACGCTGAGTGAAAATGTCTCACGATGATTCTTAAGGCGATATTGAAACAACCTTCGGTGGCGACTCGATGAAGACAGTTCTTTTCCTCTGTACAGGCAATTACTATCGCAGTCGCTATGCGGAAATATTGTTCAATGCCCGGGCTCAGGCATCAGGAATGGCCTGGAACGCCGTCTCAAGGGGACTCGCACCTGATCCACGTAACCCGGGTCCGATGTCCCGAGACACAATGGCGGCCTTGCTGGAAATGGGGATCTCGGTCGACGAGTATCTGCGTCTGCCCATCAAGGTGACT
Source organism: Planctomycetaceae bacterium (assembly GCA_044378235.1). GTDB lineage: Bacteria > Planctomycetota > Planctomycetia > Planctomycetales > Planctomycetaceae > SXXK01. The sequence goes on from JBILXT010000071.1 coordinate 4,667, forward strand.
GACGATGATTTCTCATCCAACCACCACATCGTAGCCGTGAAGGAACAGGAGCATCGGCCGATGATCCAGCGTGACTTCCCCAGTTGGCTGATGAAAGTCGAGTTCTGGCATGTTGATGATCTGGACTGTTGTGGACCAGAAGAAGCAATTCCGCATTTGAACAAGGAAGTGACAGCACTCCTGCTGAAGCTACGGAATGCGGATGAATGAACCATTGATTCGATCCGGATGTCCGAGACGCTGTGGACAAAGATGGGCACGTCCTGGCTCACCCCTATTTGCTTAGGAACAGCCCCGAAATAACTTCCGGATGTTGCCCTGTCTTGAAATCCCAACCCGAAACGTCAGTGAAGGATTTTGCACAACATCTCGATCCCTCTCTGACGCTTCGGGTTGGGACAGACGGAACCTCTTTCGGGACGGTTCCTAAGTTATACGACGCGATACAACCGCTTTCAGGAACAGCATCAGATGACAACATCGGGCGAACCCGCAACAGCCGATATCAGAGATGTGGGACTCGCCATGATCAACGGTTCGATCACAGCATTCCGCTCCAACAAAGGCTTTGCTGACAAAGCCATCTCCCAGCTTTCAGACGACAGACTGCATGCCTCGCTGGATAACAACACCAACAGCATTGCTGTGATCATGAAGCACGTAGCAGGGAACCTGCTTTCCCGGTGGACGGACTTCCTGACCACTGATGGTGAAAAGCCGTGGCGCAATCGTGATGATGAGTTCGTCGATACCTTCAGCAATCGTGAGCAGTTGGTCGCCTGCTGGGAATCCGGCTGGACGACTCTTTTTAGTTCTCTGTCTTCACTTTCATGGAGTGATTTAGCGAAGACAGTGACGATTCGAGGAGAACCGCATTCGGTTCCATTAGCCATGCAGCGATCGCTGGCCCACACCACTTACCATATCGGCCAGATCATGCTGATCTCTCGGATTCTGGCCGGAGATAACTGGACGACCATCACAATTCCTCGGGGCAATTCGAAAAACTTCAATCAGCAAGTGTGGGGGGCGGGGCACTATCAAACGCCACCTGAGACGCACAGATAGTCAACCTCACCTGCGTTCAAGCCCGACTTTCAGGCAGTAACGCCATACAAACAAAAATGGCCCTCGCCGTAGAGATACGACGAGGGCCTGAGATCTTTCAGAACAAAGGGACTGCCTGAGACTCCACACTGACTCTGGCGCGAAAAAGCTGAGCCCATGCCGGGCAAATCTCGCATCAACCTCGCGGCATGCATGCTGCGTGATGAAGAGTGAAGACACCTGCCGAACGAAACCCGAGTTAAAAAAGCGGAGTCGTGAAATCGTCTCAACAGAAACCGGAGACAAATTCACCAGCAGTAATCATTTCTTCCATAGGCGTCCTCCAGTTCAAGGAAAAACACAGCAACGGAATAGCGACTTCAACTGAAGTGTTGCCGCGAACTGCTCCCACGTCAATCACTATTCGCAGCTTTCTTCCTCCAGCGGAGTGTGTATTACGTATTGTGCCTGCTCGGTGTTTTTTCCTTATTGTGTAGACTTTGTATGTTCCTCAACAGGACGGAGCAAACTGTTCGCGAGTGCTCGAAGAATTCTCTTGCAATTTTCTTCCACGCGTTTCTCAAGTGAATTCATGAAACAGAAAACCGCTGCGGCCTCGGCATAATCTCCGGAACGCAGCGGTCAGTGTTTGCACTGCTGATGAGCAGCAGGAGTTCGCTCAGATCTGCCCGTCGACAGCCATTTGATGGAAGCAGTGAGTCACCTTGTCCTGGTTCTCCAGGAGCCAGTCGATTGTTGGCTCGTTGCGCATTGCTTTGCCGATCGCTTTGGTAATCGCGGCGCGGTGAGTTTTGAAAAGAATGTTGAAGTCGACTTCTTCGGTCACGACAGACGGATCCAGCCATACCGAGACGATAATGCCCAGATCGTTGGCTTTCTCTTTTGGAATATCACCGTTGCGAACAGCATCAAGAACTCCGTTCGCAATCGCAGCCTGAACGGTTCCCATCAAAATGTTGGTGTACTTCTCATTATTCACGGTCACCTTGCTGACCATCACAGTAACAGGACGAATCTGAACGTCGCAATTCAGGATCGCAAAGACCTTCGAGTGGCCCTTGGTCTGGTCTCCCATCAGCAAGGCGATGGCATTTCCAACAGGCCCATCCAGTTCACCGATGACAACCTCCGGCTCGGCCGCTGACCAGCCAGCTTCGTCTTCAACCAGAGCTTCTCCTGTACGCATTACGATCCTTTGAGACATTTCCTGACGATCCTGCTTAAATGACCAATATAAAAAACGAACAAAAAAGCCCCAAAACGTGGGGCGCGGAATTGTAACTGTGAACAGTGAATTTGACACCGCTGCAGAGCAAATTTACGGCCCTGTGAAGTCGTTGCTATGGCTCCTGTGGAGGGAATTGCCTACAAAACAGGCTTGGCAGGTCGGTTGATGTGCGTGATTTACTCGATCGAAGCGACACATCAATCACTTGAAGAAGAACTCAACACAGAATTAACTCAGAATTAACAACATCGGCACAGCTCGTGCGTTCATGTCCTGTTGGTTCGTTTTCTACCACGACTGGGAGCCAGTCGCGGTCCTGTGAAGCCTTCGTAAATCTCTTTGACAGTCACCATAGAAACTCATGTCATCCAGACGTTTGCTTAACTGACGTCTCACACTGTTCTGCCCTGAAAACGTCGTCGATTAACTTTTGTCACGTTCCAGGCATGGAGGCCCGAACATGTTCAGTAGCCGTATTCTCTTCCTGACTGTTGGGCTGCTTGCAAGCCACGCTTCCGCCGATGAGCCGGCTCCACTCGCAAACCAGCCGATCGCGATTTTGCGGTCTGGCGGTTTTAACACCAGGGCTGCAGAAGACTACTTCAGGAAGCTGCGGGACGATCTGGGAGTAGGCAATAAACTGGCCAGCCAGATGGAACAGAACAAAGACCAACAGTTTGCTTCGAAACTGGACAAGCCCATGTCGGGTTTGTTGGTTTACCTGAGCCCCGGATTGTTGCCATCTGTCGAGCAGATTCAGTTTTCGGAGGTGGCCGATCATGTAGAATTCGTCCGCCTGATCAATGCTCGCTCAAGCCTGACAGGAGCCACCGGAAAGCTCGAAGGATCCGGCGATCTCTACTCAATGGTCGTCACGAATACATGGCGAGTGGAAATTGAAGACATCCAGCCTGTCAGCGGCACCGAAGTGGTTGATGCCCCCCCAGAAAAAAGGAGGCTTAGTAGTCCCGAAGATGCCGCAAATGATCCGGCGATTGCCGTTGACGAGGAACCTCCTGCGACCACAAACAGTGTTACGATTTCGCTTGGAGGCTCTACCACAGGAGCCGGTATCGCTGTGCGTTCTGTTGGCTCGAATGGAGAAGGCAAGATTATCGAAGAGAATGGCAAAACGTTTCAGGAGTACTCTTCGACAAGCACAAACTATTTTCGATACCACGATGGTTTCCTCTTTGAGAGCCAGACCAATGCTCTGCATACGATGAACCTGCCCTCGGGGGATTCACTGCGTCAGATGGATAACGCAGATGTTGGCGGCGAAGTCGTCTTCCATCCGGATCGAATTCCGATGGGCCTCCGGATGCTCGGCTGGAACGCGCTCAGCACCGCTGCGGGCGCGGAACTGCAACAACGCGATGAGGAACCAGAGCAGGATTATGCAGTGCGTCGCAGTGCTGGCGACGCGGGGCTTGCACTGATTCGGTCGGCGATGTTTGATACGGAAAAGGTCTCGACATGGATTAAGGTCCCGTTTGATGAGAACCCCGTTCACGGCGAATTTCGAATCAGCGCACGCAGGAATAGTGATCTCGGGAGAACTCTGCGTGAGGTTTCATCGCCGGAGCGGCGTTTTGCTCCGATCCTGAACGACGATGCGGCCGCAACCGTTTATCTGGCGGCCCACCTGCCGGAGGAATGGCGCAACGTGGTCAGTACCTACTGCGCGAGTGTCACAGAGGACGTAACCAACAGTGCGGATCATTCCGATGCTGAACGAGCCGTTCAGCTTACATGGTTTAAGTCACTCGCGTCTCTGGCGGAACATGGCAACGTCGAGTTCTGCGTGAAGCTGGGCTGGACAAAGGAATCCGGCGGTGTGATCTATGGTGGCATCCAGTTGAATGACAATCCGGAACTTCTGGCGGCGATTCAGGCCGCAACGAATGACGACGGGGAACTGGATGGGCAGACCGAAATGGTTCAACTTCACGATATGACGATGTTGAAGATGCTTTTTCCCGGCGATACGGGGCTGGAGCCGATCAAGTTCACTCACGTGTATCTCACGAACGTCGATTCCTGTCTGTGGTTTGCTGTCGGCGGCGAGAATGCTCATGAGATCATCCGCCAGTCAGTGGAACGATGTCGCGAAGCAGGCGGGCGGATCGCCACTCCGGTCTTCACCGCGTCAGTGGATCTGCAACGCTGGGCGGACTATCCACAGGATGATGCCACAGGACTAACAGCACAACATAGTCGCTGGTATCCGCTCACGTCGTCGTTTGCGTCGTGGCTGGCACAGGACTTCGTCGGGGAACCAGACGCAGAAGATGACCAGGACACAAGTCGTTCGGAGGTCTTTGATCGAGCGATGGCGATGGGAGGCTCGAAGGCGATGACCTTTACAATCGACACCGACGAGTCCGGACTTGCCGCGCGCGGATCCATCGGGGCTGCCGTGGTTCGAGGGTACGCAGCAGCGGCAATTCTTTCGCTGGAAGATCTGGTGAGCGCTCAGATTGATGCGGGTTCTGAGACGCCAGCTCCGGCGTCGAAATTGGAATAAGTCGGAAGACACTCAACGCGTTGAGAAGCTGTCCGCCAGAATCGCTCTTTCCTGGAACGATTCTGCTTAATCACGCACTCGCTCGTCCCATGGATTCTGATGCAGTATCGCGGTACCTTCGTGCTGAAGGCCATGGCGAGATCTGAGCAGACGAACCGAATACGAGCGACGCTCCAATGGACGAGCCTTCGGGCGAGCAGCTTGAAGAAGATGTTCCGGCAGATTCGTCGGCTGAATATGCAATCGCAGATCCGCGAAGGAGGCGCTTCCGATCACGGTGGCTGGTCGAATCAACAAAATCGTCACGCCGCTGCGTTCCACGGCCAGCTGCAAACGTCGCATGACGGCCGGCGACGCTCGATCCAGCCAGCAGAGAACAGCTCGCACGCCCGCATTGCGAGCCACCTGCTCCAGAGCCCACAACGCTTCGGCATGACACACGGAAACTCGCCGCACATAGCGAGACTGATTAGCGGCGGCTTCTTCCGGGGCAGGACGCGGCGGACGGACAACGAGAATTTTTGACAGCGGGATTCCCTGAGCTTTCGCGGCGTTGCCGTGAAAGTCGTGTCGCTCATCGATCACCGCCAGACACCCAGGAAGACTCAATAGAGGTGCGACGGATCGCAGGGCCACCGAAGCCGCCGCCTGGCCGGTTTCGTCACTGATCCATTCAATCAAAGCTGACGTGGGCAATCCGCCGCCGGGCAAAAGTCGATCCAGCGATTTCAGGCCAGTAGGAATAACGCGTTGTGAGGATTGCGTCTGCTGAGCAGAAACGAGCTGACGACGCAGAGCCTGGATGGTTTCGGCACGTGTTGCCGAGGAACCAACGGCCGTCGATTTTCCGGCCGACGCAATTAATGCTGACGATGACGCCAACGAACTCATGGAAACACGCCCGATTTGCCACCATGTTCCCCGGAAACCTGAAGTTCCCTGAAAACATGCTGTTACAAAAAGACGGTTTCCCTACCAAAGGCCCTCGCTAACGATCGAAAGCCGGAAATTCGTCTGTCGTACCGTTCATCGGCGATCAGACGGGCGAGGTTTTAACGGAGTTGACACGCACTGTCAACATCTTTCGACAGGAACAGGCTCTGACCCGGTTTGGAGTTTCTGCACGTTTGATTACACTCCCCGCTTTTCCGCAGAGCACGCATGGGAATGGACCGACGCGGGCGATTCGGACAGGCTTTTGTTTTGGTTCAGTGTGTCTTCCGTGCGCGGCCACGATTGAGGCTACCGTTTATAAGGTATCCCGCGAGCACCCGGCCTCAATTCACACAGTGTGGAAAATCATTCATGATCGTGAGCAGGAACTGGCTGGCGGAGTACACTTCGCTGCCTCAAAGTGTGGAAGAACTCACCAATCGCCTGACCATGTCCGGGCTGAATCTGGAAGAGTTTCACGACGTCACCGAACCGTTGTCATCACCGGACGTCGCCATCGATATCGAAGTCACCAGTAACCGCCCGGACTGCCTGGGACACATCGGGGTAGCTCGCGAAGCCTCCGTTTTGTTTGGAACAAAACTGACAATCCCGGCAGCCGCTGTCAAAGAATCAACAGATCCAGCCTCCGCAGCGACATCAGTCGCAATTGAAGCCAGTGACCTGTGCCCCGAATATCATGCGCGAGTCATCCGCGGCGTGAAAATCGGGCCGAGTCCGGCGTGGCTGCGCGATCGACTGGCCGCGGTTGGCATTAACTCCGTCAATAACGTCGTCGATGTCACAAACTTCGTGATGATGGAATGCGGTCAGCCACTGCACGCCTTCGACATGGACAAGTTGAACGGTCAACGAATTGTCGTCCGACGCGCGGCAAAGGGAGAAACGATCACGGCGATTGATCAGAAACAATACGCTCTCGCCGAAGACATGTGCGTGATTGCCGATGCAGCTCGACCAGTCGCGATCGCCGGAGTGATGGGCGGTTTCGACACGGAGATTTCTAATTCGACAGTCAACGTTTTGATTGAAGCAGCGGCATTCGCTTCATTGTCCGTTCGAGCGACAGCCCGAAGTCTGAAGTTGGGCAGTCCTTCCTCTTACCGTTTCGAACGCAAAGTTGACCGACTACAACTGGACTGGGCTTCACGTCGCTGTTGTGAACTGATTCTGCAGGTGGCGGGTGGAACTCTGCTGAAGGGTTCTGTTGTCGCTGGGCAGGCTCCGCCGCAGTCTCGCGAACACATTACTCTCCGGTTTGCTCAGATTTCACGATTGCTGGGCATTCAGATTCCCAACGACACCAGCGTCAAGATCCTGGAGAATCTCGGACTGCGTCTGGTGGCTCGTGATGAATCCTCCGTCGCCGTGGAGCCTCCAAGCTGGCGGCCCGACTTGTTGCGAGAATGCGATCTGATTGAAGAAGTCGCCCGCATTCATGGCTATGAACACATCCCGACCGATGCGACTCTGCCGGTGGTATCCACCGCGAGAACTCGCCGAGAACGCGTTCTGGATTCCGTGCGATCTCAACTGGTGTCCTGCGGATTCTCCGAAGCTCTGACGTTGTCATTCGTCAGTGAAGATCAACGCAAACTGTTTCGGCCGCTCGGTGATATCCCGGCGGTTGCGGTCAATCATTCCAGCCGCAGTCATGAAAATCAGCTGCGACAGAGCCTGATCCCCAGCCTGCTGCAGTGTCGACGCCAAAACGAACGTCACGGCAGTGCGAATGCGGAACTCTTTGAAGTTGCTCGAGTTTACTTGTCGGCTGGTCAGGGGAAGCCTGAAAATGTCGCCGAACCGTTGACGATCGGAATCGTCTCCGGGCGACCGTTTGCGATCCTGCTGGGAGTTGTTGAAGCACTGGCTCAGAAGCTGGCCCCTCATTCAGTTATTACGACAGCTCCTGTGGAGAATCCGGAATTCACCAACGGACGCGGTGCCTCTGTATCTCTGAATGGCGTCGTCTGGGGCTGGATCGGGGAGCTGAGTCGCGATGTTCTGGATGGATCTGATCTTCAGGACGCAGTGACGATTGCCGAACTGCGATTGCCGCTGATTGAAGAACTGTTCGAGCCTTCGCGAAGCTACACTCCTCTGCCTCGGTTTCCATCCGTCTCAAGAGATCTCAATTTCGTCTTGCCGGAATCTGTCAGCTGGGCTCAGTTAGCATCCACCGTATCCACGGCAGCCGGTGAGCTATTGCTGGGGACATCATTTGGCGGGCAGTACCGAGGCAAACAGATAGCGTCCGATTGCAAGTCGTACTTGATCACTTGCCGGTTTATGGCGTCTGATCGAACTCTGACAACGGACGAAGTCGACTCTGTTGTGAAATCCATTATCGCCGCATGTGAATCCGGTTTGTCCGCCAGCCTTCGCGCCTAGTGCTTTGTCAAGCGTCAACTTTGGGGTAGTGGACCTTGCTAAAGGTCCTCCTGTGTTGGGATCTTTAGCAAGATCCACTACCTCCAACCCCGTCTTTTATCTTGACGGAGCACTAGAATGCTTCAATCGAAGGTTTGGACGCAGTCAGTCCGGGACAGCGACGAAGTAAACGCGACGTAGTGATAAGCCTCGCGGCAACTCCCGCGCGGTTTCATACAGGATAAGATCGAATGAATCATCCTCAGGTGATCGAATTAAACCATTCCCTCGCGCGGCACCATTTGAGTCGGCTGCGAGACAAGAACACTGCTCCGGCAGAATTTCGGCAGCATATTCGAATTCTGTCAACTCTGCTGGCCGCCGAGGTGACTCGACAGCTTCCGCTGGAGAGCGTATCGGTTCAAACCCCGATAGAAACCACCCCTTGTCAGCAACTGTCTGGCCGAATTGCCGCAGTGCCAATTCTGCGAGCCGGCCTTGGGATGGTCACTCCTTTGACCGACTTGATCCCTCATCTGGAGGTTTGGCACCTGGGACTTTATCGTGACGAAGCGACGGCAAAACCCGTCCATTACTACGATAAACTTCCGGCAGCGAATCCAGCCGACGTGGCGATCGTCCTGGACCCGATGCTGGCAACCGGAGGATCAGCGTCGATGGCCATTGAGGCCTTAAAAAAATGGGGAGTTCCGAAGATCTACATGCTTTCGATTATCGCCGCCCCGGAAGGAATCGAGCATGTTCTAAATCAATTCAAGGACGTGCAAATCTTTACTACGGCCGTTGATCGATGTCTTAATGAGCGAAAATATATCGTGCCCGGGCTTGGTGATGCCGGAGACCGAATGTTTAATACCTTATGATTTGTGTCGGACTGGAATGCCCTAAATGACTGGCGAGAACTGTGAGCTTCCTCCGACCAGGGTCGGGAGAACGATTGGCGGCCGATGCGGTAACAGCGTCAGCTGATAACTCAAAAGACCCAGGACCGGAGGTCGCAGAAAAATCAACAACACTTCTCGACGCAGGCCTGTCATTTTTGTTCCTGAATTTGGAAATTCCTCGCTCCTTAATGGTACATTACACATCGAAGTCGTGATTGAATGGACTAAGTTGCTGAAGATGTTTTCGCCGATTCGAAACCCAGTCTGCCCGTTGACTGTTCGATGAAATCGTGATGGACTTTCCAACTCTGAGTACCCTGTCGACATGCGATCTTCGTGTATCACTGCAGACAGGTGACAACCGTGAAATTCCCTAAGTGCTGGTAAATGCTGAGGAATAAATGCCCCAGGCATTTCCATCACTTATCAATGTTTATGGGGCTGACATTTTGTGGAACGCTTCAATTCAGCGTACAGTTGAGGAAAATCTATTGAGGGAGAATCCGTTATGGCAAAAAAAGCAGGCAAGGCGACCGAGACCAAATCGAAACTCAGCAACGTCTCAGAGTTCAGTCAGCCAAAGAAGCGCAGGGCTTTTACTGTTTTCCTTGTGATTGATGAACGCAGCACCCGCGAGACACTCGCTTCTGCGCTAAAGAAACATCAGATTGAAGTTCAGGACTACATGACGGCCATGGAGTTCTATCGTGACTACCGAACTCCGGTGCCGGGACTTCTGTTGACTGAGATTCATCTGCGAGGGATGACGGGGCTGGAACTGCACGACAAGCTTGCTGCAGACAAGAGCGATCTGATGGTCGCGTTGATTGCTGGCCACGCCGAGGCCCCTACAGCTGTTCGAGCGATGCAGGCTGGCGTAGTGGACTTTCTGCCGAAGCCGATTCAAGTGGATGCTGTCATTGAACTGATAGCCCGCGCCTATGCCATGTACTACGACGTCGACTGGGATTTCGTCGGCGAAGATCTGGATGACGTTGAACGAAATATCAATCGCATCACGGGACGAGAACGTGAAGTTCTTGATCTGGTTGTCCAGGGATTATCAAGCCGCGAAATCAGCCTGAAACTGGACATCAGCGTCAAAACCGTTGAAGCCCATCGTGCTCATATCAATGACAAGATGCGAGCCAACGACCTCGCTCACCTTGTGCGAATGGTCATGGCTTACCAGGAAGATACGGCCGGTTAATACGGTTCACTGGAACTGGAACCCTATGTACGGACGCCGGGCAGACCTGAACTTGCCCGGCGTGACTTGAGTGCTCACTGCAGTACCAGTTTCACGTTTCTCAGCAGGTTCGGTGAACTACCTCGCCATTCTTGCACCGATCGGAACGAGTTCGTTGAACCGATCCACGGGCTCATTGGCTGTCCAGGCGATACCTCGCAGTAACAGAATGCGAAACAGAGGATCATCAAAGGTCCAGCTGTAGTGTCCGGGGATACTCACAAAGACGCGTCCCTTGCCGACTTCGTGCGTCCACATTTGAGGCGTCGCCATGCCTTCCTCGACGCTGGTGGCTAACAACGTGACGTCCCCAGGATTCCCCGTGAGCTTCCAATAGCTCTCATCGTAAAGCTGGATCTGCTCAAAGTTCCGCACGATCGGATGATCGGTGTTGTGAATATCCAGCGTCAGCGGACCATGGCGGAATCCAATGCGTCCGCCCCACGACGCGTAGCCAATGCGTTTGGCAAACTCCTGCACGTCATCATCGCCGTTGACGGCCCAGTGAATATAAACGGCTCCACCCCCGCGAGCCAAAAATGCATCCAGTTTAGCTCGACGCGGTTCCGCAAAACTGCCCTTTTGAAAAAACAGCAAGACATCGGCCTGAGTCATTTGCTCGTCAGAAGGAAACTGCGTGGCCGTTGAAATCGTGACATTGTCAGCCGCTGCCAACAACTCCTGCCACGCCTGCTTCCATGCTGGGTAATCATGCTCACCGGGCCCATGATCCTTAGGTCCGTCCACAAGCACGATGTTCAAGGGCCGTGTGGTCGCTGGAGGTTCGGGAGCACCAGCTAACGCGGCGGTGACTTCCGCCTGAGTTCGAAGCGGTGGCGCAGTCAACGGAGAATCCAGCGGCATATGCGGTGGTCGAGTCAGCAGGAAGGTCATGAGATCTTTCCCTTCCTCCGGAGTCAGCTTTTGAGCAATCCCCGTGGGCATCACGGATGTCTTTGAAACTGTCATCGTGTCGATATCTGACTTTGACAGTTTCGTGATGACTCCTTTTTCGTCACCCAGCAACAACTGATCGCCATCTGACTGCAGAATCCCAGTGAGGATTCGTCCATCGTTCAGCGCGACCACGTGCCCAATATAGTCCGGGTTGATGGCAAAGCTCGGATTGGTGACATCGCGAACCACGGACGCGTAATCTCGATGAACCAGATTCATCAGGTCCGGACCGATCCTCGCCCCGCCGCCGCCAATCGAATGGCACTTAAAACATCCGGCCGCTTCGCTGCGAAAAACCTTGCGACCACGAGCCCAGCTGCCGCCTTCGATCTCGGCAATCTTCTGCGGCTCCTCTTTGGCCTCGGCCGAGTCGCCAGCCGTCACTGAAACCCATGGCAATAGGAATCGATGCAACTGAAGAGTTCTGGGGCTGGAGTCTTCGTTGGTTTGCACAGACACCGTCAACTGCGGAATAGAGCTCTTCCCGGTTCGAATCGCCAGCACAAAGTCGATCGGTTCTTTTTCATCAGCAGAAGCACGAAACGTCGCCAGTTGTCGCTCGATGTTCTTCTGATCACAGACGACTGATAACTCCGTCGACGGCTGAGCAGCACCGTTTCGTCTGCTGGCCAGCACGACAAGATCTCGATTACCCGTGAATGTCACGATGGCTTCTTCCGCAGGCCATTCGTAATCGATCTTCGAACCTGGCTGCACAGCAGGCCGCAGAATATTGTGCAGATTGAGCCGTCCCTTCAGTTCCAGGATTCCCGGCTGTTCCAACGCGGCCCATAACGCATCGTGCCCGGCACTGCCTGTCAAGAGTTCCCGCGATACATTGAGATCGGCATGAGGCAGCCAGCCCGTCCATGACGGAGTCTTTTCCTTAGCGTCTTCTTTGTTTCCGGCCGGACTCCACGTGGCTTCCACGCCATGCAAGGCCAGATCCACGTCCAGTTCAGGGAGCTGAGGCAACGCGTTCCGCGATGTCGCCGTCACGTCGTCGCTTTGTTCAACGGAGAATGGCACAGTCACTGCATAATGCACGTTCGCCTTCATCGGCGCCGTGTTGATGATCATCGTCCGCAGGTCGCTGGTGATCGCAGTGCCTCCGACCTGCAAGTCAAAGCGAGGCTTCATCAGCTGTGCTCGGACCACCGCATAAGGCGGCATCAGATTCTCGAACTGATCACCAGCGCGAACATGTTCGCCGTAGGAGATTTGAATTCGCTCGGACAACTGACGGAACAGAGTTGTGTTCAAAGGCTTATCGAACGCGATGCGAATCTCCTGAGCATTCTCGGCCCATGTCGCGACGGGGCGCGCCATTTCTGTATCATCGTTCTGAATTCGGAAGAGTTTCCCGGTGCCGGTTGGACCGGTTCCCCAGTCGGGCGGACCACTATGACAGGCGACGATCAAATCACCATCTGGCGCCACACAGGCGTCGACAGTCAGCATCTGGAGACAAGCGAACAATTGTGAACCCGCCACGTAGCCTGCTTCTGTCTTCATCAGCGTTGTGCGCCAGAGTTTGCCTCGCGATTCTCCACAGACGATAGCATCGCCGGTCCACGTCGCCGGGCCAAACGCCGGACCACCATTGACCGAAGTATTGAACACCATCCCGCACGTCGACTGATGCTGCGGTGCATAGTCAAACAGCGAAGGTTCATCGATCACGTTCGGGTTATGTTTGGGATGTCGCGGAGGAAATCCGTAATGTCGTTTCACGCCAGCTTTACCATTGGGTCCGGATCCGTCGAGTCGAATGTGCAGCAGTTCGTCCAGCGGATTCCCGTTAGGCAACCAAGTCGCGCCTTCCTGTTCTGAGCAGAACAGATCGCCATGTTCATTGAACGCAAACGCAATCGGAAAGCGAATGCCCGTGCAGACGGTCTCGCGCTTGCTGAAATCAGCCGACACTTTTTGTACGGTGCCGCGATCGGAATCGATATCGTACTCGGCGTTGCCCTCGTCATTGACCAGATAAGCGTTGGCGTAGTTGACGGTCCCCAGCCCGAAATAGATGTTGCCATCTTTGTCCATAGCGATGCCAACAGCGTCGACGTTCTGAGCTATCTCCTTCCATCCTGTGGCAACGATGATTTCTACATCAGCCTTGTCGTCACCGTTCGTATCCACGATCAACGACACTTTGCCTTTACTTGGGACAAATACTCCATTGCCTTTGGAGTAGCCCACTGACGTCAGCAACATGCCCAGCGGTCCGCGCAGGCTGTTTTCGTTCTTCCAGAAAAGCTCGGCCTTGTCTTCGAGACCATCACCGTCTGTATCGCTCAGCAGATGGAGGTCGCCGTTGTAGCCCAGTGTCATTAACTTTCCGTCGGCTCGGTAACGCACGTTATTAACGTTGGTAAGTTCCAGCGGCAGCTCACGCACGGAGAATCCAGGCTGGAGCATTTGCACGGCCGGAGGATTCTTCACCTTCGCCAGCGGAACTGACCCTGTGACGGACAACTTCAATTCGCGAGGCAGCTCTTCCGCCAACTTCTCATACTTCTTCGACAGATAGCCTCGAACCGACTTCGATTCGGTATCATTCAGCACTCGATCGTAAACCAGCACTTCCGCGATATCACCGTGAAATGGCCCGCGAACCTGCTGAGCCCCCGGACCATTCGTATAAAATCTCGCGCCGACGGTGAGCTGCTCAAAAGATAACTCGGAAGGCTTGAAATCACGTGAGCCTTCAGGCTTGCCATTATTGATCACGCTGACTTTCCGCGAGGCCGGATCAATCGCGATCTCCAGAATCTGCAACGTTCCGAGATCATCGGCTGAGTTCACCAGATCTCTGGCACCGCCGAATCCTGTCCCTTCGACATTCAGCTGATCTGCTTTGAACGAAGGCCCTGGCCCCAGATCGATACACAGGCCCGACTCATAATCACGTCGCTCCGGCGCATTGGCGGCAAAGAGTCCTCGAAAGTTCCCGGCATTCGAATGCGCGGCGTTGACGATGAACATCGTGGCCGACTTCAGTTGGCTGCCGGATTCTGAAAGCTTAACGTCCGTCAGCCGAAGATGATCGTCTTCGCCATCGAATCGCAGGAACCATGACTCACCCAGTTTGATGAGTTTTGGCCGAGATTCCTCAGCGGGCTGCACAAACACCGCAGGAGAGTTCTGTCCGGCCATCAAGGCCGCACCGTTGCTCCAGGCATCGACAAGTTCGCCGGATTTGAGTTCGCCTTGTGATTTCGCAAGACGGCTGGCGTTGATTCGAGAAGCATCCAGCCAGACTTGCAGCCCCTCATGAACCGGCAACGATGAATCAATCCAGGCTGTGGGGGTTGAATTCTGTGCGTGGACGCATCGGCCACAAGTCAAGAGAGCACAAAGACAGAGAAGAAAGACAGGGCGGATTGACATCAACATCAACTCCATGGTGGGGCTGGAGATCACGGCAGGTCCGGGCATGTTCTGCAATTGCAATCCGTCCGTCAAATCGATCTGAGTGACCTCCGGGAGTCGGGACCTTGTGGGAGACAGCTCGGAGCCTATCAAGAATGCATTGATTGAAGCATCTGTAGCGGTCATCAACACGGCGTTCGTGAACGCGGCGTCGTGTGAATTGCGAATTCGCACAAACGAGGTACTCTTATGTAAAAGGCACCTAAGCCATCAGAACTATCAGTGTAAGCAATGAGATTGCCTCGCACTCGATTCATCAGACGACAGACGTTTGTCATTCGCATCAAGACGGGCGAATCGAAGAAGAACATAACGACTCACAGAACAGGATTTAACACCATGCGGTCTTCTGCCGGCGGTTCGTTGTTCGCAACAATCTTTAACTCACGTCAAACGACCAGGGGCGTATGTCTGGGGATCGTGTTTTCTGTCTGCGGTTGTACGGAATCGCCTCCTGATCCACGACCTGCACCTGCACCTGCACCTGCACCTGCACCTGCACCTGCACCTGCACCTGCACCTGCACCTGCACCTGCACCTGCACCTGCACCTGCACCTGCACCTGCACCTGTGCCAGTGCAAGGTGACAACGCTGTTCAGGAGATTGATTTTTCAGGAATGTCGGCCAACGAGAAACTCAATCGAATTGCAGCTGTCATTCGATCCTCGTGGGGAGACGGCAAAGGATTTCTCTATGTTCCGGAAGCCGCAACCGAAGAATCCCCTGAAGATCAGTTAGTGCTGACTTTGCGATGGCAGTCGGTTGAAAAGAAAATTGCGCCGCTGCTGCAGCAAGCATTCGGAATTCAAGGGAAGCTAGTTTGCAGATTCTCTTCACCCGGGGAATTCGAATGCAATCACCCTGTCTATCAACTGGCCATTCATCAAGCCCAGAATCGCCCTCTGAAATACGCCCTGACCCATCAACGAGTTGATGCAACGCTCCGTAATACTGCCCCGATGCTGCGTGAACAGTTTCTGCAACAAGAGGAAAGAAAGACCGAGTTCTACGAGGCCATCCGCACATCGCTGAAGGCAATGACTCTTCCGGGCCAACTTGAGTTTTCTGGAGACGCGAGTGATTCCTCCGCTGATGATCAGCAATGTGTGCTGTTCACCGAATGGACAGCGTTACCGGCGGAGTTTAAAAAGAGCATTGAGGTCGAATCGTTTCAATGGCGGTTAAAGTTGGTGGTTCGCGAGGCCGTTGATAAGCTCGAATCGGAATGGAACAATGTGCAATCGGAAAAGCATCGACTTGAACTTGTCAGCTTTGCTGAGTATCGACGAGGTCAGGACGAGCCTTTCGAAACCGTTGGACCACTCAACGTTACGGCCATGGGGTTCGACTCCGAAACTCTAATTCAGCGATATCAAAAACGATTCGTCGTCGCCGAGGTCTCCGCAGAGGAGGTCTTGACGTCTCCTGAGAAATATCCGTCCACTGGCCCCTATCCTAACCCGGCCACGTTTGTTGGCGTTAGTAAGCCCATGGAGACACTTGTCTCATCGGTCCATCTGGCGATTCAACAGCATCTGACGGAAAGTGTGGCAGAGTAACTTTCAACATTGCAAAGAGCAGAATACGGACAGCCGAGGCTCTTCGGCCTCGATACGCCCAAGGAAGAGACTTAATACGATCCCCACGTCGGCTTAATCTCTCAAGCATGAATCACAATTCGTTCGCCGAAAATTATGTCAAGGGTATCGAAGCAAATGTTGAGTGGAACAGAACTGGCTCGTCCGTTTCTCCCAACGAAGGACTTCGAACTCTCTAAGCGATTCTACGAAGCTCTGGGGTTTGAAAAGACACTCGACAGCGAGGTGGCAATCTTCAGAGCAGGTAGCGGAGGTTTCTTACTTCAACGTCATTTTCATAAGGATTGGGCGGCGAACTTCATGATGCAGTTGATGGTGGACGACCTCGATTCCTGGTGGTCGCATATCGAGTCCCTTGATCTTCCCCGTCACTTCGGCGTACCAGCTCCAAAGCCCCCGGCGATGCAACCGTGGGGGCTGCGTATTGCGTACATCGTTGATCCCGCTGGTGTTCTTTGGCATATTGCAGAGCGTCGGAATGGCGTCGATCATGATCAATAGTCCGGCCATTTGAAGACGAATAAACCACTGCACGTGTGAACTGGAAATGGTTTGCTGACATTGCGGTGCATATGCCAGGGCGTTGCATGAAGGCAGAGTTGAGGCCACCCAACGCTCACGCACCAATACCCGCGACCATTCCCGATCACCGTTCACCGAGCGGGACTTGTTTGTCTCAGACACCCCTGCGACGTATTCTGTCGCTCGAAGTTTTCGAGGATTCCGCCGGAACCAAATCAGTCGCAGATGTGAGGGATGACCAATGCCGGACTTCAACACAGCATCGTTGCAGAACTCGATCGCGCGGCGATGGTTCCTGAAGGATTGTGGTGTGGGACTGGGGGCTGTGGCCGCGACGCAGTTGCTCGCGGATAGCTTAACAAGGGCGGCAGATGCGGCCGGACCGAAGCCGTCGCATTTTCCGGGCAAGGCGAAGAACGTCATCTTTCTCTTTATGGCGGGGGCTCCCAGTCACCTCGAGCTGTTTGACAACAAGCCTCAGCTCACAAAATACAACGGCACGCTGCCTCCGGCCGAGCTGCTGCAGGGATATCGGGCAGCTTTTATCAATCCTAATTCCACTCTGCTGGGGCCGAAGTTTAAGTTTGCTCGTCATGGTCAGTCCGGGGCCGAGTTATCAGAACTCCTGCCGAATCTGGCGAAGATCGTTGATGACATTGCCATTGTGAAATCCATGGCGACCGACGGCTTCAATCATGCTCCTGCTCAGATTCAAATGAGCACGGGAAGTCTGCAGTTCGGTAAACCAAGTCTGGGATCCTGGTCGCTGTACGGGCTGGGCAGTGAAGCTCAGGATCTGCCAGGCTTTGTTGTCTTCAGCACTGGCAAAAAAGGTCCCAGCGGTGGCAGTGCCAACTGGGGCAGCGGTTTTCTGCCGACAGTTCATGCTGGCGTGGAATTCCGCACAAGCGGGGATCCAGTGCTTTATCTCTCCAATCCGGCGGGGGTTGATCGCAGGCTGCAACGAGAATCTCTGGATGTGATCAATCAACTAAATCAGAGTCGACTCGATGTCGTGGGCGATCCGGAAATCGCGACTCGTATCCATTCGTTTGAAATGGCCTATCGAATGCAGTCCACGGCTCCTGATGTGATGGACCTGAGCAAGGAGCCACGGCATGTGCTCGACATGTACGGTGCGAAACCTGGTGAGCCTTCGTTTGCGAATACCTGCTTACTGGCTCGTCGACTGGTCCAGCGTGGCGTGCGTTTTGTTGAGATCTTTCACGAGGCGTGGGATCAGCACGGAAACCTGGTCGCGGATCTGAAGAAGAACTGCAAAGACACAGATCAACCTTGTGCGGCATTAATTCAGGACTTGAAGCAGCAGGGGATGCTGGACGATACGCTGGTGATCTGGGGCGGTGAATTCGGGAGAACTCCGATGGTACAGGGCGGAAACGATGGCCGCGATCATCACCCGAATGCGTTTACGATGTGGATGGCAGGCGGCGGAATCAAAGGCGGTGTGACGCTGGGCGAAAGCGATGAATTCGGATTCAACGCGGTTGTTGATCGAGTTCACGTGCGAGATCTGCACGCAACGATTCTGCATCTGCTGGGCTTCAACCACAAGCAGCTTTCGTTTCCCTTTCAGGGGCTCGATCAACGCATTACGGGCGTTGAACCATGTCGCGTCGTTGAGCAGATCCTGAGCTGATTGAACACTGTTTGGTTCGGGCTCGGAACTTTCCCTGGCGTGCCATACAGGATCACTGAAGGTCAGATGACGGCTAAGACACTTTCGCTGGCAACCTTATCAAAGACCAGATTGCGGGATCCACTCCGTGTCCTGCAGCCGAAGCGTGTGTCGATTCGCGAGGTCTGATTGCACATCAGAAGAACTGACAGCCGACTGATGCAACGAAAATGCTGCCAAAGTTTTTTCATCACTGATCAACTGCAAAGCGGGCTCAAAGCTGGCTGCGTAACGAACTCCGTCGGTAACTCGCACGGATTCAATCATCCCATGAAAGAAGCGATCGTTTTGATCGACGGGAAGACGCTGCGGATCAACTCCGCCGATA
>JBILXT010000396.1:0-6534 GCA_044378235.1 Planctomycetaceae bacterium
CATGAACACTCAAATCCAGCAGCCGCAGTTCGACAGCTTCTGCGGCCGTCTGGTCAGAGAAGGATCGACACTTCACTTTAGCCACGTCTCGGAGCAGCACCTGCGGCGAAAACACCGTTGCTGACTCCTTCAATTCAATGGTCAGAATGTCAGCACAGACAACAGGGCCGCCAACGACAACCAGAATCGCCGTCAGCATCATGCGAAACGATGATTTAAGAAACGTGTGTCTCATGAGATTACCTCACAATATCAACTGAGGTGGAAAGCATTTCATCTCCCGCACGAATCGCTCGAGAATTGATCTCGTAAGCTCGCTGCGCACTGATGAGAGAAATCAGTTCTGTGACGACTTCAACGTTGGCTCCTTCCAGCATGCCTCCGCGGATCGTGCCGAATCCGGCAGCGCCCGGATTTCCCGGTGTTGCCGGCCCCGATGCGGCTGTCGTGGCATACAGGTTACCGCCTTCATTCGAGAGCCCGCTGGGGTTCGGGAAGGTGCTGATCTGAATTTGCCCCAGATCCAAAGGGAGCTGGTCTGTCCCGCTGGGTGAACCCTGAATCGTTCCATCGGTTCCCACAGTGATGCGGTTGACATCCACGCCGGGGGGAATGTTGATGATGGGAATCATGAGCAGCCCATCGCCATTCACCAGCCGGCCCTGATCATCCATACGAAAGCCACCGGCTCGGGTATATCGAGTTTCCCCGTTGTTGAGCTGCACCGCGAAAAATCCGTCGCCTTCGATCATCATGTCCAGCGGGTTCCCGGTCTGTTCGGCCGTCCCCGGTGCAAAGTGCTTATTGTTAGCAACGACGCGAACACCGTTACCAATCTGTAACCCGGTTGGCGATACCTGGCCATTGCCGACCGAAGTCCCGGGCATGCGATGATTCGTATAAATCATGTCTGCAAAGTCAACGCGACTGCGTTTGAAGCCGGGCGTATTGACGTTCGCGAGATTATTCGCGGTGTTGTCAATCATCATTTCCTGGGCCTTCATGCCCGTCGCACTGGAATACAAAGCTCTTAACATGAATCAGAAATCCTTCCCTGATGAGCGTTTATCGGTAACGCGTAAAAGTCTTATCGCAGTCCTATTCGCTTCTGAACGGATTCGGCAATCGTCTGCAGAGCCTTCTGAGCCGCATCCATGTGACGTGAACATTCAATCAATGTCAGCATTTCATCAATGGCCGAAGTGTTGGCCAGTTCCAATTGTCCCTGCTGCACGGCAGCGGTTCCCGTCTGAGGAACAACGTCACCCGGGGCAGAGAATAATGAAGAACCAACAGCCGTGAGCACGTTGTTGTCCGCAAACTGGACAATCTCGAACTCCCCGAACTCCTGGTCGTTCGCTCGCAGGATTCCATCGGCCGACACTTTGATGTTTTCAGTCGAGATCGTATCCGGAACAACGATCGGGCCGCCTTTCCCCATCACGGGCAGCATGTCGATCGTGACGAGCTGTCGATCTGTGTCGACGTAAAAAGATCCATTCCGTGTGTAGAGCGGTCCGTCCGGCCCTTTGATTGTGAAGAAGCCATCGCCCTGCAATGCAAAATTGAGCGGGTTGCCCGTGTCTTCCAAATGCCCCTGGTGAAAATCATGCAGCGGCCGAGTTGTCGCGGTGCCCAGCAACTCCGACGACATCGTGTTGTTGATATCCGGCTGCCGCGAGGGAAACATGGTTTCGAACGTGGTATTGGCCACCAGCTTCTTGCGATAGCCCGGCATCTGGATGTTGGCCAGATTCTCCGAAGCAACCTCATGGCGCCGGATCGAAGAGTCAATCGCTGTCGCAGCGCTGTACAAACCCGGTATCATGCAATCCGCCCCCGAATTCACTCTCCCCGCAAAGTCCGTTTCGCAGGGCAGCAGGAATCAGGTAGCAATTCGCGAGCCGAAATCTGTGGCAGTTTTTGCGGATGTAACAATTGGGCTGGTTCTGCGGCGAATATCGAAGATTTCGATTAGGTAAACTTGATGGCCATCCCCCCGGGGAGGCGCGGCGAGGGAAATTTTTTCCTCTCCTCGACGGAAAGGTTTTCCATCAGGGCCTTTTTGCGTCAATGTGTCCGACGCCATGCGTTCTTGCGTAGCGTGGGCTTCAGCCCACTTCTCTCGCCGATTAATCCCGACCGTCTTGTGGATTGAGTTGGCAATACCTGATCCTTTGGACTGCTGCAGCCCGCTGCAGCTTTCCGCTCCACAGCCTGCTGTGGACAACCGTTCTGAAGTCCAGCGAGCTTGCAAACCGTGGTTTGGCAGCAGGCTGCCGGCACCAAAGCGGCAGCGGGCTGCCGCAGTCCATGTGGGACTGTCTCTCCTGTCCTTGACGAAGTGTGCGGGAACCTTCAGGCTACCTGACAGTCGCTCCATTCAAGTGTAGTGAATGATTGCTGTGATGTGTGAGGTGCGTTTTGCGAAGTCGATGCTGCTGCTTCTGTGCTCTGCTGATCATGGCCACTTCGTGCATCAATACCACGATTGGATTTGCGCAAGATTTGCCCGACGGCACTGATGCGGCCCAAAAGCAAATGGCGGCGTTTCGAGTTCCCGCGGGGCTGACAGTCGATCTGTTCGCGGCCGAGCCAAAGTTGGCTTCTCCGGTGGCGATTGGTCTCGATGAACACAATCGAGTTTTCGTGGCGGAAGAATATCGTTTCAATCTGGGTACCGAAGAGAATCGGACTCGCCCGTTCCTGCTTGAGGACGATCTGCAATTGCAGACGACGGACGATCGTCTTCGCATGTATGAAAAGTGGGCCGCTGAGTTTGAAGGCGGGATGGAATGGTTCAACAAGATCTCTGATCAGGTGCGACTTGTTGAAGACACTGACGGTGATGGCCGCGCGGATCGGTCGACAGTGTTTGCTCCAGGATTCAATGGAACTCTGGACGGAATGGCGGCCGGTGTGATGGCGACGGATGGCGATGTGTTCTTCACCTGCATCCCCAATCTCTGGCGTCTTCGCGATACCAACGGCGATGGAGTTGCCGATGAACGCACCGTTCTGCAGTCCGGCTTTGGCGTCAACGCAGGATTTCTCGGCCATGATCTTCATGGCCTGTGCTGGGGGCCGGATGGCAAGCTGTATTTCTCAATCGGTGATCGTGGGTTTCATTTGAAGACTCGCGACGGCAGAACTCTGCACGGTCCACGCACCGGGGCGATTTTTCGTTGTCTGCCCGACGGGGGCGAAATGGAAGTCGTGATGCGAGGACTCCGGAATCCTCAGGAGATCATCTTTGACAAATACGGCAACCTGTTTGCCGCCGACAACAACTGCGACAAGGGAGATCATTCTCGACTCGTCTATGTGATCGAAGGCGGGAACAGCGGCTGGAACATGTCGTTTCAAAGTTTGCCGGAACCTTATCTGACTGGACCGTGGCATGCCGAGAAAATGTGGCATCTGCCTGAGGCTCATGCTGCGGCCGCTGGTGTTGCGCAAGATTCAGCCGTTGCGACAACGGCTCCTTTGGTTGCCGACGATCGCCCGGCCTGGTTGCTGCCTCCGGTCGGAAAACTGGGCGCTGGGCCATCGGGATTCACCTATTACCCGGGAACGGGGCTGGCAGAGCGATATGACCACCATTTCTTTCTGTGTAACTACACCGGCAATGGTGGCATCGAATCGTTTTCCATCGTGCCTCGCGGTGCTGGATTTGAAATTGTCGACGAGCATGATTTTCTGAAACCCGTGTTCGCGACCGATTGCGAGTTCGGATACGACGGCCGCTTGTATGTGTCGGACTTCGTGAATCTCATCTGGGATGGTGGCTCCTCCGGCGGACGAATTTATCGAGTGACAGACCCCGCGAATCAGTCGGCTGCGGTCGTGACCGAAACCACCAGCCTGATGCGAGCTGGTCTCAAGGGCCTGCCTTCGGAGAAGTTGGCGGAACTTCTGGGACATGCCGATCAGCGAATTCGTCAGCGTGCCCAGTTCGGTCTGGCGGCGCAGGGGGAAGCATCCACCTCGATATTCTCTGAAGCGACCTCCGGCAAAAGTCCGCTGTTGAAGCGACTGCATGGAATCTGGGGACTCGGACAAATCGCCGCCAATGCTTCTCGAATTCAGTTGGCGGCAACAGAGAACTCCGGCGAGCCGTCGTTGTCTGGCCGCGTGATGCTTCAGGAGAACAAAGCCGCCGAATCACTGACACAGTTGCTGAACGATGGGCATCCGGAAGTGCGTGCTCAGGCCCTAAGAACTCTGGGCGATCTTCGCTATCAGCCAGCCGCTCAGGGTGTGACGGAAAAGCTTAAGGATACTGATCCCAGAGTTCGCATGTTCGCGGCGTTGGCGGTGGGGCGAATGATGCATATGGCGGCATTGCCGGATGTCATTGAAATGCTGCGGGCCAACGGCAAATCAGATCCCTGGTTGCGACACGCCGGGGTGATGGCTCTGACGGGAATCAAAGATCGCTCCGCGTTGTTGAAATATGCGGCGGACAAAGATCCAGGGATCCGCATGGCGGTCTTGTTGACTATTCGCAAGTGGTTGCTGGAATCGCAGGAGCAGTGGTTGAGCACAGAGGCCGATCAAATCCCCACGTATTCCCCGGACTCTGCGGACCTTGCTGTGATGGTTTCATTTCTGAACGACACAGATCTTCAGATCGTGGCGGAAGCCGCGCGAGCGATCAACGATTTGCCACTGGATAGTGCAACTGTAAACCTCGCAGAGCTGTTAGAAAGAAAAACTACCGACAGCACAACCCCGGCACTCCTAAGCGCGATGCCGGATTCCTTGTTGCGAAGGATCATCAATGCCAACTTTCGTTTGGGAGATGTCGTTCATCTGCAGCGAGTTCTCTTGCTGGCGCAAAGTTCACTCTGTTCCTTTGCGGTTCGTCAGGAAGCTCTGCAGGCCCTGATCGACTGGGCCGAACCGTCGAAGCGAGATCGCGTCACAGGCTATTGGCGTCCGTTGGATGCTCGCGATGCCCAGGTGATTGGGCGTTGTCGAGAAGTCCTGGCGACGCAATTGCCATCGTTGTTGGCGTCGACGCCGGATACTCTGCAGAGTCAGCTTGTCGCCTTGATTAGTCGCCATCAGCTTCCGATCGATGACCGTGAGTTTGCCGCATGGGTTAAGGATTCTTCAAGGAGTGTCCCTGTTCGTGTGGCAGCTTTAAGGCTGCTCGCCGCACGAGAATCCACAGAGACCGCCGCAATCATTGATGCAGCGATCACTTCTAATGTGGATCTTTTGCGAGCCGAAGCCCGGGACTTGTTGCTGAAACGGGAGCCCGATCGAGCTCGACAGCTTCTGGTCGAGATCGCTCAGTCGTCCAATGCATCAACGATCGAACGTCAGCGTGCTGTTAACAGTCTTGCGACATTGCAGCAGGAACAAGCGGACGCCGTATTGTTGATGCTGGCCACTCAGCTTGTGGGCGGAAAATTGTCTCCGGCGTTGCACCTTGAAGTGATAGAAGCTGCCACACTGCGAAACACATCGGAGCTGAAGAGTCTTGTCGATCAGTTCAAAGCACAGCAAAGCGGCAAAGGCCTTCTTGCTCAGCATCAGACGGCGGTCGAAGGAGGTAACTCTGAACAAGGACGCAGTTTGTTCCTGGGGCATCGAGTTGCTCAGTGTGTTCGATGTCACAAGGTCGGCAGCACTTTGACGGGAGGTAATGCTGGCCCCGATTTACATCAGGTTGCGAAACGACATGATCGTCTGTCGTTGCTGCAGTCGCTGGTGGAGCCGAGTGCGAAGATTGCGAAAGGGTTCGAATCGGTCACGATCGTGCTTCAATCCGGTCAATTGGTTGCAGGGATCATCCGCAATGAAGAGAACGGAATGATTACGATTGAGCAACCTGATGGCCAAGTGGTCACGATCTCCGCGGACGACGTGGAAGACAGAACGGCCCCGAAATCCGCCATGCCCGAAATGCACCGCGCACTGACTCTGCGGGAGTTGAGAGATCTGGTTGAGTATTTGTCGACGCTGCAGTAGCCGCGGGGGCATTGGATAGGCAACCGCAGCAAATGGGGGCCCACGTGATTTGTGGTGCCGACTTCAGTCAGCAGACTCCACTGTCCATGGAGCCAAATGCGGTTCAACGCGAAATCATGTGCGCGAGTGTCTCAGGCAGAACTCAATGCGATTAATCCTGAAAGGATGTCAGAGAGTAGCCGGCGGTCGCCGACAGGCGCACCGCCGGTGACTGAACAGGAACAATACTCATCCTGAAGGGATGACAGACACCGCGGTTCTGGCACCCATTTCAGGGTGCAATCGCAGGTTTTGACATGAACCGGTGGTTGCGCTCCGCTGACCAACCGGCTACCTTCTTGAACCGCTTCGCGGTGAATCGCAGCAAGCCTCAATGGAGTTCGAAAACTGCAGTGTCACCTTGTTATGCGAGCTCGCGTAATTCATTTCGCGCAAAGCGCAAAATGCTGGCTGAAGCCAGCACTACAAATCCAACGCCTCCGGCTGGGCGGAAAACGAGGACAGGAACTGATCTGCCCGCCAAACTTGGCGGTCTGGAGCCACTGAAAGGCC
>JBILXT010000072.1:0-23468 GCA_044378235.1 Planctomycetaceae bacterium
ATTCAGGAAACTGCTGGAGACCGTGTGCAACGCCAATGGGTCATTGGCGATAAAGCTTTGCCATTCAGGAACCTGAGTAAACAACGCGGGATCCTCAAGCGGTATCGGAATATGGTGTTTCACAATTTCCAAATCGCGAGCCAGATTCAGTCGCAGAAGCTGCGACCACGTGGGACGGATCTTTGTTACCAATCCCGGATAGAGGAGCACCAGCCGCCCAAACTCCTGCGGAAACAAAGCTGCGAGAGCCGCGGCCAGCTTTCCGCCCCAACTGATGCCAAGAATCGTGATTGGCAATTGAGAAGTTGCCTGAGTATCGCTGCAACGATTCTCGTCGAAAGCCAGCTGGCGAAGCGAACGGACATCATTCAACAGCCGCATCGCATGCGCCGCGTGGCCTCGTTGGAAGCCGTTCAGCCCCGAGCCACGGCGGTCCGGAAAGTACACAGCGAAACCCGCCTCCGCCAGACGACGTGAAGAATAGTCGTACCAACCGGAATGACTTTGAATGCCGTGCAGAGCAATCACAATCCCGCGGGGATTCTCTGCAGCCCAGTGGCGAAACTTCAGACGGTAACCATCTGACGCGATATGTTCGCGAAGAGACGGCTCAATCATTTCGGCACCACTTCCTCCACAGCTCGCGCAAAGGCACCGAAGGCTCCCTGATCAAACAGGACGAAGCGGACCATCGTTGGGTTCTGATGCCAGCGAACAAAGTCCATCGTGGTCTTGACCAGGTTGGCCGCCGCAAGATCCAGCGGATACCCAAAAGCTCCGGCACTCAATGCAGGGAATGCGATGCTGTTGCATTGCTGCTGAACCGCCAGTTTTAAACACGCGCGGCAGGCGGAGGCCAGTAGTTCGGCTTCACCCTGACGACCACCTTTCCAGATTGGCCCCACGGCATGAAAAATATACTTCGCCGGAAGATTGCCAGCCCCCGTCATCACCGCGCTGCCGGTCGGACATCCCTCAGGATATTTCTCATTGGTCTCCTGCATGATCGCCGGACCACCGGCATCGTGAATGGCTCCGTCGACTCCGCCACCGCCGGCCAAAGCACTGTTGGCGGCATTAACGATTGCATCGACGTGTTGCTGAGTAATATCGCCCTGAACCAATTCCATGCGGCAAGGGCCGAGTTTCACAATCATCGCTGAATCCGAGTTTCAAATGATTCGATCCGTCGGGATCGATAAGTTTTCCTGATAGAATGCTCTGACGCGATCTGCCGAAGCAGGCAACGTTCGCCCTTCACAATGTGACTCGCCCCCGGACAGGATTCAATCGGGTCTGGTCGTTTTTCCACCTTCATGGGCAATTCCGCTGCAGAACGATTCCGGTTGGCAGGAAATCGCGGGCGACCGCAGGACGAAGTGAGGATCCGGAGTGCTCCGGTCCCCACAGTTGTGCAATGATGCCCAGGCTGACGAAAACGTTCACCTCGGACCGGGCAGATGAGCAGAATTGATACGGTCGAGTGGTGTCGTGCCCATCAGGGGTTGTACACTCTGTGGGGATTGTGAGAAGCAACGACCTGGTCAAATCGTGCCAATGAACGTCGTGAAGAATAAAGCCGTCAATGGATGAGGGCTTCAGAAGGTTGACTGGAAGAATTTATGAGTTCACCAAATGGTGGTTCGGCCAAAAGCACATCCTCGAGTGGAGGCTGGCTGCATACATTGAGCAACATAGTCGGGTCGGTTGTGATCCTCGGGCTGGGTGTATTTGGTCTGTTGTTCTTCGGCAGAAGTCCGGAAGTGCCGACAGATACCTCCCGTTTGAAATCCGCGTCAGAAGCTCCGCTGGTGGAGACCGCTCCCGTAACGCCCTGGGATAAACCATTCCATCTGGATATTGATGGCGAAGCAACCAGTTATCGAGTGCTCACTGTTGGTGCAGAGGTCACAGGACGGATTCTGAAGAAGTCCGAGGCGACTCGCAGCGGCACATTTGTTAATCAGGGCGATGTGCTGTTCGAAGTCGATCCGGTGAACTATCAACTGGATCAGCAGAGGTTGCAGGCTCGCGTTGATCAGGCCACTCAGGAGCTCAAGTCCATTGAAGTTGACCTGGAGAACGGAGCCTCTTTGCTGAAGCTGGCTCAGGAAGACAATGAGCTGCAGAAAGACCATCTGGAACGAGTCAAAACGGCGGCCGCTCGCAAAGCTGCTTCTGAAGCGGAGTTGGACACTGCGGCTCGCCAGGAGCTGACGTCACGCAATGCCGTGCAGATGCAGCAGAATCAGTTGAACACTTTGGCTCAGACAAAGAAGACCAAAGAGGCGGCGCTGAAATTGGCCGAGGCCGAACTGCAGAGAACTCGAGTGGACCTCGAACGCTGTCGCATCGTGTCGCCCATCACTGGTCGCATCGTGGATGATATGAAAGAAGAAGGCGACTACGTGAAGCCCGGCGATACGCTGGTCCACATCAGCGATTCCAGTCGCATGGAAGTGAAGTGCAGCCTGAAGGGGCAGGAACTGGCCTGGATCTGGCAACACGGACAGCAATCCGGTGAACCACCGATTGCGACTTCTGAAACCGCAGCGAAAACAGAAACGGCACCGACAGAGAAAACATCTTCCTCCGGTGATGCTAACGCAACCGCCGAACCTCGCAAGGCTGATCCGTTTCAGATGCCAAATGTCCCCTGTGAGATCGCATTTGAGTTCGAAGGAGTGGAGACCGTTTGGGACGGTTATCTGTCGCGGTATGAAGGTTCCGGGATGGATCGAGCAACTCGAATGTTTCCGTGTCGAGTCATCGTCGATGCGCCTGAAAAGACACGCGTGAAATCTCCGGACGGCAGTACTCAGGTTTCGCCCCCGACGCTGCTCAGCGGCATGTATGTCACCGTGCGAATTCCGATTGATTCGCCAGTGCAGTTGCTTCAGGTTCCTGCCGAGTCGATTCGTCCGGGTGGCCAGATTTGGGTTGTTCGTGACGGCAAACTGAAAGTCGTGTCCATTTCTTTGGTCCGTGTTGATGGAGATCTGGCGCTGGTTCGACAGGACGAAGAAACGCTGAAGGCTCAGGACGTTGTCATCGTTTCGCCTTTGGCGTCTGTCACGGACGGGATGCCGGTGACTGTTGCGTCTGACTTGAAGACGATAACGCCAGCACCAGTTTCTGCAGAGACAGCAAGCAAGGGCGAACAACAGCCCGCCGTTGATGCTGAGGATGGCTCGGCGAAATCACAGCAGGAGGTGAAGCCATGAGCGGTTCCATGGTGCGATGGGCGATTCGTAACACGCCTGCAATGAACACAATTGTGGTGTCCGTTCTGATTGTTGGAACGCTGGCCGCGTTCATGCTGCGGCGCGAAGTGTTTCCACAGTTTGAGCTGGAAATCATTCTTGTCGCCGTTCCGTATCCCGGCGCGAGCCCGGATGAAGTTGAGAGCGGCATTTGTCAGAAGATCGAAGAGGCAGTTCGTTCTGTTGACGGCATCAAGAAAGTGACTTCCGTTGCGGCCGAAGGTGTCGGCAATGTTGTGATCGAAGTTCGCAGTGACGTGCCCAGTGTGCAGAAGGTTCTCAATGAGGTACAGTCGCAGATCGATCGCATCCCGAGCTTCCCGGATCTTGCGGAAGAGCCGAACGTGCAACAGGTCACGTTTCGCAATAAAGCGATCACAGTCGGGGTGATTCAGGAGAACTCGGAAGCTCCCGACGCAGAACTTCAACTGCGTGAAATCACAGAACAAGTTCGCGATGACTTGCTGCTGATTCCTCAGATTTCCCAGGCCGAAATCACCGGCGAACGCAAGTTTCAGATCGACGTCGAAATCCCGGAGAAGACTCTTCGCGAATACGGCCTGACACTCACGGATGTTTCTCGTCGCATCCGACTGCGAAACCTGGAATTACCCGGCGGAACGATTCGTGATCAGGGCGAAACGTACCTGCTGCGAGGAAAAGATAAACGCGTTCTGGGGGAAGAAATCGCTTCGATTCCGCTGATTACTCGAGCTGACGGAGTTGTGCTGACCGTTGGTGAACTTGGTCAGGTCAAAGATGAATTTGTCGATACCACGTCCATCAGCCGCATCAACGGCAAGCCGGGCCTGGCCATTGATGTCAGTGCTGCGTCTCGCGAAGACTTGCTGGCGATGGCCGATGCGGTCAAGGACTATGTCAAGCAGAAAGAATTGCCGCCTGGATATAGCTTTTCAACATGGGGAGACAGCTCAATCGAAGTTCGAGACCGTCTTGATCTGCTGCTGCGAAACGGCATGCAGGGGCTAATTCTGGTCTTCGTAATTCTGTCCATGTTTCTCGACCTGAAGCTGGCCTTCTGGGTCGCGATGGGAATCCCAATTTCGCTGTTGGGAGCTTGTGCGATGCTCTGGCAGTTCGATCAGACTCTGAACATGCTGTCTCTGTTTTCGTTCCTTATCGCACTGGGCATTGTGGTGGATGATGCGATCGTGATCGGTGAGAACGTGTATGCTCACCGAGCCATGGGAAAGACGCCGATGCAGGCCGCCATTGATGGAACGATCGAAGTTGTGCCGTCTGTTTTCTCGTCGGTGGCGACAACCGTCTTTGCTTTTGTGCCGATGTTTTTCGTCACTGGCGTGATGGGGAAATTCTTCGCGGTCATGCCCCTCGCCGTGATTGCGATTCTGACAATATCTTTGACGGAAGCGTGCTTTGCATTGCCCTGCCATCTTGCTCACGACTCTGGCAAGCCATCGCCGCTGACTTCGGGATTGAATCGTTTCACAAACTGGGCACTCGACACCTTTATTAGTCGCTTCTATCAGCCGATTGTCAATTTCTGCGTGGGCAATCCTGCGATCACCGTCAGTCTGGCGATTACGTTTCTGCTGCTAACGACTAGTTTGGTAACCAGCGGGACGGTGCCCAGTATTTTCTTCCCGAAGCTGGATGCTCCTGAAGTCATGGCCAAGGTGATCTTTCCGGACGGAACGCCTAGTCGAGTCACCGAACACGCCACAGAACGTATCGAAAAAGCGATCCTTGAGATTAACAAGAAGTATTCGACGGCCGATCGACCACTGATGCTGGCCACTCATCGCATGGTTGGACTCGTCAAGGACGATGCACCGGGCGGCGGTCAAACGACAGAAGGCAGCCATGCTGGTTCGGTCTATGCTCAATTGGTTGATGGCGGTTTGCGTGATGTGACCAGCGAAGAAATTGTGCAGGAATGGCGAAATGCAGTAGGCCCGATCGCGGGCGTAGAAACTCTGACGTTCGGCTCTCAGTCTCGCGGACCAGGCGGCAAGCCGATCGAGTTCAAATTGCTGGCTCCTTCGACGGACATGAAAGTTCTTGAAGCGGCCGTTGAAGAAGTCAAAGAAAAGCTGGCCACTTTCAAAGGCGTGTTTGACGTTTCTGACGATTCCCGACCCGGCAAGTGGGAGCTGCAGTTGCGTGAAAAAGAAGATGCTGTGGCACTCGGCGTTCCGCTCGAGAGCATCGCTCGCACCGTTCGTGCATCGTACTATGGCGAAGAAGTCATGCGGCTGCAGCGTGGTCGTCATGAAGTGAAGTTGATGGTGCGATACCCGGAAGAGGATCGCAAATCTCTGGCTCGGTTTGATGACATTCGCGTCGATGGCGGCGATGGCGTGCAGCGTCCGATTACGGAACTGGCCGATGTGTCGGTAAGTCGAGGATACTCGGAGATTAACCGTATCGACCAGAAACGTTCGATTACGATTTCGTCTGACATCGATGAGAATGAAGGCAACGCGAAGGAGATTGTGAGCAACCTGCAGAAGACTTTCATGCCGGATCTGCTGAAAAAGTATCCGTCGTTGCGAGTCCGTTGGGAAGGGCAACAGGAGCAGGATACGGAATCCGTGCGGAGCCTTGGCATTGGTCTGGGAATCGCGTTGATTGCGATGTATGTCCTGCTGACGATGGAGTTCACTTCCTACGGCCAGCCGATGGTTGTCATGATGATTATTCCTTTCGGCATTGTGGGAGCCGTCATCGGGCACTGGGTCATGGGACTTCCGCTGACTCTGTTCAGCACATTGGGGCTTGTCGCGTTGACCGGCATTGTGGTGAATGACTCGATTGTTCTCGTGGACTTTATCAACAGTGCCGTGCGTGGCGGAATGCCGCTGAACCAGGCGGTGCTTGAAGCCGGTGCTCGACGTTTCCGGCCTGTGATGCTGACTTCGCTGACAACGATCGCAGGGCTGGCTCCGATCCTGACTGAAACATCCTTTCAGGCACAGTTGGTGATTCCTATGGCGGCGAGCTTGTGTTTTGGACTGATGACGTCGACGGTGCTTGTGCTGGTGCTGGTGCCGACGTTTTATCTCATCTACGCCAGAACTTTCGGTGTGACGGTGGATGAGAAATCTCCGGAAGCGAGCGGTGCCACGCCGGTGCTTGAGTTGTGAGTGGTGTGGTTGTTTCGATCAGTTCACTTAATCGTTTACCGCCCAGCCGGAGGCGCCGGCCATCACAAAAGCCAGCTCCTTCGGCTGGGCGGTAAACAGTGCATGGATGATGACAATTTGATCAACACCCGAGGCGAGTGCTTTGTCAAGATTCGAATTTCGGGTCGTGGACCTTGCTAAAGGTCCTGCAGCCAAGGGATCTTTAGCAAGATCCACTACCTCCAACCCGAATTCCTTATCTTGACGGAGCACAAGCGCCGTTCGGCTATCGAAAAATGACTCCGCCGGGTGACTCGCTCTTGTCACGCGATTCCTGCAAGATGCGGCTAAATCAAACGCGTCTGAATTCTTCCGGAACCTTAGTTCAACTCAGTGTGTCGCACGGTGACGATGTCTTCGCTTCAGGAAATTGAACAGTCTCTTTCTCTGGTCATGCAGGCCGATCAATTTTCGCTGCGCAAAATGCTGCGTATTGTGAGAGAGTCCGAGAAAGCCGGAAAACCAACCGAAAAGCTGCAGGACAAGCTACGCGCCCAGTTCGAAAAGTCGAAGCGCCGCCGCGACGAACGCGCTGTCTGGCAACCTCGGCTGCAATGGGACCAAGAGCTGCCTGTTGTCGCTCGTAAACAGGAAATCATCGACACAATCCGCGATAATCAGGTCGTCGTGTTGTGTGGTGAAACGGGATCCGGCAAGTCGACTCAGTTGCCGAAGATCCTGATTGAAATGGGACGAGGACTCAGTGGAGTCATCGGGCATACTCAACCTCGCCGAATTGCCGCTCGCTCAGTTGCCGCGCGACTGGCAGAAGAGATGAACTGCCGGCTTGGACATGAAGTCGGTTTTCGCATTCGCTTTACTGACAGCAGCGGACCGAATACTCGAGTTCGTCTGATGACGGATGGGATCCTGCTGGCGGAAACTCAGACCGATCGATTTCTTGATCATTACGATACGATTATCGTGGACGAAGCCCATGAACGATCTCTGAATATCGATTTTCTGCTTGGTTATCTCAAGCGTCTGCTGCATAAGCGACGCGATCTGAAAGTAATCATTACCTCGGCGACGATTGATGCGGCTCGGTTCGCCGAACACTTCAGCGAAGGTCCGCGACCAGTTCCTGTGTTGCAGATTTCCGGGCGAATGTATCCGGTGGATATTCGCTATCGTCCGCTGGATCCATCGGAAGGAGTTGATGGCGGAGGTTTGTCGGCCTTCAAAGATTCCGATGATGACAATCGTGAACCTCGCGACTGGCTGGATGGCGTTGCTGATGCCGTGGAAGAAGTTTCCGCGATCGACAGTGGACACATTCTGATTTTTCTTCCCACGGAACGAGATATCCGCGAAGCCGACAAACGTCTGGGAGGCCGACGGTTTCGAGGTGATACGCCTCAGGTGCCAACAGAAATTGTTCCGCTGTTTGGTCGACTGTCGATGGCCGATCAGACAAAAGTCTTTTCGCCCTGTTCGCATCGCCGAATTGTCCTCGCAACGAATGTGGCCGAGTCATCATTGACCGTGCCCGGCATTCGCTATGTGATTGATACCGGGACCGCTCGTATCAGTCGCTATTCGGCTCGGTCCCGCATGCAGCGATTGCCCATTGAACCTGTCTCGCAGGCATCGGCCAATCAGCGTTCAGGACGATGCGGGCGAGTTGGCCCGGGGGTCTGCATTCGACTTTACAGCAAAGAAGACTTCGACAGCCGCGAAGCATTTACAGCTCCGGAAATCCAACGCACGAATCTGGCGGCCGTAATTCTGCGGACGATCAATCTTCGCCTGGGCAACATCGAAGAGTTTCCATTTCTGGATCCTCCGCGATCGACCACCGTCCGCGAAGGTTACAAGACACTGGAAGAACTAGGCGCGATCACGGTCGAAGGAGAACTGACCGAGATCGGTCGCCGCATGGCACGACTGCCAGTGGATCCGCGGATCAGCCGCATGATTCTGGCCGCTGTGGATGAGAACGCTTTGCCGGAGGTTCTGGCGATCGCGTCACTGCTGGAAAGCCAGGATCCTCGAGAACGTCCGATCGAAAAGCAGCAGGCCGCCGACGAAGCCCATCGCAAATTCCTCAACCGCGATTCAGACTTTCTGACGATTCTGAATCTGTGGGACGCGTGGCATGACAAGCAACGCAGTGGTTCTCAGGGACAACTTCGAAAATGGTGTCAGCAGAATTTCCTGTCCTTCATGCGTATGCGCGAATGGGTGGATGTGCATGAGCAGTTGAAAGATCTGTTGTCCGAAAGCGACGATCCCGCCATTTCAAAAGCCGCCAAAGCGCTTCATCATCGACACGGTGAGCATCAAGGCGAGCGGCAGGGCGTCAGCCCTCCGTGTCCGCCACAACCCGCCGCATCCGGGAACGCACCCGCCAAACCCAACAACAAGCAAAAGCAAAACGCCGCTCAGTCTGCTGTCAAAGCACCACCCCCCGCAACTGCTCGTCACAACGATTTCGCCGCCACACACCGCGCCTTGATGACAGGATTGCTCGCGAACATCGGCTGTCAGAATCCCAATGGCGACTTTATGGGCGCTGGCGGAAACAGTTTGGCGATCTGGCCGGGATCAGCACTGGCTCCCAAAGGCGCGAAGTGGTTTGTTGCTGGAGAACTGGTCGAAACCAGCCGCCGGTTTGCTCGCACGATTGCTCGCATTCAGCCGGAGTGGATTGAACCGCTGGCCGAGCATTTGGTCAGTCGCGAGTATTTCGAACCACACTGGGATCCGGTCGCCGGCAACATCATGGTGTTCGAAAAGGTAAGCCTCTGGGGCCTGCCGATCGTGCCTCGCCGAAAGGTCACCTACGCCAAAGTCGATCCGATTAATGCTCGTGAGATGTTGATTCAGCACGGGCTTGTCGAGTTCGGCCTGTTGTTCGGCGATGCAGATCCCGACAACGCCGGCGCTGAAGATTACGACGATGAAGAAGAAGCTTTGTCACGCGGAGCATCAAAGGTTCGGCCAGGACGCAGCACGGCGGCGAATCCATCGTCCAAACGCAAAGGCTGGGGGCATGAGTTTCCCTTTCTGCGTCACAATCACGATGTGCTCGATCAGTTAAAAGATCTTCAGGCAAGAACTCGATCGCATCATCTGTTGCCCGGCGATGAAGTGCTGTTTGAGTTTTACGCGTCGCAGATTCCCGAAGAGTGTTGTGATCGAGATCGCCTGCGTCGCTGGTTTCAGCGAACCGTCACTCGCAACGCGCGGCTGCTGCAGTTTGATATCAATCAGTTCTCTGATGCCGCTCATCGTACCGAACAGGCCGCGATGTTCCCGGAATCGGCGCAGTTCGGGGCGATGCATCTGCCGTTGTCTTATCAATTGGATCCTGGGCGAGATGCTGACGGAGTGACAGTGACGGTTCCTGTCGAGGGCCTGGGGCAGCTCAATGAGACTCGTCTGGAATGGCTGGTTCCGGGACTGCTGGAACAAAAGGTCCTGGCGTTGATTCGTTCGTTGCCCAAGCATCTGCGTCGTCATTTTGTACCCGCACCGGATACGGCCAAGCTGGTTGCATCCGATCTGGAGTTTGGAAAGGGCGATCTGCTGACGGGCGTAGCGAGTCGACTGTCTCAGCTCGGCGGAGAACGCTTTGATGCGCGCGAGTTTGACCGGAGTACTCTGGACGATCATCTGAAGTTCAATATCTGCGTCGTGGATGATCAGCGCAAGACACTGGTGGAAGGGCGAGATCTCAAAGATCTACGTGAGACTTTAATCCAGCGCAGTCAGGCGGTGGTGGCGGCTTCTGGCAAAGCGGCACCGGGGAATGAAGTTTCCGCGGAAGAAGCCAAGTGGACTCGCGGCGGTTTCAAGGCGTGGGACTTCTTTGATATCCCGGAACACATCGAAATCAAACGCGCCGGAATGTTAATCCGTTCGTTCCCGTCACTGCAGGATGATGGGGAAACGGTCGGCCTGGTGTTGTGTCATACTCCTGAAGATGCGGCTCGGATTCTTCGCAAAGGGCTGCTGAAACTGATTCTGATTTCCGAACGCAAACGAGTGCTGATTCAGATTGGCAATATGCCTCAGATCGGACAGATCAAGTTGCTGTCGTCATCGATCAAGGGGCTTGAGCTGATGAATCATCTTTCTCTGCTGATGGTGGAGCGCGCCTACCTCGCCGATCAGCCGCTGGCTCGTACAAAGATGACGTACGAGAAAGCTTTGCAACGAGGACGTGAGCGGCTGGGAACCATCGCGCAGGAGTTTGTGCAATTCCTGCCGCACTTATTCAGCCAGTACCATGAAACGCGGCGAGCCCTCGAACAAACTCGCGGGCCCGGGTGGGATCATCTGCTGAATAACATGAAGCAGCAGCTCGCAGGACTCGTGCATGCCACGTTTCTGACAGACACGCCGTGGCCATGGCTGATCCAGTATCCTCGGTACTTCCAGGGCATTCGCCAGCGTCTGCAGCGATTGTCATCCGGTGGTCTGAAGACGGAGCAAACTCTGGAATCAGAATTTGCTCCATGGCTCGCGCGGTATGAGCAGAAGTTAAAGGATCACCAGCGGCAACAGAAGATCGATCCGATGTTGAGCCATTACCGGTGGATGCTGGAAGAGTTTCGCATCCAGTTATTTGCGCAGAAGCTCGGTACCGCGATCAGTGTTTCCGCCGCCAAATTGGAAGAGCAACTGGGCCGAGTGCTTTAAGCGATTCTTTGTTCGCGACCGAGTATCCCCAATGGAGACGCAAGCTCGACTTGCCACAATGAGGCTTGTCCTGAGTTGTCAAACGCGTGGTATTGCAACGAGATTCAGTGGGACAAATGTCGTTCTGTTTTCGCCTCGTCGAGGCGGCAGCATGTAGACGTTTCAAAATGATCATTAAGCCGTGAAACGGCGACAGCAATGTGTTGATGTCGTTAAAAAAATACCGCTGTCGCCGTTTCACGGCTGATCGATCGTGTTTTCGGTTCCCACCCCGGGCTGAAGCCGGCTGAAGCCTGGGGCTAAATGCTGCCGCAGCTACGCTGCGAAGAACACAGCCTGGAGTACAGGGATCTCTGGCGAGATTTCAACTCACTTCGCTGGTGCCGCCAGGTACTTGTCAAACCAATTCAGTAACGCAGTCTCAGCCTGAGTTCCCTGGTCGCCGGGAAAGCCATGAGCCGCCCCTTTCATCACGACCAGTTCACAGGTCGCTTTGGCGTCCTGCATGGCTTTCAGATACCGCTCGCTGTGCGAGATTGGGACGAGTTCATCTTTGTCGCCGTGAATCAGAAGCGTCGGCGCGTCGTCAGGAGTCACTGCCAACAGCGGTGAGACGTCATCGGCCAGATCATCAGGAAATACGATGGCCGGAAATTGGCTGCTCAGAGTCTTGTGATTCACATACTCGCGAATATCGGTCGGCGGAAAATAGGCCACGACCGCCTGAACTCGACTCGAAACTTTTCCATTCTCGACATTGGCCTGGTCGCTTCCATCATCACCCATTGAGCCAAGAATCAGCGACAGATGACCGCCCGCACTGCCACCACACACACCAATGCGAGCCGGATCAACACCAAAATCTGTGGCATGCGATCGGATATGGCGAATCGCCAGTTTTACATCGGCCACTGCATCAGGCACTTTGAAATACGGACTGCTGCCGTGGCGAACGAGAATCAGCGTGTAGCCTCGATCGACGATCTTCTCGAACAGATTTGGTGAAGCCGGCTTGTCTGTGCGAATCATGGCCTCAGGAGGAGCCCACATGGAAACCCAGCCGCCGCTCACCATAAACAGCACGGCGGCACCATTTGGCTTCGCAGGTTTCACAACATCGTAAGTCAAAGCCATCCCGGCCTTGTGGCCATAGACCACATCAGGTGTGATCGTGCGCCAGTCCTCGGCCAATGCGGGAGACCGGATTGCTGACAGCAAAAAGAGGGCAACCAAAAGTGAGCGATTCATACCGAGAACCTGAAACGTCAGGGGAGTGGAAATTGTTTGAGTCGGCGATAGCTATTGCGAAGTCTGTGGCCGAGAAGGGGATTATAGTCTCTGACAAAATTCAATGCGAAGCAGCCGGGTGTTAGGTTCGCGAGCATTTCAAGGTGTTGGCTTTGGCCTCACTGGCGTTTCCGGCGATTCCTGATACCTTCTCGGTCCGAAAGAAATGAGATGGGGATCCGCGCGGTACTTGAGCGGGCGGATTTCGCTCAGTTATTGCAGAATCGCGGACAGCAGTGAGGAATTGAGTGACGATTTTCCTGAAAATTATTCAACGCGAGATCCCG
Source organism: Planctomycetaceae bacterium (assembly GCA_044378235.1). Classification (GTDB taxonomy): domain Bacteria; phylum Planctomycetota; class Planctomycetia; order Planctomycetales; family Planctomycetaceae; genus SXXK01. Next base: position 12,652 of record JBILXT010000072.1, read on the forward strand.
GCTGACATTGTCTACGAAGATAGCCAATGTCTGGCGTTCCGCGACGTGAATCCTCAGGCCCCGGTGCATGTCCTGTTGATTCCGAAAAAGCCCGTTGCGTCGCTGAATGAATTGACCGAAGACGATGCGGCCTTGTGTGGCCACCTTCTGCTGACGGTTCCCAAAATTGCCGCGATGCTGGGACTTGATGGTGGTTATCGAACCGTGGTGAACACTGGCTCGCATGGTGGTCAGACAGTTTTCCATCTGCATATTCATATCATGGGCGGTCGAGGTCTCGCATGGCCGCCCGGCTAGCGACATCGACTTCCTCCGAAGGCGTCCGTTCGATGAACCGCCCCGAACTTTCCTGAAACTTCCGACTGAGTCTGACGAAGAGTCTGCCCCAGTCCTGAATCCTCTTCTGACTTTTCAACCTTCCCCACGGAATCCTGCCCATGTTAGCTCGGTTGCTTTGTTGTGCTTTAGGTCTGTTGTCTTTGGGAGTCTCACTAGATCATTCGCAGGTTCTCGCGGATGATGGCAGTGATAAGCCGGGACTGAGCATGGCTGCGGCGGCTCAGAAGTTGATCGATGTGCTTCCTGAAGATCAGAGACAAAAGCTGCTGTACAAGTACGACGATCCCGAGCGAGTCAACTGGCACTTTATCCCGAAAGATCGCAACGGCATTGTGTTGTGGGACCAGACGGGTGAACAAAAGAAAGCTGCTGAAGAACTTGTCAAAGTGGGATTGTCTGCAGCTGGACATGCAAAAGTTTTGCAGCTACGAAGTCTGGAGGAAGTCCTTTATCTCTTCGAGGCCGGCGAAGAAGACTATCGCCGCAACCGTCGACATCCGCACAAGTATCATATCACCATCTTTGGAACTCCCGGCCCGACCGGACTGTGGGGATGGCGATTTGAAGGCCACCATCTGTCTCTGAACTTTAGCATTCAGGATGGCGTGGTCGTCAGCAGCACTCCAGAAATGTTCGGTGCGAATCCCGCTTTGATTGATGCCGGCCCCGGTCGACAGCTGCGAATTCTGTCGGGCCGCGAAGACATCGCTCGCGACATTCTTAAAGCGTGCAACGAAGAGCAAAAGAAGAAGATATGGATTTCTGAAACAGCACCAGACGACATCCGCGGTGCCGGGGCTCCTCAGCCAGTTGTCGACGCCGCGGTTGGCCTGCGATATGCCGAAATGTCACCAGAACAACAGAAGATGCTGAAGAGTCTGCTGGGCGAATACATGTCCGCCATGCCTGCTCAGGTGGTTCGTGATCGCATGAAGGCGATTGAGAAGTCCGGGATGGATGATATCCGCATGGCGTGGTGGGGCGACTCCGAAGTCAACAAGCGTCATCATTACGTGATTCAGGGAGCTTCGTTTATCGTTGAGTACAACAATACTCAGAACGAAGCCAACCACGTTCATGCGATGTGGCGAAATCTTGGCGGGGATTTCAATCTGCCGGTGGCGAAGTAAGCTGGTATAACTGCTACCAGTCGGTTCAAACGCCCGATGTAGTGGAAGTCGCTGGACTTCCGAAAACGCAGGGATCTCTAGCGAGATCCACTACAGGATTTGGGGGGATCTCTGGCGAGATCCACTACATTTTTTTAAACGGTATTGTGTTTAACGGCAAGCCGGAGGCGTCGGTGAGAATCACAGCAGTCGCCTGCGGCTTGCCGTCAAACGACGATCCCGGTCGCGATCAAGCGAATTTGAATCGAACTACGCCCTCGATGACTTTGTTCTTCTGGTCCCTGACTACCTCTTTCAAGTTCTCTGCACTCGATGTCGCAACCTATTAACAGTTTTCGTCTGGCAAATGGCCTGCTCGTAATCGTCGAACCGATGCAGGACGTGCAGTCCGCAGCCATGACATTGCTGGTTCCCTCCGGTGGAGTCCGTGATCCGGAGAAGAAGTGCGGAACGGCCGCGATTCTGACGGAGATGTTTGCTCGCGGAGCCGGCGGCCTGTCTGCTCGCGAACTTTGTGCTGCAATGGACAATCTGGGACTCCAGCGTGGAGTTCATGTCGGCAGTGCTCACATCAATTTCACAGGAGCCACGACGGCCGATCGACTGTGCGATGCCTTGCCGTATATTGGTCGCATGGTGACTCAGCCGCATCTGGCAGACGACGACTTTGAACCGGCTCGAGATCTGGTAGAACAAAGCCTGATGTCGATGGAAGATGAACCACGACAACGCCTCGGGAAGGTTCTGCGAGAATACAGCTATGCAGCTCCGTGGGGCAATGCGGCCGAGGGCGAGCTGGAACATCTGGAGAATATCTCTCTCGAAGATGTCCGCAATCACTACGCTCAGAATATGTCCCCTGATGAATCCATTCTGGGCATCGCGGGCAACATCGATCCTGTTCAGATTCGGGACACAGTCGAAGCCGTCTTTGGATCATGGAAGTCGTGCCCGTCGTCTGACCCGAGGCGAAGCAAGCTTCCACAGTCGCCGTTTCACATCGAACACGACTCTGCTCAAACGCATATTGGTCTCGCCTGGGACACCATTCCTTACTGTCACGAACGCTATTACGAAGCCTGGGCGGCGGTCAGCCTTCTCAGCGGCGGGATGAGTTCTCGCCTGTTTACCGAGGTTCGCGAGAAACGCGGGCTGTGTTATGCGATCTCGGCTTCGCTAAGCACACTGCGTGACGAAGGGCGAGTTTTCGCGTACGCCGGGACAACTCCCGAACGTGCACAGGAAACGCTGGATGTGACGGTCGCTGAAATCATGCGACTGCACGAAGGAATCACTGAAGATGAACTGCAGCGTTGTAAGGCCCGAGCCAAGAGCTCGCTGATTATGCAACAGGAATCGACGACTTCGCGAGCCTCCTCGTTGGCCAGAGATATCTATCATCTGAATCGAGTTGTCACGCTGGATGAAATCAATGCTCGAATCAACGCTTTGACGACGGAGCAGGTTCGAGAGTTTGCGAAGGAGTATGCTCCGAAATCAATGGTTCTGGTGACGCTGGGTCCGCAAGGCCTCGATCCCGCCTGTGTGACTTCACTGTAGAACTCGAGTCGGACCAGATTTTCCAACCTACAATTTCCAAAAGCTCTTTGATCGATTCAACAGAAACTGCAAGTGAATATGAAGTTTCAGCAGTGCAAATTGTCCAACGGTCTGACTCTGATCGCAGAAACGAACCCGGCCGTGTACAGCGTGGCGGCCGGGTTCTTTGTTCGCACGGGTTCGCGAGACGAGACCAGTGAAGTTTCCGGAGTCAGCCACTTTCTGGAACACATGGCGTTCAAGGGCGACGAGAAATTCTCTGCCGACGACATCAATCGCGTGTTCGATGAAATTGGTGCCAAGTACAACGCGTCGACCAGCGAAGAAGTCACGATGTACTACGCGGCTGTGCTTCCGGAGTATCTGGAGCGTGCTCTGGAGTTGCTGTCTTCTCTGATGCAGCCATCTCTGCGTCGCGAAGACTTCGATATGGAGAAGAATGTTATTCTCGAAGAAATCAGCATGTACGAAGATCAACCTTCGTTCACGTGCTACGATCACATTATGGCAACTCACTTCGCGGGGCATCCGCTTGGCCAGAGCATTCTCGGCAGCCAGGCCAGCATCACCGCGCTGACAGCCGATCAGATGCAGGATTATCATCGCAGTCATTATCACACGGGCAATATGATTCTGGCGATTGCCGGGAATTGTCGCTTCGAGGACGCCGTTGCACTGGCTGAAAAGTATTGCAGCCGCATTCCCCAGGGACAGCCTTCACGACTTCTGCCGCCCGTTGATGCTCAGCGGAATACTCGCCTGATCGTCCGCGAAAGCAGTCTGCAGCAGCATATCATGGAAATGGGTGTTGGTCCGGACTCACGCGATGACCTGCGATTCGCGGCCGAACTGCTGTCGGTGGTCATCGGTGATGATTCTGGAAGTCGCCTGTTCTGGGAACTGGTCGATCCGGGTCATGCGGAAGCAGCAGATCTGAGTTACAGCGAATACGACGGCGCGGGATCATGGATGAGCTATCTCAGTTGCTCGCCCGAACAGGTTGCCGAGAATCTTGAACGCTGTCGCAAGGTCTTCGCTGATGTGAACGCGAATGGCATCACGGCTGACGAACTGGAGCAGGCTCGAAACAAGGTCGCTTCCCGAGTCGTCCTGCGAGGCGAACGCCCGATGGGGCGACTTTCGTCGCTGGGAGGCAACTGGATGTATCGCAAAGAATATCGGTCGATCACCGATGATCTGAAATCAGTGCGTTCCGTGACAATGGATGAGATCAGAAGAGTTTTGGATCAGTATCCGCTGGCGATGACGACAACCGTCGGCGTGGGACCACTGACAGAGTTGTGACTGAGCCTGCGACAGGCAGAGAAATAACTGTCAACAGTGCGGGCTTTCGCCATAAGGCTGTGCAATAATGTAGGACGCCCTTTTCAGGGCGTCGAAATCGCCCATCTGCACTGGCCTCGACGGCTTGAAAAGGCCGTCCTGCGAATGAACTCACCGTCTCTTTCGGCAAACAAATACTCCTTTCTTCGACTCACCAAAGCAGGAAACGCAGATGTCATTTTCTCGCCGAATCGTCGTGGGCATTGAGATGCCGAAGAATCGGCCGTGGAACGCAGAGAATCTTTGCGGCCCCAGCCAAATGGCAGTCCAGCATGCCTTTCAGGCGGCTGGTGCATCACGGTTACCACTCACGCTTGTGACCGTACTCCCGGCCTCGGCAGGTAGTTGGCTGAAGACGCCGGAGGAACTTGAACGAGCCGCCGCTTCCGATCGTGCCGAAGCGGAATCAGTCCTGAAAGAGTTGTGCCGAAAGTATGCGTCCGAATCCGCTGCCTCGAACGCAGAAATCAGGATTATGCGCGGCAGCGCGTGGGAAGAACTGATTCGCTGTGTCGGCAACCGTCCTGACAGTATGCTCATCTGCGGAACGCGCGACGAAGGCACTGTGCGTCGAGTGATCTTTGGCAGCACGGGTCTGAAGCTGCTGAGGCTTTCGCCTGGCACTGTCTGGCTGGTGAAACCTCGAGAAGACGATAACGACTCGACCGACATCATCGCGGCCACTGATGGAGGCAACGTCGGTGCCGATGTGATCGTCACCGCTGTGCCGTTGGCGAAGTCACTGAATGCTCGGCTGCATATCGTGCATGCCGTTGAAAGCGGACCAGGATCGCCTGAAACACTGCAGCAGGCCGAATCGGTGGTTCATCAGCAATTGGCAAACACCGATTATCGAACACTTCCGTTTGGCGTCAAAGTGCTGATCAAAGCAGGAAGTCCTGATCAGTGCATTCTGGACGCGGTCAAAGAAGTCAACGCGGATTTGGTGGTGCTGGGAACATCTTCGAAGACAGGTGTCTCCGGACTGCTGCCCGGCAGTACCGTCGAACGCTTGTTGCCGGAGTTACCCTGTTCCGTCATGGCGATCAAGCCCGAGGGCTTTCGATCCATGCTGCCCGCAGATTTCTGGACGCACTGACAGCCTGCTCACACTATCAAAGTAGCCGTCTTGCTCCTGTTCAGGCGGAGAAGAGGCCTTCTTATGTGCGTGGGGTTCTGTTGGTCGCGTACAAAAACAGTCCTGAAACAAGTTCTGCCTATCCCAACCCTAAGCGTCAGTTTTGGGATTTCAACGCATGCAACATCCGGACGTTGTTTTGGAACCGTTCTCTGGCGACACCATCTTACGACCAATCCCGCAACCACGACATAACCGCGATTCGCAACGCATTGGCTCCGCTTAGAACAACTCGGCAATCGGAGATCCGCCGTCGACGACGAATCGTGGTCGTCCCTGATGATCCAGATACTGGTAGTCCTGCGGAACTCCGAAATAGCGAAACAGTGTTGCCGCGAGATCCGCAGGCGAAACGGGGCGTTCCTTGATGGTGCCACCGTCTTTCTCGGTCGCGCCAATGACCTGGCCGTGTCGCAGCCCACCACCGGCCAGACACATGGACATCACTTCCGGCCAATGGTTTCGACCGTCGGTGCTATCCTGAGTACCCATCGACGGCGTACGTCCAAATTCTCCCATCGCAATCACCATCACTTTGTCCAGCAACCCGCGAGCTTCCAGGTCGCTGACAAGTGTGGTGATCAGATGATCGAACAGAGGCAACAATGGCCCGAGCCCTTTGCTGATGCCGCCATATGGAGGAATGTTGTCGCCATGAGTATCCCACGTTCCGGATGCTCCATGGTAGCTGAGATCCAACGTGACAAACGTGGTCCCGGCTTCAACAAGTCGACGAGCAATCAACGCCTGCTGACACCACAAATGCTTGCCGTAGCGTTCTCGTGTTTCCGCGTCTTCCTGATTGAGATCGAATGCTCGACGAGCCCGTTCACCCAGCAGCAAATCAACAGCCTGTTGCTGATAGGTATTCAATGCATCCATCGAACCATCCTGGTCGAGTCCCGCTTTCAGGTGGTCAAATTGTTTCAGAAGACTCACGCGTTCGTTCAGTCGATTCTCCGACAATCCCTTCGGCATCTGGAACAAATCACCGCCTGTCTTCTGTCCCGTATCAACACCGACATCCGTGTAGACTGGAAGAGTCGTCGCCTTGTCACACAGAAATGGGTCGTACTGTTTTCCCAGATATCCCGCGAACGCGAGATGCGATCGAGACTTCATGAACGCAGCAAATGGCGGCATCGCCGGATGATTGGCTCCATGACTCTTGGCGATCACAGAGGCCAGCGATGGATACTTGACGGCTTCGGGATTGACGCGAGGTTCCGCAGCGAGGTTCGCTGTCTGGAACACCATGTTCGGCTCATGGTTACTGTGACGAGCATCCACAGATCGAATGATCGTGAACTTATCCAGCATCGCAGCCTGCTTCGGCAGATGCTCACAAATCACCACACCGGGCAACTTGGTTTTTGTGACCCCAAATGGTCCGCGATTAATCCAGGGACGATCCGGCTTGCTGTCCCAGGTATCAATGTGACTTGGGCCGCCCGCCATCCACAACAGGATCACACTTTTCCCAGTTGGCCCGGAAGTTCCGGCGGCAGCAGCCTCGGCTTTGGCCTGAAGCAAACCGGGCAAAGAAAGCCCGGCCATTCCGGCCATGCCGGCTTTCAACATTGACCGACGCGTATCGACGTAAAGTCCTTCGCGAGTCCGTCCAAAGAAGTTGCCGAACGAATGGCCTGCGTGTTGAGTCTGCACGCAGAACTTCTGCGCATCGGATGGCTCTGGCATGAAACGTTCTCCAGAGGAGGAACGAGGTCGGAGAGAATAAGCGGCGGGGACATCAGATTAGCTGGATTTTCCCGCATCGGCAAGCAGGATTTACCCCGGACGACTTTCCAGAGTACCAACAAGTGAACAGAATCGGACTGCGAACCGACCGATTTCATTCCAAACGCTGGTCCGCCACCGTGGCCGTCCCAATCTGTTCTCGTCGGTTAATTGGGACGTCGACAGGAATCACCGGGATCTCAATCACGCCCAACCAGGGAGTTCCGCAGATCCAGCCTCGATGTTTCACGTACACGACTGAATGCGATGACCGCGGCAACGGTTCAATGTCGACACGATATCCCGATTCCTCAATGATCTTTTCCAGTGAATCTTCCGACGTGTCAACTGTCAGCACTCGTCCGTCCCGCAATGTGAGTGTGACGCCCGAAACGGACTGAACGGCTACTGGCTTCAATAAGGGATCATTCTCAAGCACGCGCGGATAGCGGAGCTGGATAACTCCCAGAAAGCAGCAGACGAAGAGCCCAATCAGAATCAGGATAAGGCGCCTGAAAAACGAAGTGTTGGGTCGGAAGTACTTCATCGTTTACTCCGCTTCCGCAGCACTACACCCCCGGGATCACGGACAATCCCTTCTTGACGCTACTTTCATTATCGTCTCACATCGCCTCATCAGCCAATCGTAAACGTTCGTTGCGGTCAAAGGCCAGCAACGCCGTGATCAGTTCATTCATGTCGCCCGTCATGATGCGATCCAGCTTGTAGATCGTCAAATTACATCGATGATCGGTCATGCGGTTCTGAGGGAAATTGTACGTGCGAATTCGTTCACTGCGGTCACCCGATCCAACCAGCGTTCGCCGTGTCGCCGCTCGTTCGTTTTGCAGCTTCGTCTGTTGAGCTTCCAGGATGCGGCTTCGGAGTACTCGCATCGCCTTCGCGCGATTTTTGTGCTGGCTCTTTTCGTCCTGGCACTTCACCACGATGCCTGTCGGCAAGTGAGTCAAACGTACGGCGCTTTCGGTCTTGTTGACTTTCTGACCGCCGGGACCGCCAGCTCGCATGGTGTCGACCTGCAGATCTTCTGGGCGAATATCGATTTCCACTTCGTCGGCTTCCGGCAGAACTGCCACTGTTGCCGCACTGGTGTGAACTCGGCCCTGAGTTTCCGTCTCGGGAACTCGTTGAACACGATGACCGCCGCTTTCAAACTGCAACGCGTGAAACGCTCCGTCGCCGGTGATTGAGAACACAACTTCCTTCAGACCACCCAGTTCTGTGGTGCTGAATTCGAGCACTTCGGTCTTCCAGTTCTTCTGCAGACAGTACGCCATGTACATGTCAAACAGATCCTTGGCGAACAAGGCCGCTTCGTCACCACCGGTGCCTGCTCGCACTTCCATGATGCATGCGCCGCGAGTAATCGAATCGCCAGCGGTGGCCATGTCTTCCAACTCAACTGACAGCTCATCGCGTTGAGCAATCAAGGCGTTCAGCTCGGCCTTGGCATATTCGCGAGACTCATGATCGCTCTCTTCATCGACCATCATCTTTGCGGTTTCAATGTCGCCTTCCAGCGTATGAAATTTGCGCACAGACGCGGCGATGCGAGAAAGAGAACCCAACTCCTTCTGAATCTCCAGCATCCGCGAGACGTTGCTGAGAACGTCCGGATCCTGCATCTGCTTTTCAAGTTCCTCGTAACGAGCGAGCTGGCGTTCAAGAACCGGAAACATGGAAGAAACCTCTGACAAAGAAAGACGACGTCAATTCATCAATCCAAAAAGAAAGGACGTGCGCAGATGAATGCGCACGCCCTGTTGCAGATTGTCAAATTGTCGTCGCTACTTCGCGGCTTCTTCTTTCTTGCCCCACTTGTACTTCTTGGTGAACTTCTCAACGCGACCTGCGGAGTCAACGAACTTCATCTTGCCCGTGTAGAACGGGTGAGAAGCCGCGCTGATTTCGACCTTTACCAGTGGATATTCTTTGCCATCATCCAACTTGATGTTTTCTTTTGAACGCATCGTGGAGTTGATGATGAACTGAGTGCCTGTCGATGTATCCTGGAATACGACAGGGCGATAATTCGGGTGGATGTCTTTTTTCATCTCATTGAGCTTTCAGGGGTTACGGCCAGCTGATGACGAGTACATCGGCTATCCGACCGAACCAAAATGCTGAGGCAAAAACCGTCAGCGTGACAGAATCCGGCTTCCTGGCCGGGAAACGAAGTCGCGGAGTCTAAGCCCGCACGACCAAATCGGCAAGGAAAAACGACTCCCTTGAGCCTTTGCTGGGCGGACTTTCTCTTTTGAGGACTCCGGTTCTGCCTAGCGCTCCGGCAAAATCCCGTATTTCCGCATCTTGTTATACAGCGTAACTCGGCTAATCCCGAGGTGTTTGGCGGTATTTGTGCGGCTAAAGCTGTTGCTCAACAGGGCCTGCTCAATGATGTCCTTTTCCGTGAGCTCGATGCGATTCTCCAGTGATTCTCCTCGGCGAACCGAGAAAAACGCGGCCACAGACGGATCATTTCCCGGCCCGGCATGGCCATCGACCACATGTGACGGCAAAGTGTCCGGGGTCATACGACCGTCATGACTGTAAATCACCGCACTGCGAATCGCGTTCTCCATCTCACGCACATTACCCGGCCAGGGGTAGTTCAGCAGGCAGTCGAGGAACTCCGGAGTGATTTCAACGACATCAATCCCCAGATTCGACGCATGCTGGTGCACAAAGAACCGAGCTAGCGGCTCCACGTCCGGCAGTCGCTTACGCAACGGTGGCAAAGTAAAGCTGAGCGTATTGAGTCGATAGTACAAGTCCGGACGAAAACGGCCTGACTCCACCAGCGGCTGCAGCTGAAGATTACTCGCCGCGATGATTCTGGCCTTCACGTGCAGAGTCTTGTTGGATCCAACGGGTTCGAACTCACCCTTCTCGATGACTCGCAGCAACTTCACCTGCTGATCAGGAGTGAGTACGTCGATTTCGTCCAGCAGGATGGTCCCGCTGCCCGCAACAAGAAACTTTCCGTCCTTGTCAGCGTGAGCACTGGTGAATGCACCCTTTACATGTCCGAACAATTCGCTTTCGATCAGTTCTCCTGGCAGCGCTCCGCAGGCCACATGCAGGAACGGTTCGTTATGCCGAGTTGAGTGTTCGTGAATCAGACTGGCGAGGTGAGTCTTGCCGGCTCCGGTTTCGCCGATCAAAAGGATTGTCACATTGTGCCGAGCCGCCACTTCGAGCCGCTTCAGCATCGTTCGCAGTTCGGGAGTTCGCGTGCGGAACTTCTCCGCCATCTGTCCGGGAGCAGAATCGGTGGCTTCACTGCGGTTCCGCAGATCGTCCGAGCCGTTCAGACGCGCTGACGAGAGACGTGAAGCATGAGACAGCGGTTCCGCAGTTCCTGGCATCGAAGGCGATGGCAACTGACCATCGAACAGTTCAGCCACGGCCTCATTCACCAGCGGAGTGAGATCTGACTTCTTCTCTGGCCTAAGGATCTCTTCAACCAGTTCATGGTAGTTTTCGTCATGATTGGTCAACGCGATCATGCGAGTCGAATGCAGGACTTTTTCCGGCAATGACTCAAT
>JBILXT010000073.1:0-23433 GCA_044378235.1 Planctomycetaceae bacterium
ATTCTGTGTTCGCGCACTTCCCGATAGAGGCGGATTCATGAGGAACCTACTTGAGGTTCGTTGCCAGAGATTCAATCAAGTTCAAGCCACGACAGACGCAGTTTTAACCGCGGATTGCGCGGATGACGCGGATAAAGACACAGAACTCCACTGCGATTCATCCGCGATATCCGCGTAATCCGCGGTTCTTTTCAACTCGGCTTCGGTGGGGACGAGTTTGCCTTCGCAGGCGGCTTTGAGGACGGCGGCGTGGTAGCGTTTGAGGTTGGCCTGCACTCGCTTCAACGCCGCAATCCCCGCGTCCAGCTGCGTGAATTGCTTCTCAATCTCCGCCACGATGCGATGTTGTTCGGGGAGAGGTGGAACAGGAACTTCCAGTGCTTTCAACTTCGTGCCGTTAACATTTGCTTGACCGACTTGTTGGCTGACGACTGACCGAACCCAATTCCTTCCAAATGTTGAGTTCAGATAGAACGCTAAAAACTCCGGCTCAAACTCTGGCTTCTGTCGAACGCGAATCAAATAGGATGCGCATGAGCAGGCATCCGGCAGACCTCGACATACAGCCGATTTTCCGACCAGTTCTGCACTGTTCGTACGATTGAAGAGCAAGTCTCCGTCTTTAAGTAGCAGTTCGGGAAATTCATAATGGTCCGGAGGAAGGTACTTCAGGGAATCAAAGACCAAGCTACCTTCTTTTATATTTCCCATACGAAGCACGGGAATTCCATTGGCGTCTTCATTGGTCTTTGCGGAAGTTCCAACTGCATCTTGCAAACCATGTTGCCAACGGTCACCCATCGCCAGCCATTCGGCAGAGAGGAAGCTTCGCGGTCGAAGTCAGCGCTTTCGTTTTTAACCGCGGATTGCGCGGATATCGCGGTTCTCGATGCTACGCAAGAGCAGACACGAGCGAGAAACGGGGACAAACGCGCAGAAGGAAGCCGGGGGATTCGCGCCGATCGACAGAAATGTATCGAGATTGTCTGCTTGTTCAGGTCTCAGCCCAATTTCGGTATCGGGGAAGACTGTCTTGTTTTTGAATTCCTGATTCGGTATGTGATCGGTTAACATGCAGCTTCCTGAGTTTCCCCAAGCAACGGGATCTTCACAATGCTGCTCGCTCTCTTATTTTCGTTACTGTTCGACGAAACCTTGCCTGGCAGTCAGTCACCAGGATTGGCACCATCTGTTGTTGCGACTCCAGAGGGGACTGTTCGTTCAGAATCGCCGGTGTCAGAGGCATCTGGGCAGAAAAAGAACGAGACTCCAGTTTTCACTGACGAGCAATTACGGCAGTTTGAAACTCATGTCCGACCAATTCTTGAGGAACATTGCCTGAAGTGTCACGGCAGCACGAAGCAGTGGGCCGGGTTGCGGTTGGATTCTCGCGAAGCCATTTTGAAAGGTGGCGATTCCGGCCCGGCGGCTGTGGCCGGGGAGCCCAATGCCAGTCTGCTGATCCGCGCGGTGCGTCATGAAGATGAGAATCTAAAGATGCCGCAGGATGATAAGCTGACTGATCAGCAGATCGAGGTTCTTTCGAGTTGGGTCAAATCCGGGATCACATTTCCTGCGGCTTCGACGGCGTCGAAGCGAAATCGCGATCCGAATCACTGGGCGTTCAATCCACCGACGGAAGTCGCAGTTCCACCCGTGCAGAATTCTGCATGGCCCCAGTCTGATCTGGATCGATTCATTCTGGCGCGGCTTGAGTCGTCTGGTGTCGTGCCGGCTCCGAAAGCGGACAAGCGTGCTTTGATTCGTCGAGTGACATTTGATCTGACCGGACTTCCGCCGACCCCGGAGGAGATTTCTGCATTCCTTAACGACGAACGCCCCGAAGCGTATTCGGAACTGATTGAGCGGCTGCTTAGTTCCCCTGCTTATGGAGAACGCTGGGGCCGTCATTGGCTGGACGTGGCGCGGTACGCGGATTCGAATGGGCTTGATGAAAACATTGCCCACGGAAACGCATGGCGATATCGCGATTATGTGGTCCGATCCATGAATGCGGACAAACCGTTTGATCAGTTTATTCGTGAACAGCTGGCCGGAGATCAGCTGGAAGCGTCATCAGAGGACGTGAGAAATGAACTTTTGACAGCCACGGGATTTCTCTCGATCGGTCCCAAAGTGCTGGCTGAAGTCAACATGCCGAAGATGCGAATGGACATTGTTGATGAGCAGATTGATACCGTCGGCCGAGTCTTCCTCGGGATGACGTTTGGCTGTGCCAGGTGTCATGATCATAAGTTCGATCCGATCGACACGGCCGATTATTATGGGCTCGCGGGAATCTTCAAGAGCACTCGCACGATGGATACCTATACCAAGGTGGCGAAGTGGCATGAGCACCCTCTGAAGTCCGCCGAGGCGACTCAGATGCAGGCCGACTACGATGCTCAGGTTACTGCGAAAAAGATGGCGATTGAATCGATGGTGAAGTCTGCCGATGAAGCTCTGCAGGCTTCGTTGACTGGAGGGGAAACGCCGGAATCGAAAGAAGCTCAGTACCCGGAAGCAACGCGAACAGAACTCGCGAAATTGCGAGAGGAGCTGGCGGCTCTGGAGAAAGCTCCGCCGGAATTGCCGTCATCCATGGGCGTTACAGAAGATGAGATTATCGACGTGCCCATTCATGTACGCGGTAATCCGTCTCGACTGGGAGACGTCGTTCCGCGACATGTGCCAGCGGTGATGAAGGGCCCGGACTTGCCATCGTTCTCCGGACAGCATAGTGGTCGACGCGAGTTGGCCGAGTGGCTTGTAAGTGATCGTCATCCCTTAACCTCACGAGTTCTCGTGAATCGAATCTGGCGATGGCATTTTGGACGCGGGCTGGTTGCGTCATCTGACAACTTTGGACTTCTGGGAGAAAAGCCGTCTCATCCGGAACTGCTCGACTGGCTGGCAAACGAATTCATTCGCCGGAACTGGTCTTTGAAAGAGATGCATCGGCTGATCCTGTTGTCGAACACTTATCAGCAAAGCACGATTGTCTCATCGGAAGCTGCGAATGTTGATCCTGACAATCGACTTTGGAGTCGCTATCCAGTGCGACGTCTGGAAGCGGAGGAGATTCGTGATTCGTTGTTGTTCGTCAGCGGACAGCTCGACACCACGATGGGCGGATCTTTGTTGAAGGTCAAGAACCGTGGTTATCTGTTTGATCATACTTCGATTGATACGACGGATTACAACAGTCGTCGAAGATCGCTGTATCTGCCTGTGATCCGGAACAATGTTTTTGAGATGTTCCAGTTGCTGGACTTCCCTGACCCGGCGGTCCCCACGGGTGATCGAGCCACCACAACCGTGGCTCCTCAGGCACTGATGATGATGAACAGCGATTTTGTGATGCAGGCCGCTGATGCATTAGCCAGCAGAGCACTCACATCTCCAACGGCAGACGCAGAACGAATCAAACAGATTTACCTGACCTGCCTGGGACGAGAGCCCTCAGAGGAAGAGATCGCGCAGGATCTGCAATTAATTCAGGATACGATGCAGGCGTTCTCGACGGACACTCGCAGCGACGCAGATCGGCTCAGTGCGGCGTGGAGTGTCCTGTGTCAGGTGGTTCTGGCCTCGAGTGAGTTTACGTATCTGCAATGACAGTCAGTTGACAATCAGCGAGACAGCAGCAGAGTCCCTTCGAGCGGATTAGTGCCCTTGCGATAGATCTGGCACTTCATCGAAGTCGTCTTCTGGATACGATCCTGCTTCAGGATGTAACTCAGGTTAACCGGTCCGAGCGTTTCAAATCCATCCAATCCCAGAAGGACGTCGCCTTCCTTGACGAACTTCGCAGCGACACTGTCACTTTTAACTTCCGTGATTCGCAGGCCACCGTTGTATCGAACAGGGCCACGGGCTCCGGGATAAGTTCGTGAAGTGAGTTCCTGTTTCTCAGGATCTGTCAGTGGTTCAAGACGCAGGCCCAGCATCTCCCAGGCTCGGTCCATAATCTGAGCCTCAGTATTAGCAGGCTGCGGTTTCGAAGAAGGCAGCGGTTTTGACTGAGAGACATTCGTCGCAGGAACCTGTGCCGTTTTCTTTTCCGCAGAGGCTACTGTGACCTCTGCATTCTCAGCCGTTGGCTGCGCGACCACTGTTGCTTTACCAACTCCGATAGTGAACTGCAGAGTCTGTTCGCGGCCTTCTCGCTGCAGAACAAGATCAACAACTTTTCCCGGTGGCATGGCAAGCAGCGATCGCTCGAGATCCGTGCCATCATTGATGCGGATACCACGAACATTGCAGATAATGTCGCCAGGTTTGATTCCGCAAAGTTCTGCCGCACTGCCAGGAGCAACCTGGTCGACGACCAATTTCTTCTCAGTCGCTGTTTTAATGTCAGTTGTTTCAAGCCCGTGAGGCGATCCATCCAGACGTGCAACGCTCAGCAGACGTGCGATGGTGCGACGAGCGTCGTCAATCGGAATTGCAAAGCCGATTCGCTGTGCACCCGAGCGAATCGCGACGTTGATGCCGATCACTTCACCGTGAACGTTCAGCAGAGGTCCACCACTGTTCCCTGGATTGATACTCGCATCAGTCTGAATCAGATTCTCGTAAGACTGAGTTTCATCAACTTCCACATCGCGATGCAAAGCACTGACAATTCCGGCGGTTACGGTGTGTTCATAACCAAAGGCGTTTCCGACGGCATAGACCGTCTCGGCCAGCATCAGG
Organism: Planctomycetaceae bacterium; assembly: GCA_044378235.1. GTDB lineage: Bacteria > Planctomycetota > Planctomycetia > Planctomycetales > Planctomycetaceae > SXXK01. Next base: position 4,699 of record JBILXT010000073.1, read on the forward strand.
TCGGAGGACGTGCCCATTGGCATGACAGTCAGAGGCTCTGTTGCGGTGATGCGAATAATGGCGAGGTCATGTTTGCGGTCGAAAGAAACCGGACGACCATCATAGGAGGCACCGCCGTCGAGCGTAACAGTGATCATATCCACGTCCTGAATGACGTGGTAGTTGGTTACGATATACCCACGCTCGTCGATGACCACACCGGTGCCCATCCCGGTCACTTTTCGTGACTTAGGTGAGAAGAACCGGGCCTCTTTGTCTTCCGCCGCCTTCTTTTCTGTGTGAATATTCACCACAGATTTGCGAGACATCTGCACTGCACGAACCAAAGGCGTTTCGCGCAAATTGCCATCGGCAAAGGAGGAAGAAGGAAGCACGCTGACGAGAATCGTCATCGCCAACAGCGAGCTTCTGGTGAACAATCCTGACATTCAGAACCTGCTCAGTCTTGTCAGAAGTAAACTTCTGGTCCAAAGTACTCCGGGAGCCGATTCCCCGGATTCTCTGTCGTGGATCGACTTCGCAGGTTTTCCCGCTTGAACTCGCCATACGGACGACGCAAACTCTACCCCCGTTTAACATTGTCAATTCAGGTAAACTCTGACGTCATCGATCGTCAACGTTTTCAGAAACGCGTTCATTTCTATTCCCGCCTAAACTCACCCGGAAACACCGGCTCAGACACCATCTATGTAGTGTTAGCCCACACAGACCGATCAGCTGTACACTGATGTTCCATCCACCGGGCATCTGCTGGAACTGCCGATCCTCAACATTCTCCTTCACAGTTCTCTGACCACGCCTCGGGAAGATTGAATCTTCCGAGTACAAGGGAGCAGTAACGATGACTCAGCAGACATCAGGCGACAGTTTCATCAAACTCAGCCGGGACTTGTTTCGAGAAAAGAGATTTGCAGAGGCTGCGGAGATCCTGCAAATCATGCTGGAGCAGAATCCCAACGACGAGGTCGCTCTGGAAATGCTGGGGATGGCCAGGTTCTACAACAAGGAACTGCCTGCCGCCCGCGAAATCTTTGAACGCCATACAAAACTGAATTCCGGGCATGCCCAGGCCTGGGTGAATCTGGGAGCGGTGCTGAATCGTCTGGGAGAATTTCGCAAAGCCGTGGAAGCCCTTCGCCGTGCCTTACAGAAAGACCGCAAGTGTGCGGAGGCGTATTACAACATGGGGATTGCTCAACGCGGGCAAAACCTGAATACGATGGCCATTTCCGCATACAAAGAAGCCATCAAGTTAAAGCCTGATTTGATTGAAGCTCATCTGAACCTGGGAAATATCTACGTCGACATGAAGAATATGGGATTAGCTCTGCAGTGTTTTCAGGCTGCGGTTCGCCTCGATCCAAACTCGAAGAAAGCTCGCTCATCGCTTGAGAAAGCTCAGTTGAACCAGCAGAACGCCCGCCGCGTCGTGTCACCGTTCGGACGTTTGGTTGATGTCAAGGAACTGGATCGACAGAACGTAGAGACTGGCCCGCGGGAACTGGACGCCGCCAGTCGTCACGCTGAACGAGAACTCGTTCAGGAAGTCACCAGAAAAGTACGAGCCGGGGCGAAGGAAATGCTGCCGATGCTGGAGGAGACTCTTCACGGTCAGCTGCATCGACTCGAGCGAATCGTGCTACAGACTGAAAACCGATTCTCCTCTGCAGAGAACGTCGAGTCCTTCAGCCAGACACTGGGCGATTTGTTGCGACTCAGATCTGTGATAAAAGAAGGTCTGGGCGAGATTCGCGAGCACCTGTCTTAGAGTTTCGGCAATGCGATGAGAAATCGCACGAACTCCTGCGCTCAAAATTTGCAACTATTTGGACGATGAATCACGCGGGACATTCAAATCTTTGGCCACGCGAAATCCCGCTGAGAAGGCGCCGTGATTGCCACTGGAACGATACGCAGATCGGCTTAATTCCGCATATGTGCCCCATGTGCCGCCGCGTCCGACTCGCAAGTCGCCAGAGACTGGTCCTGTGGGATCCGTGACGGCCATATCCGGGTACGGTCCGTGAAAGTCCTGGCAGAACTCCCAAACGTTCCCATGCATATCGAACAGTCCGAACGAATTGCCTGCCCCCTCACCAACTCGACGAGCCCCCTGCCTTAGGCCGTCACCAATCCACCCATATTTGTGGATCAGTGCACTATCATCCCCAAAGCAAAACCGTCCCGGATTTCCACCTCGGCAGGCATACTCCCATTCGGCCTCAGATGGAAGTCGATAGGTTTCGCCTTCCTTCTCACTGAGCCACTTGCAGAACTCCGCCGCATCATTCCAGGAAACATTGACCACCGGGCTTTCATCCGTCTGCGGAGGCTCATATCCCAGGTCCGTCTTCCACGAGAACTCGAGCCCATCGACAATCGCGCGACTCTTGAAGCCCGTTCCACCTTTACCACTTTTCTCTGATTCAGTGATGTAACCAGTGGCGTCAACAAATTGACGAAACTGACCACGCGTGACCTCATAAATACCGATGCCAAACGGCTTCGTCAGTGTCACGTGGTGCTGCGGGGGTTCGAACGGAAGAAACGCGAAGACCCATTCCAGCATATGTTTTTCTCTTGCGATTCGAGTCTCCTGCGCGAGTTCCGTTTCGCTGCTGCCCATCAAAAATTCGCCAGGTGGTATGAGGCGCAGCTTCATGCCGATTGAGTTCTCTGTTTCGACGGCGACACCAAGACGCTCGGCCCAGGCTTCCTGATGTGTTTTCGCCTCGGCGGCTGTAAAAGGAACAATCGCTGGCGAAGGCAGATTCTTTGGCCAGGAGTAACTTGATAATTGACTGGGCAAAACGTCAGCAACAGCCTCGTTCTGTGCAACCTCCTGTCCAACCCACAACGGCTTTCCATCTCGTTCGACAAGGAGTTGTTGATCGAGAAATGTGACCTGCAATCGAACGTCTTCACCTCTACTCAGTTTGAAGTCTTTTGTGATAAAGGAAAGGTCACCGTGCGTCACAGAAAGCTCGTGATCTCCGGCCACAAAACGGTACGCGTTGTCTCCATCATTAATCTGAACTTCTTCACCCGCGAAACGAACCGTGATCCCTGGGTCGTTAATCTCAAAGCGAATCGTTCCACCACGTCGAGAGAGAATGAACAATACTGCAGCGAAAACGAGCGGCATGGACCATGCGAGCCATCGAACGATGGGGCGGCATGGAGGCGACTTCCCTGTCTGTTGAACTGCGGGTGATATCGAATTCCCCGCTGGAGTTAAGTACTGCATTTCCTGTCGGCGGGCATCCAGCAGAACAGCGACTTTATCGGCCGATTGAATTCGCTTATCGGGCGATTTCTCCATCAACGTGTCAATCACATCAATCAGCCAGACCGGTACGTGTGGGCAGATCTCACTGAGTGAACGAGGCAGTTGTTCAGCAACCTTTCGCAGGATCGCCAAAGGTGATTCTCCCTGAAACGCATCCTCCCCCGTACACATGGCATACATAATGGTGCCAAGACTGAAGAGGTCTGATCGAGAATCAATCTCCTTCCCGTTAGCCTGTTCGGGAGACATGTACTGTGGCGTTCCAGCGATCAGGCCGGAATTCGTCAGTTTGCGATCGGCGGCAATTCGCGCCAAGCCGAAGTCCGCTATGCGTACGTGCCATGGGGAAAGTGCCTGCACGCCGCTCACGTCTTTCGTGCTTCGTTCCAGCAGGATGTTGGCGGGTTTGATATCGCGATGGATTAAGCCCTGCCTGTGAGCCGATGCCAGACCTTCCGCAATCTGCGCTGCGAGGCTGACGATTTCTCCAGGTGAAAGCTTTCCGGATTGCTGCAGGTATTTGTCAAGTGTCACGCCATCGACCAGTTCCATGACAAGAAACGGGATGTCGCTGATAATTTCCACGGCATAAACGGTGACCACATTGGTATGACGTATGGCCGCCGCAGCCCGAGCTTCACGCAGAAAGCGTTCGTGTGTTGCGTTGTCGCCTGGAAGGTTTGTGGCCAGAACCTTGATCGCAACATCTCGATCGAGTCTTGTGTCGCGTGCCCGGACGACAAGCCCCATCCCGCCGCGGCCGATGACTGACTGCAATAGATAATGCCCCAGCGCTCCGTCGGCGGGCAGGCCGAAAGGTCTTGCCGCTGCTGAGCAGGCCAGCCACTGCTCCGACCATCGCCGGTGCAGGTCAGCTTTACTCGTTTCGATCGTATGTCCAGATCCCGAGTTTTCTTCGAGCGTCTCTGAACTCTCGATCCGTGCCTGTTCGAGTTCCTCCAGGCATTGCGTCGCCAGAGTTCTCAGTTCATCGGCCCATTGCGGAAATCGCAACGCAAATTCTTCGGGGTCAGGAGACGCTCTAGTAGTATGCCGATGCTCGATTTCCAGGGACACCAGTTCCCGAACGAGCAAACGTTGCTGTGGTTGAGACAGTTCCGCGATAAACGTCTCGACACGCGCATTGGGATCTGCTGCGATGGCTCGCTCGAAGCGATCACACAAGGCATCGAACTGATGCAGCTCGGCAATCGGCAGTTGCTCCCAATCGTGATCGATTTCAGACAATTCATACTCCGCAGGTTCAAGGCTGCCTAACGCAATTCCCGTCTATCGTACACCCGTCGCTCCGCCAACGGGAATTGCTTTGGTATCCCCCCTTTAACCCTCAAATGCCCGTTTGTTCTCCAACTGTGACAGCTAGTCGATCAGAAATTCAATTCCGGACGAATCCTGCCACGTTCTGCGAATGACCAATAGCTTGCGCTGAACCGTGCGTCGAGTACACTCGAGTTTCTGAGCGACTTGTTCAGCGGTGTAGTTTTCCATCATCAGCAGAGCAATCGTGCGACAGCAGTCATCCGGCAGAGACCCAAGCAGGTTTGCGCACGTCTCCGCAACTTCGGCTGCAAAGGCTGGCGTGGGTTCGTAGCTGGGCAACGAGTTCACTCCGCAGGGTGCATCAAGCTGATGACCGCGGGGAAGGCTCACGAAGACCGAGTTCTGCAGAAGTCGTCGAATATCGCGTTTCTCCTGTGTCTCGAACCGGATGCGCTTGGCGATTTTTCGTTCCGCAATCGTCAGTAGCAACCTCCAGACATCCGTGCGATTCCCCAGTTGATAGCGTTGTTCTCGCACGCCCATAAACAAGCTGTGGAACGCACTCACGGTCACATCATCAGCGTCATATGTTGTGCGAACACTCACTGGAATCTGGCGGCTGATCAGATTTTGAAGTCGACAACAGAAATGCCGGTAGAGCTCTCCGGCCGAATTCGGGTCGCCAGATTCCAGTTGTCTAAGCCACATCGTGACCGGCGATTGGGCGCTGGATGCCGAGGTAACGCCGTCCGGACGGGCTGATTTCTCAGGATGGTCTTCAGATTCGGACAATCGCAAACCTCGTAAAGACGGACAAGCTCAGCTCCGTTCGTGTTCCGGAATTGTCCCTTATGATCAACTTGATAATCAACAGTGGACTCTTCAAACAATCCCTTTTCGTTTGTTTCCACTTAAACACTGATGGGTGCTACCACTTACGAAGTGTGATTAAGTGCGAAGTTTGAGGCCATTGGGATTTCGTGCTTAGTCCCCGACTCACCAACTTCGTTTGCCACCCGGCCGCAGGCGGCCGCAATTCCGCGATCCAGTCGGCTCCTGTGGCTGGGCGGTAAAGGCCTGTGGAAAACCGTTTTCCATTGCGACGAGAAACCCTGTGATTTCCGCTTGATCCGTTATCTTTTTCAATTCGATGTCCCACTTGCGTCAGGAACCGGCATCACTGTCTTCGGTGGGGCGGCAGATGCAGCTTCGTTTGTCTGATGGAATACAGCGGGTTCGGTTTTTGGAACCGATCAGGGTACTCGACAATGACCTTCAAGAACTTCATGACTCGGCTTGTTTCACAGCTCTCTGGAACTCCTTCCAGCATTCCCTCCCGGCATTCACGGAGTTCCCGGCGAAGGAAATCGATGCCGTCTCTGGCGGCAGAGACTGAGCTGGAGCAGCGAGCGCTTCTGGCGGCGTTTGTTGTAACTTCCGGAGCCGACAATACGACGGCCGACAGTTTGACCACGCTGCGAGAAGCGATTTTGCTGGCGAATTCGAGCCCCGGGGCCGACACGATTACGTTTGGCAATGGCTCAGGCAGCGGCGGAACGAACTTCACTGATGGAATCGCCGATACGATCACGCTGTCGTTGGGGCAAATGTCGATCACGGACGCATTAATGATCACCGGACAGAGAGCTGATAACACCATCATTGACGGCAACAATGCCTCGCGAATTTTCCGAATCGAATTTGGCGCGGGCGACACAGCCCTACGGAAACTGACGCTGACCGGTGGGCGAACAACAGGCGGGAATGAAGGCGGTGCCATCAAGACACTCTCCGAGGGGACGTTGTCGCTTAATGAGAGTACGGTCCGGCAGAATTCCACGACGGGCGATTTCGCTGAGGGCGGCGCCATCTATTCATATCACGGTTCGGTGTCGGTAACCAACAGCACGATCACTGGGAACTCCACATCGGGTGCCAACGCCCATGGTGGTGCGATTTTTGCCTACAGTAGAGTTCACAGTACCGGTGGACCAGTGTTGGTGAGTAACAGCACAATCTCCGGGAATTCCACGACGGGAACTGGATCCCGCGGTGGAGCCATTTATTTTAACGGCGACATGCCGACCATAAGTCACAGCACGTTCTCAGGAAACTCCACTGCCGGCGCCAGTGCCGACGGCGGAGCCATTTTCATGGTTAATGGCGAGGTGAAAGTTAACCAGAGTACGTTCTCCGAGAACTCAACGGCCGGCATTGATGCAGACGGCGGAGCCATTGCGACTTCCACCATCAATGGCGGCGTGATGGTTTCCCAAAGCACTTTCTCCGCAAACTCCACGACGGCCGCCGGTGGTGCCTCCGGTGGGGCTATTTACGGCATGATCGTGACGGTCAGCCAGAGCACTCTCTCCGGAAACTTCACGACCGGCACCGATGCTGACGGCGGAGCCATTTACGGCCTCGAACGTGAGCTGATGGTGAGTCAGAGTACGCTCACCGGAAACCACGCCAATCTTAGTGCAGGTGGAGCCATCGCCACTTCTTCGGGGATGGTGGACTTCACGATCCAGAATAGTATTGTTGCAGGGAACACCGACGACGGTACAGCTCTGGATGTTCGTAAGCCCCTGAGCAGCACATTGACCGTCTCAAACAGCCTGATCGGCCGCAACAATGGCACAGGCCTGGCCGCAACCGGACTCACACCCGGAGCGAATGGCAACCTGATCGGTGGGGCCACTGACGGCACAAAGATCAATCCACTTCTTGCACCGCTGGCCAATAACGGCGGACCGGTTCAGACGCATGCTCTGTTGACCGGCAGTCCGGCGTTAAATCGAGGCAGCAATGCCCTGGCGGTCGATGTGACTGTGAATGGAACGCCCGCATTGACTTCAGACCAGCGAGGTCTGCCGATTGCTCGCATCGTAAATACGACGGTCGACATGGGTGCGTATGAACTCTTCACACTCGCTGGCCCGATCGTTGTCAGCACAACCGTTGATGAACTGGATGGAAACATCAGCACCGGTGACCTGTCTCTGCGTGAAGCGATTGTCCTTGCGAACAGCAGTCCCGGGGCCAACACAATTACATTTGCGACATCGACCAACGGAACAGAATTCGACCTTTCGCTCAGTCAGTTTGAAATCACCGAAATATTGACGATCACCGGTAATGGAGCAAGCAACACAGTCATCGATGCTCAACAGAACACTCGGATCTTCAACATCAGGCCAACCGCCGGAGACGTGACACTGTCGAGTCTGATGCTGAAGAATGGTCGGACGACAGCGGATTACGAACGAGGCGGAGCGATTCAGTCGACTTCGAATGGAACTCTGACAATCACTCAGAGTACGCTCTCCGGAAACTCGACGACAGGCGATAGTGCCCGTGGAGGAGCCATCTCCGCCTTCGGCGCCGGGGCGGTGGTGATCAATCAAAGCACGCTTTCGGGGAACTCGACGACAGGCAACTTTGCCTACGGCGGCGTCATTTACGCACCCGCCGCGACGGTGACCCTGAACCATAGTACTCTTTCGGGAAACTCCACGACTGGTGCTGATGCCCGCGGCGGCGCAATCACCGCCTTCGACGGTGCAGTGACGGTGAATCAAAGTACTTTGACTGGAAACTCTACGGCGGGTGCGAATGCCGATGGCGGGGCCATTTGGGGTTTCAGTGGCGTGGTCACTGTGAGTCAGAGTACGGTCTCAGGAAACTCCACAACAGGCGTTGATGCTGATGGGGGAGCGGTTGCGACTTCGACCAGCAGTGGCTTGGTCGTCGTGAGCCTGAGTACTTTCTCCGGGAACTCCACAAAGGCTGCCAGCGGTGCCTCTGGCGGCGCAATTTTCAGCAAGTCCGTGACGGTGAGCCAGAGCACGCTTTCCGGCAACTTCACGTCTGGCACCGATTCATCCGGCGGGGCCATTTACGGTGTCGAGGGAGCAGTGCTGGTGAGCCAGAGTACGCTCACGGGGAATCACGCGAATCTCAGTTATGGCGGTGCCATCGGCAGCTTCTCGGGCCCCGTCACGATTCTGAACAGCATTGTCGCCGGGAACACCGACGATGGTACTGCCCCGGACGTTCGAAAGTCCATTAACAACACTCTCACTGTCTCAAACAGCCTGATCGGCCGCAATAACGGCACAGGCCTGACTGCGACCGGACTCACACCCGGAGCGAACGGCAATCTGATCGGCGGGGCGACAGACGGCACAAAGATCAATCCCCTTCTTGCACCACTGACCAATAACGGCGGACCAACTTTGACGCATGCGTTGCTTGCGAATAGTCCCGCGTTCAATCGTGGCAGCAACGTTCTGACTGTTGATGTGACTCAGCCTGGCAATCCGGCACTCATCACAGATCAACGAAGCGCGAACTTCGTGCGGATCGTTGCCGGCACTGTTGACATGGGAGCCATTGAAACACGGACTCCGGATGGAACGACTGGCAACGATGCATTCGTGCTGACCTATTTTACCAGCAACAACGGCCAGGTGGCTGTTACGGTCGCAACAAATGGCGGGCCGGTTGTGAATCTCGGCACGTTTCCGCTGAGTTCGTCGCTGACGATCAATGGTCTGAGTGGAACAGATTCGGTGCGTATTGCAGGAACCAATGGCGCGGACACGATTATCGTGAACAGCAGCACAAGTCTGACTGTAAACAGCGGCAGTTTGACGCTGACCAGCATCGAGAACCGAGTCCTTGCCGGGGCAGTCGGAAATGACGTTTATAAATTCGATGCTGACTCTGCTCTGGGATCGTGGACGCTTGATGAATCAGGTGGTGGATTGGACACGATTGACTTCTCTCCAACAACTGTCGGGGTATCAATCAATCTGGGTAAGATATCCACTCATGTCGCGCATGCCACAAACCTGAGCCTTACCCTGGGCCTGGCAACAGCATTCGAAAGCGCGATTGGTGGTTCTGGTCCGGATACGCTGACTGGCAATAGCCTGACGAATACTCTGATTGGTGGTCCCGGACACGATCAGCTGACCGGAGCGGCCGGCAGCGATAATCTGTTCGGCGGTCTGGATAACGATACCTATTTCTTTGCCGCGACTTCAGCAGCAGAAGAAGCTGATCAGGTTCATGAGAAAGCCAACGAAGGGCTCGATTCACTGGACTTTTCTGCGATGACAACAAATGTCATCGCGAGCCTCGGCACATCCGTTGTCCAAAGCGTTCATTTGAATCGCACCATAAAGCTGAACATCAGCAGTACATTCGAGAATCTCGTCGGCGGCACAGCCAACGACACACTGACGGGCAACGGCCTGACCAACACGTTGATTGGTGGTGCCGGAAACGACAAGCTGACAGGAGCAGCAGGTGGCGATAATCTCTTCGGCGGTATCAATGACGACAGCTATTTCTTTGCGGCGACTTCAGCGGCAGAAGCTGATCAGGTCCATGAGAAAGCCAATGAGGGATCCGACACGCTCAACTTCTCTGCGCTGACAACAAGCGTCATCGCGAGCCTCGGGACTTCCCTTGTTCAAAGCGTACATTTGAATCGAACTTTGAAGTTGAACACCAGCAGTACATTCGAGAATCTGCTGGGTGGCACATCGCACGACACACTGACCGGGAATTCAGTGGGTAATGTTCTGACAGGTGGGAAAGGAAGTAACATTCTGGTCGGTCTTGACGGGACTGACATCCTGATAGGTGATACGGGGCGTGACATCCTTATTGGTGGATTGGGACTTGATGATCTGTACGGAGGAAGCGGAGATGACATCCTGATCGCCGGGCGGACGACGAATGACAGCAGTGTTGCCAATCTCAGTACGATTCGGACACAGTGGATTTCTGCAAACAGCTATGCTGTGCGCATCGCCAACCTGCGAGCCGGTGTCGGCAGCCCGGCTGTCTCCCTGAAAGCGAAGATCAACGTCCTGAATGATGCCGGTGAAGACGATTCACTGACGGGCGGAGCAAATTCTGACTGGTATTTCCGTGCCGTGGATGACGCGATCACTGATCTCTTTACCGGAGAAATCATCGACTTGCTGTAAGGCGAGCGGCAGATCAGGATTTACCTGTTTACCAGCACGACGCGCCAGCGAGTGAGCAAAAAAACTCACTTGCTGGCGCTGCGTGCTGGTATCTTTTCACCATGGGGTACTACAGCACGTAATTGAGCGATTCAGCAATGCATTACTCACCGGAGTCAGGACTCACGATCGCCTGCATGTAACGGGCGATATCGCGATTCAGCAGCAGCAGGCTTTGAAAACGTTCCCAGCCGACCTGCATGATGCGTTCGTTGTCATCATGCGAAGCAGAATCCAGAACCACGTTTTGTAGTTGCTCATGAATGCAGGTCAACAAGTCCGCCAACTGGGCTCGCTGGATCGTCGTCAGTTTCTCGGGCAGAGGCGGACGTTCGCCAAAGAACAGAGGCGTAAACATGTGGTCGGAGTTGACGTTGTCCGCCATGCTGAATTCGGCATCAGGAATTCCACCGGCCGGGATCGAACGATTCGGTGGAGCCTGCAGTGGAAGTAACGCCGCGACGTTGACTCCCAGTTCTTCTGCACGGGCTGCAATTTCCTGTTCGCTGCCAAACAACAACGTACAACGTCCCAGCTGAAGATGATCACCGGGGCGCAGAATACGCAGCTGAACCGGATGGCCGTTGACACGACTGCCGTTAGTGCTGTTCAGATCCGTAAAAATCACGCGGCCGGAATCTTCCTGAAGCTTTGCATGCAGGCGACTGATTCGCTCGTCATTAAGCTGCACATCGTTAACCTCCTCGCGCCCGATCGTCACAGGCGTCTGAAGATTACGATAGACATGGCCTCGTTCGAGACCTTCCAACACCGACAAAGTTATCCGAGCCATCACGGGTCATTCATACGCAGTTAAGAAACGGGATATCTCACAGTGTGCACAAAATCCTCTCCGACAGCAAACCTCACCGTGAACTGATCGGCAGTTCCTGCAGATCCAGAGAAGACTCTGAGCACCTTTGCTGTTCCCCAGCGACGTTTAATGAATCGTGCTGCTGCTGATTTCAAAGTCCGGATTGCGGCTCTTGACTTTCTTGAACTTCGGATGGCATGCTCAGCAGTATTATCGTCGGATTGAGGTTTCTGAAGTTTCAGGCTTGGGATATTCCCTCGTTTTTCGCCCCAGTCCGGTGACCAGACTATTGATCAAGTTGCATCATGGAGGATGCTTACTATGTTCCTGATCCTTCGTCCACTACGTCTGCTTTTGCAGGCGTTTGTGATGGAATCGACTCCTCGACAAATGTCGCTGGGGTTAGCTTTCGGAGTTCTCGTGGGACTGGTTCCCAAGGGAAATCTGCTGGCCATCGTCCTGGGAACATTGCTCGCCTCAACACGAGTCAATCTGGCCATTGCGACTCTGGCCATCGTGCTTTGCACATTTCTCGCCACGGTCTGCGATTCGATCTTTGACCAGATTGGCGGCTATATCCTTGCCCAGCCGTCACTGCAGGGGCTGTGGACCGAGATGGCTAACATGCCCTTTATGCCGTGGACCAACTTCAACAATACGATCGTGATGGGCAGCTTTGCCACGGGACTTGCGTTGTTGTGGCCCGTCCATCGACTGAGTCGTCCGCTCTTTGAGAAGTACGCCGAAAAGATTGCTCAGCGAGCACGTCAGTGGCGATGGGCGAAACTGATCCTGGGGGCGGAGTGGGCTGATCGCATTGCGGCCATCCATTAAGAGACACACAACGCTTCCTGATTTTGCCGGCCAATAGTCTTAATCGAACTCAAGAGGGCTCCATGCGCTGGACCTATCTGATCTCCCGTCTGTTGATTGTTGGATCCGTCTGGGCCTTCATTGCCTTCGGAATGGATCCGTTGCTTAGATACAGTTCCATCCAGGCTTTGCAGACAGCCACCGGTGCGCGCGCTGACCTGGGCGAATTGAAGACGTCGTTCTTTCCACCGTCTGTGACAGTCAGCAACGTCGCGCTCGCCAGTGCCAGGCGACCGGGATGGAATCTGGTCGAGTTCAAAGAGATGCATATGGGGCTGGAGTCGTCGTCCTTGTCACGGCGACGTTTTGTTGTTGAAGAAGGACGGCTCGACGGGCTGCGTTTTGATACTCCTCGCAGCGATGATGGCCAACTGGACTTCGACCCTGAACCCGTCAGTGAAGAACCGTCCTGGATGTCGGAGAAGTTAACAGAGCTGGGATCGGAATGGCTGACTAGCATTACAGAGCAGGTAAAGTCTCAGCTGGACCCCAATACTCTGGAAACCTATCGCCTTGGCACAGAAGTCTACGAAAAGTGGGACGAGCGGTTTGTGGAGATGACAGATCGTGCCGAAGCCATGAAGCCGCGAGTTGATCAGTTGAGAGAACAATTCAAGCGAGCCAAAGAGGGCGACACGCTCCAGCAGATCGAACAGTATCTTCAGGTCAGCCAAAAGGCCGAAGAAATCATCATTGAGGTCCAGGGCTTTCGGGATGAAATCAAAGACATCGTCCCCGAAGTTCGCGACGATTTTCAGACGCTGAACGCAGCTCGTGAACGAGATCAGGAGAAAGTGAAGCATACACTTTCGTTGCTCAAGCCCGATGCTCGTCGCATTTCACAGGCACTTCTGGGGAAGACGATGTATCGTCAGATTCAGGAAGTGCTGACGTGGATCGAATTCGCACGAGATTATCAGCGAGATCTGAAGGAGCAGGTCCAGCCACCTCGCAGTGCAGGACGAGATTTCGAGTTTGTGATGAGAGATCCGGCTCCCGATTTTCTGATGAAGAAACTTTCACTCACAGGGATCGTGTCCATCAATAAGGAGCAGGTTCCCTTCAAAGCGATGCTGACCGATGTGACGGAAGATCCCAAACTGCTGGGACGCCCCTGTATAATGAGGCTGGCTGCAGAAGGCAGTCGGCCTCTGCAAATGAAAGTCACTTATGACGCCACAGGGGAAACAACCCGCGCCGAGATGCTGGTGGATTATCGAGACACGAATCCTCTGCCCCTCGTCGCTGGAAAGTCGGAAAAAGCCAGCGTGCATGCCACGCTTAGCGATCTGGCCTGGACGACTCGACTGGCTCTTATTGAAGATGCCATTGAAGGCAATATCGATCTGAAGTCCAACGTCGAGAATCTGAATTTTCAGGCTTCGGACGATGTGCGAAGTGAAATCACAGAAGCGGCAAACGATGCCTTTGCCGGCATTCGTGTTTTGAATGCCTCAGTCAAACTGGGAGGTACCCTTCGTGATCCGGAGATTGATCTGCAGTCCGACGTTGGCGAGCAAGTGGCACTTGGCGTGCAGACGGCGTTTACCAATCAGCTGGACAAAGCAAAAGAACGATTGATTTCTGAAGTCAATTCTTACGCAAGCGATCAAATCGAAAAGCTAAAGGAACGCTTTACGGGCGAATATGACAAGCTGCGCGATGACAACAAAGAACTTCTGGCCCAGATCAACGAAGTTCGCGAAATCGTGGCGACGCTGCAGTCGGGAAAGCTGGACACTAAGACCATTATCCGTCAGGTGAAGAACTCAAAACTGATTCCGCAAAAGGATCAGGAGAAGATCTCCCGCGTGATGGATGAAATCGACAACACTCTTCAGGGACGTTCGCTGCCTCTCGGCATTCAGGAAAAACTGAATCTGCCGGCTGGCGCAATGGAATTGCCGGGGATTCTGCAGCGATCGAATGGTCAGTTCCCGACGACGTCAGATGTTCTGCAGCAGGCTCCGATTTTTGTGCCACAGACTTCACAGTTGTTGCAGCAGACCGAGGGTTTTCTTAACAGAACAGACAGCCTGTTGAATCAGACGGACAGTTTCCTGAACCAGCCCATCGGTATCATGGGGCCTGCAATGCAGCCCACAGAAACAGAGGACGCGGCCTCCGATACTTCAACCGATGTAACGGACGAGACGAAGACTTCGGCACCAACAACTGCTGCACAACAACCTGCAGCCAGCAAGCCCCCCACAAACCGTCTGAATATCCCAATCCTGCCGGGAGGTTTGCGTTCCTTGTGGCCGAAGAAAAGCGCCCAGCGCTGAGTCCTGAATTCACACCTTGATGTACACCTTGAACTCGCTTTGCCACTGTCACGCGGATGATCCTCCGACGAGTATCGGCGCGCGTCTGGCTTGAAGGTCCGGTAACCCTGTGAAAGTTCTGATTGTCGACGACGATGAAATGGTTCGGACCGTCTGCAGCGGGATGCTGAGAATTCTTCAGCACGATGTGATCGCAGCCGATAGCGGAGAAAATGCGATTCGAACTTTGCAGTCGGCAGAAGTCCCCTTCGACCTCATGTTCCTTGATGAGATTATGCCTGGTATGAGCGGCCTGCAGACAATGCAGCAACTGGCTTATCTGGGAATAAAAATTCCGATCATCCTGTGTTCGGGACGAGAAATGGCGGTTGAGGAGTTCACTGGAGCGGAAGAACTTCATCCCCGCGCAGTCCTGGGAAAACCGTTCACGATTCAGAGATTACAGACGGCAATCGCAGCTGCAACGAAGTGACGCTGATCGACAGTACGTTCTGCAAAGTCACAGTCTCGAAATAGGTTTCGTCTATCCCAACCCGAAGCGTGCGTTTTGAAGTTGCGCATTTTATTCAGGGCTGGAAGCCCGGCACATTCCCTGCCGGTGGCGTGAGCCACCGGACTGCAAGAAAAGCTGCTACTCAGGCCTGAAGGGCCGAAACATCTGCCCTTGTGTCGGCCCTCCGGGCCTCAGATTCCTTATATTCGCATACCGGTGGCTCACGCCACCGGCATTGGATTTGTCGACTCTCCGGGCCTGAAAATGCGCAACTTCAAAAAGCGTCAGCAAGGGATCGGTTGTTTTTCAGAATCCCTCACTGACGTGAGGGTTGGGATTCCGGGGCATGGAAACATCCGGAAGTTGACCCTGGACGGTTCACGGGATTGGTTTCTGAGCGATCTGAGTTGTCGACAAATCAGGTCGTCGATGCTGATGCGTGCGTCTTGCTTGCGGCAGCTTTCAGATCGCCTTGTGGTTCAGTTTGTGCTTTTGCAAATGGCTCCAGCGGCACTGTCGTCGAATCGGAAGCGGCCGGAGTCGTTGCAGGAATCGTTTCGGGGTACAGAGCATGCAGGGCCTCAACGAACTCGTTGTACTGTTTTTGAAACCCGGTCAGTAAATCTCCGTCGCGAAGGTTCGCCTGTTTGAGCGTACCGCTTTTCACGAAGTCCTTCATCAGAGCTTCGAAGCGATACAGTGGCCCGGCGATTCGATTCGTCAGTGAGATCAGATCCCAGACCATGAATGGCGTCATGATCGCCATGCAGAACAACACGGGTCCGGCATCACGCTTAAACACAAAGTAGTCAGTTGTGATTGGCTCGCCGCCAAGTGATCCCATGAGACTCCGCATGCCCCAGGCCATCAGCAGCAGAGCGAACAGAGCGATATTGTAAGTCACCATATGGGCGACAATGCGCAGAACAATTGGCCCCTGAACGGTCCAGTTGATGAGTTTTTTGAATCGCAGTGTTTTCTTCATGGCTCTTGCTCCGGAAGTCTCTGTCGGACACAACCTCGGTGCTGCGCGCCCGAGCAAAGCGATTCGACATTTCTCACGATGAGCGTAGTTCGAACATTGTGCCAGAGTTGCAGAATGTTGGCGTCAGAGCCTGCCAGCTCCGGGAAGAAACGCTGCTTCACGTTGATCTGGAAGGGCTGTATGGGTTGTTTGGTCTCGGAAAATCCATATCGAACTCCATTAGTCAGTTTGAATGTGAAGATCGAGTTGATCGATACAACCGCCAGAGTCGAATTCGCAATTCATTCGGAATCCGATCGTTGGATGTGTTTTCGAATCATCACTCCATACATGAAGTACAGGTTCAAGGGTCCCCTTAGTTCTTCATGTTTGCGAATCGTTGATTCTCCTCGATGCACCATAGAGCCTGCTCCTTTGTCCGAGTTTCTCGTCGTCGTTCGGATTGCCGAACGATTGTCGCGACCGGACCGCGCGAATCGCGTCGCGGGGCCGCCATGGTCGAGTTTGCTCTGACGCTCCCGCTGCTGCTGATCATTGTGCTGGGAACGATTGAATCGTGTTCCATGCTGCATCTGAAACAGACCCTGCATATCGCAGCGTATGAAGCAGCTCGAGTGGCATTGGTACCAAAGACGACGAACGCTCAGGTCACGAATGCGGCGCAGGCGATTCTGACCGATCGTCGAGTTCAGGGATCCGCGATTTCAATTACGCCTTCAAGCTTTTCGTCTGCTCCAATCAGTTCGTATATCACAGTCACTGTCACTGCCCCCTCGAACAGTAACTTTGCCGTTCCGCTCCTGTTTTACAGGAACAAAACGATTACCGGTTCCTGTTCCATGATGAAGGAGTACTGACAGATGCGCAGGATTCAACGTGTTTCCGGTACTAGTCGTCTGGGAGCTATTGTGGCTCTCGTCGCGTTTATGTTGCCCGTGTTGCTGATTCTGGCGGCGTTTGCTGTCAACATGGCCTGGATTGATCTTAGCCGGACACAGGCGTTTATTGCTGCGGATGCGGCGACTCGAGCCGCTGGACGAACCTATTCACTCACTGGAGATTTGGCTCAGGCGAAAGCGAAAGCGAACGTGGCTGCTTCCATGAATCTGGTCGCTGGTAAAGCCATGACCCTTGTCGATTCTGACTTCACGTTAGGTACGTCAACTCGATCCAGCACTTTGAATCGCTATTCATTTACTGCCGGTGGTAGTCAGCCCAACGCATTGAAGGTGCGAATTCAGCGTACAGCTTCCAGCACGAATGGTGCGATTCCGTATTTGCTCCCCGGTATTCTGGGGCCCTCCGGATATGAGGTTTCTCGAACATCCGTATCCACTCGAGTCGAAGTTGACCTCGCATTTGTGGTCGATCGGTCAGGCTCCATGGCCTATGCCTCGGACGAAAAGGCCGTCTATCCACCTCTTCCAAAGGCTGCTCCAACCGGTTGGTTCTTTGGTAACGCAGCGCCAACACCTTCACGCTGGCGGGATCTGGCTTACGCCGCAAATTACTTTATCACAGAAATGGAAAGTTCTGTGTTGAGCGAAAAAGTCGCACTTGTGACGTACGGAGATGGTGCGTCGACGGATCGAGCGATGACTTCGGATTACAACAGCATTCGTTCCGGAATCAGCTATTACACGAACAACTTCCCGTCCGGAAAAACCAATATCGGCGATGGTCTTTCTGCTGGCGTGAATGCTCTGGCAGGTTCCGGGGCACGCAACTACGCCTCCAAGGTCATCATCCTGATGACTGATGGAATTCGAACTCCCGGCCTGGGCGCTGACCCCGTTACCGTTGCCAGCAAGGCTGCGAGTCAGGGAATCATTGTCTTTACCGTCACGTTTTCCTCCGAAGCGGATCAGTCCGGAATGAAGGCGGTCGCCATCGCGGGTTCCGGGCAACACTTTCATGCAGACAATGCCGCATCCCTTGCGACAGTTCTGCAAACAATCGTTCGTATCCTGCCAACGGTGATTACGGAGTAACCCCGTGCAAGTAGCCCCTCACAATATCCGACACGTTGAGCGGTCACGTTCTCCCCGAACTGGCACGCAGACGGTGGAACTCACAATCGTTCTTCCAATCTTCTTCCTGGTGATTTTTGCCGCGGTCGAATTCTTTCGACTGTCGATGCTGCGTCAGTACGCCGAGAACGTTTCCTACGAAGCCGCCAGAAACGTCATTGTCCCTGGTGCCACAGCGAACGAAGCTCAGTATGCCGCAGACAAAATGCTGGGCATACTGGGAATCAAAGGAGCGACTGTCGAAGTGACTCCTGCCGTCATCACGGATTCGACCGGTCATGTCACTGTAAAAGTGACGATCCCGACAACGGCGAACCAATGGATCAGTCCGTTCTTTACGTCCAAGGCCCGAGCCTCCGCCGAGACGACTCTGCTGACCGAGCGAGTGCCAACAATCACCGTTGCGGCTGTTCCACCGCCGCCTCCACCGCCCGCTCCGCCGGCGCCACCCGCGCCGCCGAAGCCACCCGCGCCGCCGAAGCCACCGGCTCCGCCGTCACCACCGAAGCCACCTTCGCCGCCGAAGCCACCTTCACCGCCGAAGCCACCTTCACCACCGAAGCCACCTTCGCCGCCGAAGCCACCTTCACCACCGAAGCCACCTTCACCACCGAAGCCACCTTCACCGCCGAAGCCACCTT
>JBILXT010000397.1:0-6464 GCA_044378235.1 Planctomycetaceae bacterium
TCGAAGATCACTCCTTCACCACCGACATTGACGATCCACACGGGATTCGATGACCATCGTGCCCAATAGCCGGAGGAAACGTCGATCGTGTACTGCTCGTTGACCGCGCCGGTCACTGTAATGTTATGAGTTCCCTCGGTCACCGGGATGATTTGTTTTTCGTTCACCACGACCGATGGTTGATTGTCGACCTGCACGTTCACGGCCTCACCCGTCGCATTGAATATTGTCAATGACCGATGCCGACGAATGTATTCATTGTTAATCGCGAGCCCGATGGCCGCCAAAACTGCAGCAATCGTCAGGCCTACAAACCACCGCTGGCCGGATGAGTATTGGGAGGTGAAAAGTTTGCCTGGTGAATGGCTGACGCTCGGAAGAACAGACTCCTGCTTTTTGACGGCTTTCTCGGACTTCTTTACAAACTTTCGAAACTGTCGATCGTTGGCGAGAGCCGGCAGTCCCTTCATCAGAACTTCGACGATCTCCAAGGCTTCGCAATGCTGCTCTTTTTGCTGCAAAGCTGAGCTCAGGTGAAACAGCGGCTCCAGATTGAATTGTTGCTCAGCTCCTGGTTCTTCGAGAAACTTCAGCAAAGCACGAGCTTCCTCAAGTCGACCTTCGAAAATCCTGTGACGCCCGAGGCCAATGCGAGCCTCCGGGAGTTCAGCGTCCAGTTCGTAAGCCTTTTCCCAAAGAGGCAAAGCTTCACCGGCCAGACCATTGTTCTCAAGATGCAAAGCGAGCCCCGCCGGAAGCAGCGCGGCGTCCGGGTAACGTTCCAGCATTCGACGACGAAACTCGACAGCTTCCTCATACTGTTGAAACGCCATAAGCGTGCCATGAACGACCAGAGCAGACTCTTCCGATGGAGCCTGACGAAACTGTTCCATGGCAGCAGACGTTTGCGATTGTCTGGCTGCTTCCCACTGCTTAACCGGGATCGCATAGTGTCGCGAACAGATGGAGCACTGATCGGTGATCCGCTTTCTGCCGAGCGGAATGATCGGGATGAACACCACGACGAACCACAGGCGTGTTTCAAATGACGACAATGTCGCGACTCGTCCACACGAGTGGCAAGTCGCCGTTCGGTCGTGCCGATGCTTCTTGCCATAATAGTGCGTCCCGACACCATTGACTGTGGTTGGCATGTTGAATCCATCCGATGAAGTTGCGTCGAACCACCAAAAACCTCGGCCTTGCACCTGATGCAGCGCGAATTCTAACGGCTGATCTCAGGGCTTCGAATTGTGGCAGCCCTGGGTGGAATTTTCCCCTCTCCCTCGATTGTTTCTTTTTTGAAATTCTTCGAAATCTCCTGAGGCGCGGCTGAGGCATTTGACGCATCTCTTTGAGAAGCCCATCCTTTCAGGAGATCACCATGCCCCCGTCGCAAGATTCTGAGTTCTCGGAGCCTGATTTCATGACCGTCGACCCTGCCAATCTGGGAAGCGTCGATCCGTTTTCGGTCGAGGGCATCTTTCTGGTGGCGTTGAGCAAATCCGGTTCGGAGCGAGATGCTTTTCTCACCGTGCAATGCGCGGATTCTTCGCAGCGGCAGCGAGTTGAGGCGTTGCTGCTGGCCTATGAGCAGGCCGGTAACTTCCTTCAGAAGCCGGCTGTCGCAGTCGAGGCGACTCCGATCGGCCAATATCTGGATCAATGTGCTTTGCCGGGCACGTTAGGCAAACTTGGCCCTTATGAGATCCTTGAAGAGATCGGCCGCGGCGGGATGGGCGTTGTTTTCCGAGCTCATGATCCGAAGCTGCAGCGAATCGTGGCCGTGAAAGCCCTGGCTCCGGAGTTGGCGCGGCTTCCATCGGCGCGACAGCGATTCCTGCGAGAAGCCCGGGCAGCGGCAGCCGTCAGTCATCCGCATGTGGTGACGATTTTTGCCGTTGAAGGAACCGAAGAAGCATCACTGGGCACCGAGCGAACAACGCTGCCGTATCTGGTCATGGAGTGCATCGTCGGCCAGACTCTGCATGACAAGATCAAACGCGTCGGCGCGCTAAAGGTGGAGGAGATCATTCGCATTTCTCGTCAGATCGCGGAAGGACTGACGGCAGCACATAAGCGAGGTCTGATTCATCGCGACATTAAGCCGGCCAATATTCTGCTGGAGAATGGTGTTGAACGAGTCAAGATCACCGACTTCGGACTGGCTCGAACGACTTCGGATGGCGGGATCACTCATACCGGCGAGATCCTCGGCACGCCGCAATGTATGTCGCCTGAGCAGGCTCGAGGTGAAATCGTTGACCAGCGCAGCGACTTGTTTAGTCTCGGCTGCGTGATGTACACGATGTGTACCGGCTTTAGTCCGTTTCGCGCGGACAACATGCTGGCCGTGATGAAGAAGGTCTGCGAATTGACACCCCGGCCGATTGCTCAGATTAATCCGAACATTCCCGAATGGCTTTGCGAACTGGTGCATCGGTTGCTGGAGAAGGAGCCAGAACGCCGAGTTCAGACAGCTGAGGGTGTGGTGCAGTGGCTGGAGTCTCATTTATCAGGCTTCGGAGGGAGGCCAGAACAGCCGTCCCCAACCCTGGATTCTGTGACACCACATCCGAATCTTTCAATCGGGTTAGATCGCTGGAAGTGGATACGGTGGCAGCATTGGCTTTTGCTAGTCTTGCTGACCTCGGGGCTGATCGGTCTTATGGTCGGTCAAAATCGTTATTCGTATATGATGATGATGCCAATCTGGGGGGGCTTGGCATGGGCGATAGTACTTTCGGCGAGATTGTGGCTGAAGATCGACTGGTCGTGGATTAACTGGCGATCAGCAGTTGGCAGCGTTGTTGCCCTGTTTTGCGGCGCTAATGTGCGAGTATGGATGATCGCCGGATACCCACGATGGGACATAGTGGTGGTGGCCGAGAATTTTCTTAGAGCGAATGCCGGTCTCTTCGTTTTTCCGTTAGCGATTGGCATCTTCTGGCTGCTGACTCGATGGTTTCCGCAGTTGTTTATTCAGAATCGGCCGCCTGCCTCGCGACAAATCGCGGCACCATCACCGGCTGCGAGTGGATTTGGATGGACGACGAAGTCATTGGTGTTCGTGGCGTTGTGCGCGGCGGGAATTGCGGCACATCAGGGATCAAGCATTTCTGACCCAAAGCAGACCGCTGCATTGGTGATGTTTTTCTTGGTGATCGCCTTGATGTTATGGCTGACCATAGAACTCGGCGCCATTGTCGTTCGCCGGACTCGTGCACTCGATGCGGTCCGCGCATCGGTGCTTGCAACTCCTCAGGCCGCACAACGTGCAAGGACTCCATGGATATTGCTCGAGTGGATCATTGTTGGAACTCTCGGCATTGCAATTATGGCAAGTCTGGGCTTCGCCACCGTGCTGATTATGCCGTACCTGCCGACCCCAGACGAGATTTCACCTCACGCCACCTGCGTAATTCGCACCCCGGTCGCGGAGAACGTAAAATACGTCACGATCAACGGCAAACAGGCGATACTCGAACCCGGCGGTCCTGGGGAATGGCGAACCACGACGACTCCTGGAACACACGGAATCTATGTTGCCTACGACAGTGACAGTTTTTTGAATCAGGAACGCTTCTTCACAACCACGGTCAACGCTGAGCGAGGGAGAGCCACCATCATCACAGCGGAGCCTGTGATGGTGCGTTCGCTGAAACGGCCACTTGGCATTGAGGCACCGATTACCGTTCCCGACCGTCCAACGGCTCCGCCGCACTCACCACCAGGCGAATTCTCCGCAAGCCTGCAATTTTCTTCGTCGAATCCGCCCGCAACAGAATCAACTTCAACAATTCCGCTGGCAGATGCCGTCGAGGTGCTGAGCGATCCGACGACTATGCCTGCCCCGCCGTTTGAACTCTTTACGGGAACAGTCCAGGGAGTGTGGATCGATGAGCCGGGTCTGCTGGTACGACTGAAGCGTTTCGATTTCGACGGGACCGAAGAGAAGGGAGAAGAGTTCTACACCAAAGCGAGGTGGGGGACGGGGACTTTCTTGCGTTCCAAAGAGGACAAAATGGTCAGGGTCGAGCCCATTCAAGAGGTGGGGGTCGAACTTCTGCCAGGGCGCTACGGCATACTGGTCCAGGATCTTGATTACGGCTGGCCTCTTGACCGACGGGGAACGATCACGCTGGGGGCGGGACCGCAGTATATCCACGTCAAGCGTTCATTCGATTCACATCGACTCCGCAATGACGCCGATACTCAGTTTCCGGTCCCGTTCCGCTGGGCCGGGAAGACGTATCAGATTCAAACCACGCAGGAGGTTCAGTTCGTCAACACTCTCTTGTTGTTGCTCAGCAAAGGCGATGGATCGGAAGGAATTGCTAAGGACACTGATACGCAATCGATGCTTGCCGGATTCAGTGATCAGCATTTCGTAGTTGAAGCGATCGAGATTGATCCCCAGAGCGGCAGCGCGCGGCTGAAGCGAGAACGCACGCTGGCCCAGATCGACATCCAGTCAGCCAACATGCACGCCGGGTTCATGTCACCGCTCGGACGCCTCGAATGGAAGGGGCCTCATAAAAGTCCTCAGGGACTGTTTGTTCCAAGGCAGGAACTGCGGATGTTCGTGAGGGATGAACAGATAGGGTGGGACTCCACCGATTGGTTTGACAATCAGCCGATTGCAACTAGCGACCCACTGACGATTCCGTTGGTCGCACGTCGCGATCGGGCGTTCATTAAGAAGTTTGCCGAGACTGAGCCTCCGAAGAGTCCGGTAATCAATCTCTGGTTTCAATGGTTTGGTCCCAATCCTGACCTGCCCCGTAAATCAGCTCCGGCGATTCGCCGACTGATCTCCGCATGGGCGGATGGACAGCCCGATGTTCCTGAGGCCGAACTTCTGCAAGTCGGTGGAGCGACGACACTCGCAGAACTCTTTATTCGGCCCAATCCGCTGCCATCACCCGAACCTGTGCAATACATTGAGCTTTCAGAGGACAAGCCCGTGGAAGCAAAGACTGAGGCACCCAAACCTGAGTTCGTCCCCCCCGCCTTCCTCGTCCCGGGCAGCACACCTGGAACCTGGCGAATCAAGGAACCGCCGGAAGGCGCATTGGCTCCGAATTAGTCTTTCTAACTTCAAGACTCTCGCTCATGTCGGACGAGCCGACATGGGGCGTGGTAAGCCGTGTGGGGCTTGGGTGAGATGCCCCCTGCTGGTTCTTCCGCCAGGTGCCAACGTTTTATTGTTAGCAACCGTCTTCCCCTCTCACCACCTCCCCGGTTGGCTTGTCCAACCGGAAGGGAAGTTTCAAGCGATGCCGACACCAAATTACAACATCCAGAATCTCCAGCCGGCATTCCACCTTCGTTACACATGGACAGGGTGGCAGACGGATGGAACTCACTTTCCAGAACACCCTGATGAACCGTTTTTTCAGCAACTTGATAAGGCGTGGTCAACTGATTGCTTAAAACGCATTTCAACACGGTGGAGTGCTGACGAGATTCAGCTTGCGTTTTCAACCACTCCATCCGTCTCACCAACGCTGTTCGTCGCTCGAGCAAAAGGTCGTCTGCAGCATGCACTGCGACTCGACGGAACCCCTGTGAAGTTCAGCCGCAAAGTTTCGTTCAGTTGGCGACAATCATACCGCTGACGTCGAAGGCTACATTGCTCAGCAGGTCGATAAAGAGCAATTCGTGGATCGTCGATTTGCTGCGATGCTCAAGAGGTTTACAGTCATTGCTAAGAGCGTTACGCTGGATCAGCCGAGCGAATCGAATAGCGGTCGATATTGGTACAACCTGCATGTTGTTCTGGTTGTTGCTAATCGTGCTCGATTTCGGAATGAAGCCGATTTCGAAAGGCTCGATCGAGCTCTCGTTGGAACGGCAGCAAAGCATGGTTATCAATTGGCGGTTCGAGCATGGATGCCCGATCATGTTCACATGGCTCTGCGAGGCAACATCCAGGAAAGTCCCGAGGAGATCGCTTTGGCAATTATGAATAACACAGCTTATGCCATGGGCCAGAATGCGATTTGGCAGCAGGGCTTTTACGCGGGAACGTTCAGCGAATACGATGTTCGGGCTCTGTGTGGCCGAGTTTGAAACTTCGCTTCCTGCCGGTCGAGTCGGCGAGGGGGCGTCAGGTTGCGTGGTCCGCTTTCTAACTTGAAAGCTTACGCTCATGTCGGGCAAGCCGACATGGGGCATGGCGCCAGAACGACAGCATTAATCAAAGGATCATCTTGAACTCTGAAGAACACTCCGCCGACCTTCCTGTCTCACGCATCCTGAAACGCGTGTCTGAGGGCGAAGTGCGCGCGGCGGAGGAGTTGTTGCCGTTGGTTTACGATGAGCTTCGGCGGCTGGCGAGTTACTGTCGAAAGTTGTGTTTGAGTGAGGGTTGAAAAAGGCGGCGTTTTTCGAGATGAGTTGGTTACCAAACAAAGACCAATTCTCCCCGAAAGGAACGCCACCCGTGAAGAACAGTAATC
>JBILXT010000398.1:0-6438 GCA_044378235.1 Planctomycetaceae bacterium
CGATCTGCAGTGCAACGCGTTCGGGAAGAGGGCCCAGTTGTTGCAGGATGCCCTTGAGGTCTGTGCCTTCAACCAGCTCCATCACCAGATAACGAGTATTCCCGATGATGCCGGAGTCCAGCAAATTGGCAACGTTGGCATGCTGAACTTCGGCCAGCAGCCTCGACTCCTTCTGAAATCGCTGCACAGCCTCAGCATCAGGGTTGAGTTCAGACGGCAGAACTTTAACGGCAACCTTCGAATGAGTCTGTGTGTCGTCGCAAAGGTAGACGGCCCCCATGCCGCCCTGCCCCAATTTTCTGATCGGACGGTAACGCGAGCCAAGATCTGGAACGTCGGTGGATGCACGACGAGCAGCAGACACTCGGGGCGCAGCGACACCATTCACCACAATGGCCGACACGCACGTGGTGTCACCATCGATTTGGGGAGCGGGGATAATCCCGGTCTGTTCAGAATCGTTCGTCGCTGCTGGCATTCAGAAGTCTCATGTTTGAAGCCGCGTTTCGCGCGCAGAACGGCGGCAACACAAAAGTCGTTACTGAATACCTAGTTCACGAATCGCCCCTCGGCTTAGTCCGGTTTCTCCGAGTGTGCAAACTTTGCCGTTTTGAGCCGCGCATGAGGGAAAACCCGATATGCTTCGACTCTTGGGTTACTGTCCGGGAGTGTGTACTAATGGCCAGGTGTCAGCGAGCGTTGATCGTTGATCGCGACTGCTTCTGATACCGTCGACCGAGCTGGAAGAAGACGAAGGACCAAAGTGCTCCGAACAGGATAACGGCGTAATCCGGGAGCGCCATGATCGTCGGTGCGAGTACAGCGAAGAGCCCGCCAATGACGTAACAGCCTCCCCAAAGTTGCCCACCGAGCACAAGCAAAATGACGCTGCTCACAAGGCTCATGATGGCGTAAAGATTGAATTCGGGCTGCTTGACGATCCGTACCATGATCTCTGTGGTGAGATAAGTCAGGATATAACCAATCCACAGGCTCCAGATCGTTCGCTCGACCGGATTCTGTGGCGTCAGAATGCCATCCCGAGCACGCCAGATGACACCCAGCAACAGGACATACTTCCCGGCATTGACCAAAGTGGATTGAGTCGCAGTCAGCGGCATGAATTGCATCGCGACATGGAATATCAGAACGATGGCAGAGATCGCGTACAAAGCACGGCTCCAGCCTTCCAGAAATTCACTGTTACGAGAACTGGCCAGTACGCGGCCGAGATATCCGACAAGATTGATCGATGCCGCGCTGACAGACTCGCCGCGCAGGAAACGTTGAAGATCCTGTTGAAGTTCTTCTGCTGTTGAGTAGCGATCGGCGGAGTCTTTTTCGAGACACTTCAAAATGATGGACTCAAGGTCCGGGTGGACCGTTCGGTTCAAAAGTCGTGGTGGTGCCGGCGCGTCGTGAGTGACCTGCTGCAACGTCGCCACCGTAGAGCTGGCTCGAAATGGCGGGCGGCCGGTCAGCATGCAGTACATGACGGCGCCCAGCGAGTAGATATCGGTTGCACGGCCAACGCTTTCATTTCTTCCGGTTGCTTGTTCCGGAGACATGTAACCGGGCGTCCCAAAGATTTGTCCAGCCGCTGTCAGTTGAGTTTCATTGTCGTCCTGGCAGCGTGATAACCCAAAATCCGTGATATGGGGATTGTTGTTTTTATCGAGCAGAATATTGGCAGGCTTTAGGTCACGATGAATCACGCCCTTGCAGTGGGCATAGTGGATCGCTTCGACAATTCTGGTTGAAAGTTGTGCTGCGGCCATACTGTCAAAGAGCTCTGATTCAATCCTGCGTGCCAGATCAGTTCCTTCGACCAGAGCCATGGCAAACCACGTCTGTCCATGAAGCGGTCCGGGGTGATCGACAATGCCCACGTCATAAACGGGGACGATTCCAGGATGATTCAGCCGGGCAGCGGCCGCAGCTTCTCGTCGAAATCGCCGTTCGGCCTCTTCCGACGCAAATGCGCCGGCCAGCAGCATCTTAATCGCGACGGTGTGACGCAGAGTTGCGTGACGAGCTTTGAAGACAACACCCATCCCGCCTCGATCAATCTCCTCAAGCAGTTCATACTGACCGACTTTTTGCAGAGGCGTCGTAATGGTCGGGGCTGATCCAGCCGATTGCGAAACTCCCTCGAGAACGGTCCTTTGGAATGCCTCTGAATTCGTTTGCGATCGTTCACGAAACTGCTGATCGATGGCGATGAACTCCAGCAGCTCACTCCGATGCGCGGGGTAACGTTCGGCCAGTGCCTCGGCGTCCACAGTGTTTCCCGCTTCCACATCCTGCAGGTATTCGGCAAGGACCTCTTCAAGTTCTCGAAAGAGTTGCGGCTGAGAGTGATTCGGAGTACTCATGGGACGATCTTTTCCTCGGCCTTTTCACGCAGTGTCGCAAGACCTCGCTGAAGCAGACCAGCGACAGCGGCCGGAGACTTTCCGAGCGTCTCTGCCACCTGTTTCAAAGGCAGCTGTTGCCAATAGTGCAGCACAATCGCGTCTCGTTGAGCATCCGGAAGTTCTTCCACAAGGTCAGCGACATTCCTGGCAACTTCTTCCTGATGCATCACGACAGACGGTGTCTTCATTGGTGAAATCAGAGCGTTGGCAAGAAACATTGAAGACTGATCAAGTTGCTGCTGAATGTTCTGCTCCTTAAACACATCGCGAACCCCACGGTGCTGATCGCGAACGGCATGAGCCACGACGCCCGCCAGAATCGTCCGCAGCCATGCCATCAGTTCGCCATCGCTGTTGCCTCGAAAATCATCCGCGGCCTGATGAGCCTGGAGCATTGACTGTTGGACGATGTCCGAAGGATCCAGTCGAGCACGGAGGTGCATTGGTAACTGAGTTCGTGCAAGGAACCGCAGATAGTTTCGATAACGCTCGAATTGTTGCTCGCTGATTGTCATCAGAGTCGATCCGACGATGGGCAGAAACAGAACTGCCACGAATAGTAGTCGGATTGACGCTGTTTGGGGATTCCGGCGTGAGGTGTTTGTCAACTGTGAATTGAGGAGTTGTGTTTTGTAGGCCGGACCGAGCAGGGTTCTTGGTTAGACCGTCAAGTCGTGCTGGATATTCATCGCGACAATGCGGAAAGAACCTACGCTGCGACAGTCCTGCGTCGCAGGTTTCGGGCTTCACGTTGCATAAAGAAAAATGTTGCAAACAAAGACCAGAGACAGACTGCAGTAAGAACAAACAAGAAGGTGCTCCAGCCAAGGTTCTGCGCGATGCCACCGCCGAAGTAGTAGAACGCAGCCGTTGCAGCAAAGCCCATGGCATCAAGAATGGCCACAAGGAATCCCGAATGGGGACCTCCGAAGTCGATCGAAAATACGCTGGCAGGAATGTAATAACAGGGAGACAGGCAGAGCCCGAACACGAACAACAGGATCAGAGAAACCAACATGGCCGTTGTGCCCGTGAGCTGCCACTGGGGAAGAGTCGCGAAGACCACCAGACAACTCGTTGCGGCCAGCAATAAGCCTGCCATGACCCAGGCCATTTTTCTGCGGTCAAGTCGGTCAAAGACAAATCCGCCAATCAAAACAGAGATCAAACTTCCCAGAGGAAATGCCGAGGCAGCTCGGGATGCTTGTGCGGTGTCGAGGGCTAACGTGTCCTGCAGATACATCGGGACCATCAGCAGAAAATCCCACAGGATGGTGAGCCCCATCAGACTGGCCGAAATCAACCAGAATCGCAGGCTCGCGAAAAAGTGTGGCAGAGTCTGAAGCAGCGTCAAGCCGTCAAAGGCATGCGGGGCTTTGGCTGCGACTGTCGGTGTGATCGTTGCTGGAGCTGCTGAATCGTCATCAGGAATTCCTTCCTCAGGTTTATCCCTCATGGCGATCGCATAGAACACGGCGATAGCCATTCCCGCTGCGGACGCGATCCACAGCATCCCGCGCCATGAGATCCACGCGAGCAGCGATCCCAGCACAAACGTGGCCGTCAAAGTGCCAACTCGGGAACTGGTGGAAAGAATTCCCCAGACTCGACCATATTGTTTGGGAGCCACCCAATTGACAATGATTTTTGTCATCGAGGGCCATCCAGCCGCCTGAGCCATCAGTGTCACAAAGAACGTCGCCTGGAACATGATGAGCGATGACGACATCGCAAAGAGCCCGACAAACAAAGATGCCACGAATAAGGCGATCGTAAATGTCCGCTTGCCTCCGAACTTATCAGCGGCCCAGCCACAAAGAAACTTTCCTGTGAGTGCTCCGCATGTGCCGGCAGCCAGTACCCTGCCCCAGCTTTCGAGATCAATTCCCAGCGGTGCTTCTTCGCGAATCGATGTCCCGGCGACTGTGGGAATCATGCGCAGGACCATCGACATGGCATAGCCGATGTACATGGTGCCGATTGTTGTGACTTGCAGTCGTCGATAGTTGGAGACACTGGTATTCATGGAAATGGATTCCTGATTTGCGATTTCCGCCGACGGGATTGCTTGAATTCACACGCTCTGCAACGTTCGCTTCGAGTACATCGAACAGTCTGCGGCTGTCGCTTCCAGCAGTTGTTTCAGTTGTTGCTCTACGGATTGCAGCAATGCATCAACCTTTGAACCGCGATCGCGTTTGGAACTCACCTCAATCGGTTCACCCACCTGAATGATGGCCTTCATGGGCCCATGAGCAGTCTCGTCACCGTTCAGGTGTTCGTTAAATCGTTGGACGGTTTCCAGAATTCGCTCGGCGGTCGGTTTCGATGCCACATAACGGGCTGGATACAGACTCAGTGATTGAGCAAAGCCTGCTGTTTCGAGATGCTTCCAGCGTCGATCGAGTTCTGCCCTATCCAGGTTGCCATCAATCATGGCTGGCAGGATGGCGCGGCGGAGTTCCTTCACTCGCAGTATCACCGCTCCTTCTTTCGCACTGCCCAACCATTCCTTTTCCAGTGGAGCCAGCAGATGATCAATCAAGCGGGCCAGTCGCTGCTCCAGATCACCGCTAAAAGATTGGCCAAGGTATTCCTGCTCCTTCAGTGAAAGAAGAGCATTGCCGACTCGATAAATTCGTTCGACCAGACACTGCCCTTCCTGAGTTTTCCAGGACAGTCTCTTTTCGATGCTGCTGAGCATTGCTCCGGCTGTCGCTTCAATATCGCCCTGATAGACATAACGAATTGCGACGGGAACAGTGAAGACTTTTCGTGGAGTTGAAGAGGCTTCCGCTGTGACCTTCTCCAGTTTTGCAGCTGCCGAGCGAGCGATGAACGAGACACCTTCCTGAAGTTCGTTCAGGTGGTCATTGGCCTGGCTGAGTGCTCCTTCGGGAAACAGAACCAGCGGTCGTTGACCTTCGACCAGAATGTCGATGCCTTTCTGGACAGCCTGCCGATCAATGCCTTCTCGATAGACGCTGAATGCGCCCAGTCGTCGCAGCAGCCAGGCAAGCAATCGACTGCCCCGAAAAAGATGCGAGCTGGCCATGATATAGAAAGGCTGATTCAACTGACGAGACAGGCTCTGCAGGACAATTGCGTCCGACATCCGGCAATGATTGGGAGCCAGCACGATTCCATGTCCGGATTGCTGCAGTCGTCGAATTGCCTCGTCGCCTCGCACTTCGATTTCCGTGATGCCGTGCCTGCGTCTCAGGAAATGAGGCATCAATCGGCCGAGCAAGCGAGGCCACAGTTTTCCTTCGTGCGGCGGAACAAACTGGTACTTTGAGTCAGCGACAAGAACGGATGTCATGACGGCAATTCCTCAACAAACAGGTCAATTGCGACACTTTTGTGCCGCCTCTGTCGAGAAAGAGCCCACCCCGTTCAAAGCGCAGCGCGGGATTTCAAAGTTTTTAAAAGTTTGGCGATAACATCAGAAAATGGACGAGTTTTCGTTGGCATGCTGACCGTCGTCGGCCCCCTTTGGGCCGAAAAATTCGCTGGCGGATCAGCCTCTTAGGCGAAATTAGGCCCAAGCTGCTGTCTCGATCGCAGTCAGATCCCCATGCTGGACAGGCCGTCGGTGATTCTTTCCAGCAGGCCGCCAAGATGGGGATGCCGCGCTTCGAATTCAATCAGAGTGGTTCGCAGGCGTTCCGAGAGGGAATCATTGGACTCGTCGGCAACGGTCCTGGTTGTGCCATGCTCCAGCAGATGTTGGATATCGCTGGTAACGGCTTGCAGCATCGCCTGAGTCGTTGCGTCGATCTCACCGGCACTGGAAAGCTGCGTGTGAAGGGTTATCAATGTGTTTCGCAGGTCTTCCTGATTCATTGAACTGACTCCAGACAGCATGGTGGTTGTGATTCCTTTACTCTTTGCAGAATGTTACCCGGAAATGCTTCAACAACCTACTCAACACCGGATCGCGAGATTGATGGGTGCAGTCGTAGATTTCGGTAAGTCCTTTCTGCCGGACTCATTTCTACCCACATTTCCTCAGGACATC
>JBILXT010000399.1:0-6427 GCA_044378235.1 Planctomycetaceae bacterium
TCGGAGCGACGGGTGTACGGTACGCCCGTCGCTCCGACGACGGGACTCGTTCCATCACTAATCATTCAGCACGACCGGGATCAGCACTTCCTCCCGATCAAAGAAAAACGTTGCGCCGCCCGTGGCGAACTTCGCCACATCAGCAATTGACGCTTTACCCTCGGGCGATGCCAATATCATATCGATGGCTTCTCGAGTGTCGGCGTAGAGCCCCACAATCATGAAATAGGGTGGCTTCTCACCGGGTGCAACTGGCTCACACAGTCCGATCGTCCAGCCCTTGAAACCATGCATTCTTTTCGCCAGAGGTAGATGAACCTCACGATAGTATCGCAGAAATTCATCAGGCTTCGCGGGATGCCCATAGAGCACTGTTAGTCGATACATCATCACTCCTTCCCGGGTTGAAGCGGTGTTTGATCAGTCGTCTTTTCAGGAGCTTTCCTGACCAGCTCAATATGCTCGGCAATCGCGTCGGCCATTTCCCGGGCGATTCGTTCGCGAACCGCGGTCTTGCGATAGTTACCACCGAGTTCCAGTTGAATCGCGTCAATGCCGTCGGACCGGTGACTTCCATAAGTTCTGACGATATGGCCGCCCGTGAATCCGGCCTGTTCCTTGCCATCGAATGGATCAGGATGCACCTTCCAGTCTCGCTTCTTCAGTAACGCCAGCAAACCGTTTTCTCCGGCATGAAACTGCTCACCAAACTGTTTGCGCAGGCCAGACACCGTGAGCCCGTTTGAAGTACCACGGTAAACAGTTTCTGCCGACGAACCCTGACCATGGATGTCAATCAACAGACCGAAGCCATGCTTCTCGCGTATCGTCCGAACCGCATCAGTAACTGCGACATGGTATTGATCATACACGATCCGAGCCTGAGCATTCTCAACAGCAATCTCAGGAGGCCGATTGAAGTCGACATAACGTCGATGGACGCGCGAGATGACGAACGACGGCCGCCCCTTCATTCGCTCAGCCAGTTGCCTGGCCACTTCGAGAGCCAGTTCTTCTGTTCCCCCATCACGGACAACTCGAAAGCCCGCCGGTCCAGATTCCAGCCCTTCCCCTTTTCGAGGAGAGACTCCTGGAAACTCCAGGTTGCCTCCATGGGGAGCTGAAATGACGACCGGTAGATCCCCCAACTGAGACACAACGAGTTCCGCGTTATCCTCTGCAGAAGCAATGAGCGGCCCCAGAAAGACCGTCGCGGCGACAAAGCCAATGGCTCTCAGAATCGACCACCACGACTTCGAGCGAATCTCTGGAGTCCACATGGCATGCATGAAGGTCAGCCCCGGAAAGCAAGGTAAGATGCTCGACCAGACACGAGTGCCATCATAGCGGATCGATCGTGATCAACCACGGGATGACATGGAAATCGTTCGACAGAGTTCTGCTTCTTTTACAGCAGTAAAGTAGATGGGACAGAGTGACTCCCACAGACTATGCTGCGTTCCTGCTGGACTTTCAGCTTGCTACCAAATTGGCAGGAGGACTTTGTGGAGTTTCGCGGCCACGATACTTATCAAACGGTCAGTCCATTGGGAGAGCACCGTTTATGGTCAGCATTTCGGGCTGTTACCAGCACCAATGCCCCTTGCGAACTGCGGCTGATTCATCGTACCGAAACAGGCGCTGAGTTCCTCATTCGCAGGCTTCGAATTCTTCAGGCGGCTCAACACGCTTCTCTGCTGCGTGCTTCTGACTCTGATCTGAATTCACCGAAGCCTTTTGTCGTATTACCCGCAAGCGAACCTCTCCTGGTTCATGGTCATCTACGACAGAATCTCTCTGCTTTACAAAAGATGTTGCAATTGAAAGGACTCTTCGAAGCACTTGCTGAACTCCATCGACTCGGCATGATCGCAGGTGGCATCACCCTGGACCAACTCCGTGTCACGCATGAAGGAGTGGTGATTCTGGATGTCATGTCATGCTGGACGATGACGAGTACCGGGAACGAATTTGAAGACGACGTCATTCAATTGTGCTCTACAGCCCTCGCGTTTCTTGAATGCGGCAGCGAAACGTGTGAGCCGAACCAGATTTCGGTTTTTCTGTGTAATTCAGAATCAGCTGACCGGCAGCTGCTGACTGCGACTTTAGTGCTCGAACGTATCAACGGCCTGTTATCTGCTGAGACTCCGGACGTGTCCGCCGCCATCCAGCCTTCCAGGGGTACTGACCAGACTTTTATCCCGGAGATTGCCGTCCAGGCAAATCAACATTCTGTCCCGGAACACCTGGGACGTTTTCTGCTACACGAACAGCTGGGAGAAGGCGCTGTCGGAGCCGTCTATCGTGCTGTCGACACGATCGATGGCACGGAGGTGGCAATCAAGATCCTGAACGAGCGGACGGCTCAGAACCCGGCGACCCTGCGGCGCTTAATAAAAGAAGCTCGCATGCTGGCGAAGGCCGACAGTCCGTTTGTCGCAAGACTGATCGAAAGTAATCACGACGCCGGTATTCACTATCTCGCACTGGAGTTCGTGGCCGGAGGAACACTAACGTCCGTCATTCGTTCTGGCCGCTCGATCAGTGAATCGACGGCTCTCCGCATCATTCTGGACGTCGCCAGAGGACTCGCGGTTGCTCACCGAGAATCGGTATTCCACCGTGATATCAAGCCGGACAATATTCTGCTCACACGAGCCGGCGCCCAATTTGTTGAGAACGAACAGGATGGCAAAGTTCTTCCGGAATTGGTCGCGAAGCTGTCGGACTTTGGTCTTGCTCGGACCATGGATCACTCCGAATCCATGGCATTGACTCGGGACGGAGCCATTCTTGGCACACCACTGTACATGTCCCCGGAACAATGCCGAGGCATCGCGGCGGATGCTCGCTCCGACATCTATTCACTGGGCGCCACTCTGTTTCATCTGCTCGCCGGTCGTCCTCCATTTCCCGGAGAATCGCATGTCGTCGTAATGAACGCACATTGCAATGAAGCTCTTCCGTCGCTTCGACAGTTGTGCCTCGGCGTCAGCGAAGCCTGTGTCATCGTTGTGGAAAAATGCCTGGCGAAAAACGCCGATGCGCGGTACGAAACGGCTGAACAGCTGGTGGCGGACCTCGAACGACTCCTGCACGGTGAACCAACATCCATCGGCATTCATCCGCTGGCTCCGTCGTCAAACGGTGTCGATGTCTTTCAGTATGAGTTCTCCTGCGAATTGAAATCCTCGCCCGAACAGTTGTGGCCCTATGTGTCGCACACGGATCGCGTTAACCACGCTCTGGGACTCGGATCTGTTTCTTACACAACGCACCGTCATCCGGAACGCGGCGTCGAACGGATCGCCGAAGCACGGGTGGCTGGCCAGAAAATGTCGTGGCAGGAACATCCGTACGAATGGGTCGAAGGGCGTCGCCTGAGCGTTCTACGCGAGTTTTCTTCTGGGCCCTTCATTTGGTTCATGAACGTTGTGGAGTTGACACCCATCTCCGGCGGTGGCACCAGGCTGACTCAGACCTTTCGCGCGGTACCAAAAGGCTGGGCCGGTCGAATGATCTGCAGATTTGAACTCGCACGACGGTCGCCGAAGGCGTTTAAGAAAGTCTACCAGCAGATTGATGAATTCCTTCAGAGAGGCGCTCAGGCCGGAGCCGATGCCTTTGGAGCAAAAGCAGCGATCACTGCCGGCGGCAAGCGACGGCTGGAACAGCGAGTCGAAGCCGTGGCTTCGGCAGGGACAGATCCAGCGGTGGTTGAAACACTGCGACAGTTTTTGGAGAACGCGTCCGACCTGGAGATCGCTCGCATTCGACCTCTTGTCTTTGCCGATCGTTTTCAGTTGCCGCCAGACGAAGTTGTGCGTACCTGTCTGTTGGGGGCAAAGGAAGGGCTTCTGCTGCATCTGTGGGATATCCTGTGCCCGTCATGCCGCATTCCGGCCGATGTTCAGGAAACGCTCGCGTCTCTGAAAGATCATGCCTACTGTCCGGCCTGCGACCTGAAGTATGACATCGATTTTGCATCTTCAGTCGAACTGATTTTCCGAGCTCATCCTGAAGTGAGGCAGGCGGAGACAAAAACCTACTGCATTGGAGGCCCGGCGTTCTCAGCGCATGTGGTCGCTCAGATTCGACTGGCACCGGGCGAACGATTTGATCTGGAAGTGGCTCTTTCCGAAGGTTCGTATCGGCTTCGCGGTCCACAACTTCCTTTCACGATTGAGCTGACCGTGTCTGCGGGACGAGGTGCAACGCGGTCCGAATTCTCCATGTTGCGTCCACCACTGCCGGGTTCTGTGCCCGTCTTTCGAGCAGGCCGGCAGGTGATGTCTCTGGACAACGCGACAGGCCAGTCGTTGCTGGTGAAACTGGAACGAACGGCCGGACGCAGTCGTGCCCTAACGGCCGCAGCGGCTTCAGCTTTGCCTCTGTTCCGAGATCTGTTCCCCAATGACGTGCTGGCCCCGGGACAGATTGTTTCAATCACCAGTGTGACGCTTCTGCTGGCAGACCTCTGCAATGCATCAGAGCTGTATGACGAGATTGGTGACGGCCAGGCCTTCGGGAAAATTCGTAGCCAGCTTGTTCACATGGATGAAAGTGTCCGAGTCTCTGGCGGTGCGGTGGTCAAACTTCCGGGCGAAGGTTTGCTTGCGGTCTTTCAGAACACATCCGCCGCAGTTCAGGCAGCACTCCGCATTATGAAAGAGTCCGGCGAGGAACCACTTCAGCGAAAGATCGTGATCAACCAGGGATCCGCCATGGTCACAACCCTCAATGATCGACTTGATTACTTTGGTGCAACCGTCTCAAGAACTCGACAACTGTTGGACATGGCCAGTCCCGGTGAACTCCTCATGCCGGCACGCCTTGCCCTGGACGAAGACATCAAGCCTTTGCTCGCCGAATATCACGATCAATCCCTGCTTCGTGAACTGAATCTGCCCCATGAAGTTATGACACTGCTCGCTTGCAGAGTCGAGCGATAACCACAGCCGGGCCAGTGAACGTCATCTTTGTCGTCCCTCGCAAACAAGCCCAGGAAATCACTGCAGACAAAATCCGTGTTTGT
Source organism: Planctomycetaceae bacterium (assembly GCA_044378235.1). GTDB lineage: Bacteria > Planctomycetota > Planctomycetia > Planctomycetales > Planctomycetaceae > SXXK01. Next base: position 5,039 of record JBILXT010000399.1, read on the forward strand.
GGTCTGCTTCAACAGATATCCGCTCTGGTACACTGGATTGCAGTTCTCAGCGCTTCTGGCCACAATCGAGGTCGACTTGAACGCATATGACTGCCGCCCAAAGTTATCCGACAGGCCGCTTTGTGTCGCTCTGGCTCAAGCTTCACCTACCCACGTACCTGACTTTCGGAGTATTCCTAAATGGTCTCATCTCGACCAGTCTCGATAGCAACACTGATCATCGGGCTTTGCGTTAATAACTCGATTTGCCACGCCGATGTTGGCGTGGGAGCAGCACCGATCGAGGGTGCAGAGATGCTCATTGATGGCTCGCGCGACATGCTGGACGAGAAATGGACGTACTGGCAGGGCCCCGGATTCAAATCTTCGCTCCCGATTAAATGGAAAATCGTCGACGACCCGGTTGATGGCGGCACCGCTGTGATGACTGATGACCCGGCGGCTGCAGGCGGGCGATTTGGTGCAGCTGATATCGTGACGAAAAAAGAGTATCGCGATTTTCGCCTGCACATTGAAATGCTGATCATGAATCCCGGTGGCAACAGCGGCGTCTATCTGCAGAATCGCCATGAAATTCAGGTTCTGGACGGCGATGATACTCCGCACGGAATGGCGGCCATCATCAACGAGACCGAGTCACCGTATTACGCGTACAACGGTCGAGGAAGCTGGAACTCGTATGATGTTGTCTTCCGAGCCGCTCGATTCAAAGACGGTCAGCGTGTCGAGAAAGCTCGGGCAACGGTTTACTTCAACGGCCAGAAAGTGCATCACAACTTTGAAATCAATCAGGTCTGGGGCGGCCCTAACTCCGGAATTGACGGCGGCAATGACGGTGGAAAAGGAATCACCGATACTTCAGGCGGGATTAAACTGCAGTGTGAAGGCCACGACGTTCGCTATCGCAATACATGGATCAAGGAACTCAATCTGGAGAAACCAGAAACTGATTTTTCTGAACCATTGAGTGTCGAATCTCGCATTCCAAAAACGGAAACCATCCAACACCTATTCAATGGCAAGGATCTTTCAGGCTGGTCAGGAGATGAAACTCGCTGGTCTGTCAAGCGTGGCATGATTCGCGGAGCCAACGACGACAAAGTCACCAGCAGCACCTATTTGTTCACGGCGAAGAAGTACCGCAACTTTCGAATGCTGTTCGAAGTGAAGCAGACAATGAGTGACAAGCACTCCACAATGCACTCGGCGGTGGCGGCTCTTGGTGAGCAATTTACAGATGCAGGCGAAAATAAGTTCGGCTTCAAAGGCCCGTTGCTGATGTTCTGTCATGACTGGGGCATCTGGGATGCTCACCGTCGCAATCGCGTGGCCCCGGTCGGCCGCGGAAACGAACTTGAGAAGAAAGGTCAGTGGAATCAGATTGAGATT
>JBILXT010000400.1:0-6425 GCA_044378235.1 Planctomycetaceae bacterium
GGCGGAAGTGACATAAGCCCGAAGTTCTTCGTTTCGCGTGTAGCAACATTCTGGGTATGATTGATTGCCCCACTCTGGCGTGTCACGAAGTCTGAATTGCTGGCACCCGGATCAACCCGCCGACCCTGCCCTGTGTTTCTCGCTCGGGAGTTTTCTCATGCGAAACAATCATCTGCAATCACTTCTGACGAATGTTTCCGGTCAACAAGCTCTGCTGAGGAACCCCTGCGCAGCGGATTTTGCTCTGTCGCAGTCGACGAACCGTCGTGCGATGTTGCAGCGTTCAGCTCTGGGCATTGGCGCCCTCGGACTGGCTCACGTGCTCAACGCTGACGGTCGGTTAAAGGCAATGGACGTCGGTCCGCTGAATGATCGGCCTTCTCCTTCTCTGCCGAAGGCCAAACGCGTCATTCACTTCTTCCTGAATGGCGGACCATCACATGTTGACACGTTTGATCATAAACCGCTGCTCAGCAAATACGCAGGACAGACGCTGGGAGATAACCTGCTGACCGAGCGGAAGACCGGAGCCGCGTTTCCATCACCCTTCAAATTTCGTCGCTACGGGCAGTCAGGGATCGAAGTCAGTGAGATCTTTTCTCGAACGGCGGCACATATCGACGACATCGCCGTGATTCGATCCATGTACGCGCAGGTACCAAATCATGAACCTTCGCTGATGCTGATGAACTGTGGCGATTCCGTGCAGCCGCGGCCGAGCATGGGAGCCTGGGTTCTTTACGGACTTGGGACGGAGAATCAGAATCTCCCCGGCTTTGTCGCCATGTGTCCCGGCGGACTGCCAATCAAAGACACCGAGAACTGGCAGTCAGCCTTTCTCCCTGGCGCGTTTCAGGGAACTTATGTTGACTCGCAGCATAAAGAACTGAGCCGACTGATTGAGAACATCGAACATCCACAAATTGCGACGGAGGCACAGCGACGCCAGTTGAATTTGCTGGCTCGACTGAATGCAGAACATCGAGCTCAACGGATCGATCAACGACTCGACGCGAGAATTCAGTCCTTCGAGCTGGCTTTTCGAATGCAGCACGACGCCGCCGATGCGTTTGATGTCAGTCGCGAGCCAGCACACATCCAACAGATGTATGGCGAAGGAATTCACGCTCGACAGACACTCATTGCCCGCCGTCTGCTGGAACGAGGCGTGCGTTATGTTCAACTCTGGCATGGTGCTGGACAGCCATGGGACAATCATGCAGGGATCGAGGCGACTCACAGAAACCTTGCCGGACAAATCGACCAGCCGATCGCAGCGTTGATGACGGATCTGAAGCAACGAGGTCTCTTCGAGGATACTCTGATTCTTTGGGGCGGCGAATTCGGACGGACGCCAACGGTGGAACTATCCGGAGACGGCAAACCTCAATCCGGTCGCGACCACAATCACTGGGGTTTCAGTGTGTGGCTGGCTGGCGGTGGAATTAAGGGCGGAACCGTCTACGGAGCAACTGACGATATCGGCTTCAAAGCGGTCGACAAACCGACCAGCGTTCACGATCTGCATGCGACGATGCTTCATTGTCTGGGTTTCGACCACAAGAAACTGACGTTCCGATACGCCGGTCGAGATTTTCGTCTGACCGATGTGCATGGCGAAGTGATCAACGAGATTCTCGCCTGAGCGAGATTTCGGTCACTGTGCGGCAGGGCCAAACATCTCTGCAGGGACACTCAACCCCAACGGGGTTTCACTGCAAAGCCTGGGGTCGCCGTGATAACGGCGCACCCCAGGAAAACAACCACAGAACCCCATGAACCCCAACGGGGTTCCACATCACGAATGCGAGTTTTGCGTGCGAGCATCAGACGTTGTGGAACCTCGTTAGGGTTCGGTGATATCTCAATTTTCCTACCTTGGGTGCGCCGCAACGCGGCGACCCCAGGCTTTGTTGTGAAACTCGTTCCGGGTAAAATCACGCGATTTCTCCCCAAAAATGCTTCACAGCGTTGCCTGAAATAGGTGCCAGCATGCGGAATCTGTCATCCCTTCAGGATGGGCTGGGTTCGCGCTCAGTTACCGGTGGTGCGCCTGTCGGCGACCACCGGCTACCCTCTGGCATCCTTCCAGGATTAATCGCAGGGATCTCCACCTGGCATCTTAGCGCACATGATTTCACGTTGAACCAGATTTCAGTCATTGTCGAGCAATTCTCGATGGCCCCTGTTTCAAGGTTACTCCAGGCTGACGGCTTCCCGGACGGCGTTTGACAATCGCTGCAGATCAAACGGCTTGGCCAAAATCTTGAACGGGTGACTGGATATCCCCTGTTCTGTCGCGAGATGGTCCCCAAGTCCTGACATAAATACGAATCGCACAGCGGGGGCGATTTCATGAATCTCGCGAGCGAGGCTCCAGCCGTTTCCACCATCCAGTACGACGTCCGTCAGGACGACATCAATCGATGAGCCCTGAGTTTGGATTTTTTGCACCGCTTCCTGAATCGTTGTTGCGACGGCCACTTTGTAGCCCAGTTGACGCAGCGATAGCTTGCCGATCTTCAGCATGGCCGGCTCATTTTCCACAAGCAGAACAGTGCCGCCTTTGGGGACGGCCGCACCGTCAGTCGCAGCAAGACTTTCTTTCTCCGGGCCACCGAGTCTTGGCAGATAAATCCTGAACGTTGTTCCGGTCTCAGGACTGCTTTCCACATCAATCGCGCCACCGTTCTGATTGACGATGCCATAAACGGTGGCCAGCCCCAGTCCCGGGCCTGGTCCATCACCCGCGGGCTTGGTTGTGTTGTAAGGTTCAAACAGATGTGCCAGCGTGGTTTCGCTGATTCCGCAGCCATTGTCTGAGACCGAAAGGATGACATACTTCCCGGGGCGCACCTCCTGAGTGCGAAACTTGCGAGTTGTCCGCAACGTCTCATTTCGAGTCGACAGCATGATCCGGCCGTGGTCCGAAATAGCATCGCGCGAGTTGATGCAGAGATTGGCCAGGATCTGATCCAGCTGAACGGGATCGATATTCACCGTCCAGGTTCCTTCCCCCGCCATCCACTCGACTTCGATCTTTTCTCCCATGGATTTTCGCAACAAATCCAGCATCCGTTCAACGGCTTTGTTGATATTGATCTTCTGAGGCGAAGCGTTTTGCCGTCGTGCAAACGTCAGGAGTTGCTGCGTCATCGCCGCTGATCGATGTCCGGCGGTCTGGATGGCCTTGAGATGAACCTTGTACTTTGACGGCAGCGTTTCATCCAGCAACATCATTTCTGAATGGCCCAGAATCACCGCCAGCATATTGTTAAAGTCGTGCGCGATCCCACCGGCAAGCCGGCCGACGGAGTCCATGCGCTGGGATCGAGTGACCTGATCCTGCAGACGAGCTTGCTCCTCCGAGATTCTGCGACGCTCCGTGATATCCTTAAACGAGCCGAACAGTCGCACAATTCGGCCATCTTCCAGGGCGGCATGACCAATCGCACGCATCCAGCGATGATGCCCCCTTGCAGTAATAAAGGGCAATTCGAGGTCCCACGGTGTGCCATCCTGAATGGCCTTTGTGACAGCCTCACGAATCAAATGCCGCGCTTCCGGGGCGTAGAAATTGATGGCCGCTTCAACCGTGGGCACATAGTCTTCGGGCACCTCATGCATCCGGAATGTCTGCGCAGACCAGCGCAGCATCATCGTGGACAAATCCACCTGCCACGCTCCGACTTCAGCCACTCGCCCGGTTTCTTCCAGCCATTCTTCGGTTTGACGCAGTGAACGCTCCGTCTCACGACGCTGAATGTCCCGACGATGAGCATCGATGAGCTGGCCGATCGCCGTGACCAGCGGCTGGAGAAAAGTCACATCGGCTTCTGAATAACCATCCGGACAATTGGCGATCCCAATGAGCCCCACGAGGAGTTTGTCGCGAAGAATGGGCAGAGCAAGAAACTGATTCAGAGGAGGATGTCCCGCTGGGATTCCGCCGCGTCGCTCATCCGTGGATGGCGAATTGCTGATGACTGGACGTGCGGTCCGGAGAGCTTCGCCAAAAAGCGTCTTCAGGTTCCTGAATTCAAATCCTTTTGCTGCATTGTCTTCATAAAGCTGATGCGTCGCCTCGTCCCATGAAATATCCGACAGCGCCAAAGTGCGTAGCCATGGGGCTCCAGAGTCGCTGTAGCACACTTCACCGATGAATCCATATTGGCTTGAAGTCAGCTCAAGCAAACGCACCAGCAGATCTTCGAAAGCGATGCGAGGATCATCGGTTGAAATGTACTTGCTGAGACAAACACTGACGGTTTCCAGCAACCAGTGTTCTCGCAGCAGCGCAGCTTCGAATCGCTTGCGATCGGAAATGTCACTCTGAACCGAGAGATACCCAATCAGTTGACCGCTTTGATCTATGATCGGCTGAGCATCCAGTGCGATCCAGAAAATGCTGCCATCACGTTTGTAGTTCAGGATCTCGCACTGAAATCCCTTGCGATCAGTGACATTATCGTAAATCAGGCGAACGACAGCGGGATCCGTTTTCGGGCCATGCAAAAACTCACGAGGCTTCAGTCCGACGATTTCATCAAGTGGCCAGCCAGAGAGCCGAGTAAATGCATCATTGACCCACACCGTGCCGCCATCGACATCCGAGATCATCACCGGATGAGTCGTGAGGCTGGCCACGAACGGCAGGAACGAAAGTGCGTTGAATGCCGCTTCTTTCGTTCCCGCTGCTGCTAACTCCATCTGCTCAACCTCATGCGTCCGTTGCACGGTGTTCTCCAGAACTGTCAATGACCGGTAACAGGAGTCCCCGACGCGACGGCATTGATCTTCGGAGGATGGAAGAAGAGTGCCATCGCCAGAGAGGCCACAATTGCTGCTCCCATCGGCACAAGGAACAGACCGTGGAAATCAATCACTCCGTCTTTGGTATACACTTCCTGCATCAGGTAAGGACAGACCGTATTCGCCACCAAAGCACCAACGCCGAGAATCATCACATTAAACAAACCCTGCGCGCTGGATCGAACGTCCTTTGGAAAATGCTCGTCCACAAAGATGTAAACAGTCGCAAAGAAGAATGCGTAACAGATCCCGTGAACGATCTGAACAACAATGATCAGTTCTTTCTGAGGCATGAACGAGTAAACAGCAAACCGCAGAGCGTGTCCCAGAACTCCAACGATCATCGTTGTACGCCAGCCCAGGGCTTTCAGCGTTGCTCCCAGTACAAACATCGTCAGGATTTCTGCAATCTGGCCAATACTCATGACGGGCATCACCCAGTTACCGGGAATGCCGACTTCTTTGCTGGAGAGAAATGTGCCTGTCCAGTTGAAGTAGCAGTTATGCACGAATGAATCGATAAAGGCGACGATCCAGAGAATCAACACAAACGGGTGCTTCAACAACTTCGCAGCCTGCAACCAGGCCAGAGACTGAGCTTCCCCTTCAACAGCGGCTTTCGGAGGAGTGTGCGGCAGCGTCAGACTGAATGCAGCCAAGACCAGCGAAGCGACTCCGGCCACGATGTAGGTCCACTTCGTGGCATCCTGCAATGGCTCACCCGTGAGTCCGTTTGCCAGAACGGCCCCCAGCCACGCTACAAAACCCTCTGGCTTCGCGGCGTCAACCTTCGCCCAATCCACAAGAATAAAGGTGAACGGCCAGGCGGCAAAAATCCAGCCAATCGTCCCACCCATTCGCACAATCCCGAACTCCTTCTGAGCGTCCTTCATGTTCGCAAAGGCGATCGAATTTGTAATGGAGATCGTTGGAACGTACAGCAAACAGTGCAGGGACATCAGGCCAAAGAATGGCCAGAAGGATTTGGTAAATGCCAGGCCCAGAATCGCGAGCCCACCGACAAGATGGCTGAATGCCAGAAATCGCTCAGCCGAGAAGTTTCGATCAGCAAACTGGTTACTGAAGAACATTCCGATAATCGAAGCAATCGGAAACGCGTTCAGAATCCAGGACTGCTGTGCGGTCGTAAAGCCGAGGCCCGGCAGGTAACCGAAAATCAGCGGCAACCACGCCCCCCAAATGAAGAACTCCAGAAACATCATGGCAAAGAGGCGAGTTTTCATAGCGTTCTTCAATAATCCTGGCAAAAAGAGTCGGCGGGATGAGGCGGACCTGAATCCAACGTTGAGTCCTGGCTAAACCGGGGCTGGCATCGGCCCGGATCTGGAAATCAGAAAAGGACAACCACCGAGCAGGGTGCCTGTCCCGGTTTTGTATATGCCGTTCAGCTCTCGGATGATGACAGCCCAATTTACTGAGGGCAACCGTCGGCCACCGGTTCTTTGGCAGGTCTGACTGCATTTTTGCCGTTCAGTTGAATCTTTACCCCAATTGCCGATTCCTGTTAGACTCCAGCACGCGGTTTTTTGCTAACTCCCGAACGGATTTTCGGGACCCCAGGAGTTGCTGAATCATGGATCGATTCCGACATC